>JAYSQA010000105.1:0-8018 GCA_043721775.1 Rhodobacterales bacterium
TCCCGATCCCCCCCCCCCCGCCACCGATGGCGATCATCGAGCCAGAAACGAAGAAGGCGGTGCCCTGGCGCAAGGAGTCGATCAGCGAGATGTCGAAGATGCGCGGCTCTCGGGTCAGGAATTCCACCATCCAGCGGCGTCGGTAGTCTTTCATCAGATGAGAGACAGAGGGCCGCCAGCTTGGCGGATGTTCGGCCAGAATCCCGGTAGCAAGCCAAAGCAGAATCAGCAGCAGCAACGCCGCTGTGTCAAAGCCTGTGAAGGTGTCTTCCAGCGTCGCGAGTAAATTCATGACGCAAGCCTAGCGGGCTGCGGCGATCCTTGCCAGTGGCGTCTTGCACCCGTAACCTTGACGCAAAAGGAGATGCTCATGGACATGCCGTTGCCGGATCAGGCCGTTCTGTCGGCCCGCGACAGGATTATCGCCCGATTGCGTGCGGTGTTGCCGGATGATGGCGTGATCTCTGACCCGGCTGAGACGCGGGCCTATGAATGCGATGCCCTGACCGCTTATCGCTGCGCGCCCTTGGCGGTGGTGCTGCCACGTTCGACCACCGAGGTTTCGGCGATTTTGCGGCTGTGCAGCGCGTTGGGGGTGAAGGTGGTGCCGCGCGGGTCTGGCACCAGTCTGGCCGGGGGGAGCTTTCCGACGGCGGATTGCGTGGTGCTTGGTGTGGCGCGGATGAATGCCGTGATCGAGACGGATTACGAGAACCGGTTTATCCGGGTGCAGACCGGGCGGACCAATCTGGCCGTGACCGGGGCGGTGGAAGCGGACGGCTGGTTTTATGCACCAGACCCGTCAAGCCAGTTGGCCTGTGCGATTGCTGGGAATATCGCCATGAACTCGGGCGGGGCGCATTGCCTGAAGTATGGCGTCACGACGAATAACCTGCTGGGCGTCACCATGGTCTTGATGAGCGGTGAGGTGGTCGAGATTGGCGGGCCGTGGAGCGACGCGCCGGGGTTGGATTTGCTGGGGGTGATCTGTGGGTCCGAGGGGCAGTTGGGTGTGGTGACGGAAGCTTACCTGCGCATCCTGCCGAAACCTGAAGGTGCAAGGCCGGTGCTGATGGGGTTCGCCTCGAATGAGGTGGCGGGGGCTTGTGTGGCCGATGTGATCCGGGCGGGCATCCTGCCGGTGGCGATTGAATTCATGGACCGGCCCTGCATCCGCGCCTGCGAAGATTTCGCGCATGCTGGCTATCCGGATTGCGAGGCGTTGCTGATTGTCGAGGTTGAAGGCAGCGATCCTGAAATTGACGCACAACTGGCGCGCATCAAAGAGATTGCCCTGCGGCATTCGCCGGTGGCCTACCGGGAAAGCGGGTCAGAGGAGGAAAGCCGCAAGATCTGGCTTGGACGGAAAAGCGCCTTTGGGGCGATGGGGCAGATTTCAGACTACATGTGTCTGGACGGGACGATCCCGGTGTCTGAACTGCCTTACGTGCTGCGGCGGATTGCCGAGATGTCAGCGGCTGTCGGGCTATCGGTGGCGAATGTGTTTCATGCTGGCGACGGCAACATGCACCCGCTGATCTTGTACAACGCCAATGAACCGGGCCAGTTGGAGACCTGCGAACAGCTGGGCGCCGATATTCTGAAGTTGTGCGTCGAGGTGGGCGGCTGCCTGACCGGCGAACATGGCGTGGGTGTAGAGAAGCGCGATCTGATGCATGTGCAGTTCAATGCCGCCGATCTGGAGGCACAGTTGCGGGTCAAGGATGTGTTTGATCCCTTGTGGCTGCTCAATCCGGCGAAGGTGTTTCCGTTGGATGTGACCGCCAATCGGCGTGCCGGTTGAAACCGCCGGGGGTTTCACACCCCCGGACCCCCGTGGGATATTTATGAACAAATGAAAGACGCGATGAAGCCTGCGAGTGAAGCGGAACTGAGTGAGTTGGTGCGGGCGGCCTTGGGGCCTTTGTCGTTGCGCGGCGGGGGGACTCGTGGCGTGGCGTTTGGGTGTGGCGCGGTGTTGGAGACGTCAGGGCTTTCGGGCATCAGGCTTTATGAGCCGGGGGCGCTGACCCTGGTGGCGGGGGCAGGAACGCCCTTGGCGGAGGTGGAAGCCATGCTGGCGGGCGAGCGGCAGCGATTGGCGTTTGAGGTGCCGGATTTGCGGCGGGTTCTGAGGCGGATTGGCGTTTCGACGTTGGGCGGGGTGGTGGCGGTGAATGCCTGCGGGCCTCGGCGGGTGCAGGTGGGGGCGGCGCGGGATCATCTGTTGGGGGTGCGGTTTGTTGATGGGATGGGGGACGTGGTGAAATCGGGCGGGCGGGTGATGAAGAATGTCACGGGGCTTGATCTGGTGAAGCTGATGGCGGGAAGCCATGGGACGTTGGGCGTGATCTCGGAGGTGGCGTTCAAGGTGCAGGCGGTGCCCGAGGCGCAGGTGACGTTGCAAGCTTCGGTGCCGATGGCGGAAGGGCTGGGGCTGTTGCGGCGGGCGTTGGGATCGCCGTTTGAGGTTTCGGGCGCGGCTTATGGGCGCTTTGGCGCGCTGCTGCGGATTGAGGGGATGGCGGCCTCGGTTCGCTACCGGGCGCGGGTTTTGCGGGCCTTGCTGGGCGGCGATTGGGTGGAGGTTGAGGGGACGGCGCACTGGGCTGCGGTTCGCGATGGCGGCGGGCTGGGCGAGGGGGCCTTGTGGCGGGTGTCATGCAAGCCTACGGCGGCGGAGGCTGTAATGGCCGCGCTGGCGGGGGTGGAGCATGAGGCGACCTTTGACTGGGGCGGCGGTTTGATCTGGATTGTGGTGCGGGGAGTGGCGGATGGCGGCGCTTCGGACATCCGGGGGGCGTTGGCCGGGGTGGGGCATGCGACTTTGGTGCGGGGCGCGGGGGCTGCGGTGTTTCATCCGGAAGCGCCGGGGGTAGCGGCGTTGAGCCGGGCCTTGCGGGCGAAGTTCGATCCGCGTGGGATCCTGAACGCAGGGATTTTCGAGCAAGGGGTTCGGGGCTGATGCAGACCTTCTTCACCGATGCGCAATTGGCGGACCCCACGCTGGCAGAGGCCAACAAGATCCTGCGCAGTTGTGTGCATTGCGGGCTGTGTACCGCGACCTGCCCCAGCTATCAGGTGCTGGGCGACGAACTGGATAGCCCGCGCGGCCGGATTTACCTGATCAAGGAGATGCTGGAAAGTGGCCGGGCGGCGGATGCCAGGACGGCCAAACATATTGACCGGTGCCTGTCGTGTCTGGCCTGTACGACAACATGCCCCTCGGGCGTCGACTACGCCCATCTGATCGACATGGGGCGGGCGCATGTGGACAAGACCTTCAAGCGGCCCCTCATGGACCGGCTGTTGCGGGCGGTTCTGGTGCGGGTGATGCCCTATCCGACGCGCTTTCGGCTGGCGCTTTTCGCGGCGCGTCTGGTGCGGCCTTTCGCGGGATGGGTGCCGGATGCGCGGATCAAGGCGATGCTGAAACTGGCGCCGAAGCGCTTGCCTCCGGTCAGCCGGAACGATGATGCGCAGGTGTTTGCGGCCGTAGGCCCCCGCAAGATGCGGGTGGCTTTGATGACGGGCTGCGTGCAGAAGGCGCTGGATACCGAGATCAACGACGCCACGATCCGCCTGCTGACACGGCTGGGGGCCGAGGTTGTGGTGCCCCGCAACATGCGCTGCTGTGGTGGCTTGCCCTTGCATATGGGCAAGGGGGATGCGGCACTGCCTTTTGCACGCAGCATGGTCAATGCCGTGATGGCCGAGCATCGGAGCGAGGGCTTGGATGCTTTGGTCATCAACACATCGGGCTGCGGGACGACGATCAAGGATTACGGGCATCTGTTCGCGCGGGACACCCTTTCGGGCGATGCGGCGACGGTGGCGGGGTTGGCAAAGGATGTCAGCGAGGTGATCCTGGCTTTGGGTCTGCCTGTGGGTTTGCCTGCGGGTCAGGCGGTAAGTCAGGCGAAGGGGATGGCGGTGGCTTACCACTCGGCGTGTTCGTTGCAGCATGGCCAGAAGATCAAGAGCCTGCCGAAAGACTTGCTGAAGGCCGTGGGGTTCAAGGTCAGCGAGCCTGCGGACAGTCACCTGTGCTGCGGCTCGGCTGGTACGTACAACATCCTGCAACCCGAGATTTCCGGCGAACTGCGCCAGCGCAAGGTGGCGACCCTGATGGCGCGCAAGCCCGATGTGATTGCGGCGGGCAATCTGGGCTGCATGATCCAGATCGGGCAGGCGGCGGGGGTGCCGGTGGTGCACACGGTAAGCTTGCTGGATTGGGCGACGGGCGGGCCGGTGCCGTCCGCACTGCGCCAGATAAGCGCCGCAATGCTGCCCATCTGACCGGCTAGGCAACAGCCGAAACCGGAGGTTACATGCGTTTCCTGATACTTCTGGCGCTGACTGTCCTGCCCGCCTTCGCGGACCAGCCACTGGTCAAGCTACAAACGCTGAACGACAACCGCGGCTGGGAGGCCGTTGGCAAGCTGGTGCTGGGCGATCGGGGCTTTTGCACCGGCGCGCTGATTGCGCCACAACTGGTGTTGACGGCGGCGCATTGTCTGTTCGACAAGGAAACCGGGGCGCGGATTGACCCGACGCAAATCAAATTCCTCGCCGGGTGGCGCAACAACCGGGCCGAGGCGTACCGCGGCGTCAAACAGGCCGTGGCACAACCGGATTATGTGTATGGCGCGGACGATTCGCTGGACCGGGTGGCCGACGACGTGGCGCTGATTGAACTGGACCAGCCGATTCTGCGGAGTTCGGTGAAGCCCTTCGGCATCGCGGATACGCCCAACGCCGGAGACCTGGTGGCAGTGGTGTCTTACGGGCAGGATCGGGCCGACAACCCCTCGCTTCAGCAGCAATGCACGGTGATGGACAAACAGACCGGCATTCTGGTGATGACCTGCGATGTCGACTTCGGGTCTTCGGGTGCGCCGGTCTTTGTGATGCGGGATGGGGTGCCGCTGGTGGCGTCCGTCATCTCGGCCAAGGCCGAGGTGGATGGCAAACGGGTCTCGCTGGGCTCAGCGCTGCAAATCCCCTTGGGCAAGCTGATGGACGCGTTGGAGGCCGGTGAAAGCTCGACGGGCGATCTGTCGCATGTGCAGATCCTGTCAGGCGGATTGGGCGGCGGTGCGAAGTTCGTCAAGCCTTTGGTGACCGACACGCCCTGAGGCGTGGAAACACCAAGGGCTGGAACCGGGCGAAAGGCGAAACGGCGTTTGCTGCGATGATGGGTCAGGATGCCGCCCTGTTGCAGGCGAAGCCGTCCGGCAAAAGAGGGTTGCATAACGCTGCAATTGCAAAATGGTTTCCCCTGAAAACTGGGTTACATGGCGGTGTCAGCGATAACTTGCCAAACTCTTTCAATGACTTGGCTGGATTCAGCCGAAATGCTGCGGCGGCAGTCAATAACAAGCGGACGTGTTCTGTCAGGCACTGGTAGCGGGTCGGACGAGGTCCCACCCTTATGGGTGGGTCTGCTGGCATTGTCGCCAGATGCCGAAATTGCCAATGGAGCAGAAAAATGAAACGTATCGCACTCTCGGCCCTTATCTTCTTTGGAGCGCCAGTTGCAGCCATGGCTGGCGGCCCGGCGACGCCGACGATGGAGCCGCCGGTCAGCATGGCCGCCCCTGTGATGCAGGCCGTTCAGCCGGGTGACTGGACTGGATTGTATGCCGGTGTGTCACTCGGCTATGGCAAATCCACGACCAAGCCCCTTGGTCAGGACGGAAAAATGCATATCGGAGGGGTCAACCTTGGGTATCGTTCCGAGATCGGCACACTCGTCGTGGGTGGTGAACTGAGCTATGACCGGGACAACATCAACGTCGGTGCCGCCGACCGAACCATCAAGAACACAACAGCGCTGAAACTGATCGTCGGCAAGGACTTCGGCCGGACGCTGGTTTACGGCGATGTCGGGGTTGCACGGGCCAAGGCTACCTTGGCAGGGGTCAGCGGTACGGACACCGGATATACCTTGGGGATCGGTGCCGACTATGCGCTGAACCAGCAGTGGACGATCGGTGGCGAACTGTCGGCCAACCGCTACAATGACTTCAACAACTCGGGCGTGACGCTTAAGGACACGGCGCTGACCGTGAAGCTGGGCTACAAGTTCTGATCTGACAAAGCTGGGGGCAAAGGCAAGGCTTAGCCTTTGGCCCCCCTTGAAAGCCGCAAGGGGTTTTCCCAGATATGCATGGTGCCGGATGCCAGATGGGTCCGGCCATCAACCGCCCGTCCATTCGGAGGGCCTTATGTATCGCTCCAAGGAGGATGCCATGCAAACTTTTGATTTCGCTCCGCTTTACCGTGCCACCGTTGGCTTTGACCGGATCGCCGGTCTGATGGACCGCGCTTTGAGCGCGGATGTCGCACAGCCGACCTATCCGCCTTACAACATCGAGAAGACGGCTGAAGATGCCTATCGGATTTCAATCGCCGTTGCCGGGTTCGCTTCGGATGAACTGTCGGTTGAGGTGAAGGAAGGCGGGCTGGTGGTGTCGGCCAAACGCGCGACCGAGACGCCTGAGAGGGCCTACTTGCACCGTGGCATCGCCACCCGCGCCTTTGAACGCCGCTTTACGCTGGCTGATCATGTGCGTGTGACGGGGGCTGTACATGAGAACGGGATGCTGTCGATTGACCTTGTTCGCGAAACGCCCGAGGCGTTGAAACCGCGCCGGATCGAGATTGGTCAAAGTCAGGTCAAGGCACTGGAAGCCAAGGTTTCCTGATCCTGTCGCAGTGATGTGGACGGCCCGGGAGTTCCCGGGCCTTTTCGTTTGGGAACATGGGCCGACGGCCCATCCTACACCTTACCGCGACAGGCTTTGTGCCAGACGCATCAGGGTCACCGCTTCGGCCCGGTAGCCATAGGGGTCAGCCCCTTTGGACGTACTGGCCAGCGCGATGGCCTGATCGTAGCCCCAGTTTTCCAGATAGGTGGAGTGTTCCAGCAGTTGCCCAAAGCCTGCGATGGCGGCAGCGAAGTGGGCTTCAGGTGTGGCGGGGGCATCAGGGGTGATTGCGGTTTCGATCAGGTGCGACACGGTTTGCCCCGGCTCCTTAAAGCGCAGGCGCAGGAAGCCAAGCTCATTCGGGCCAGTGATTTCCGGGGCGGGCGCATAGCGCAGGGCATCATTCAGGATGGCCGGGCTGCCGGGGGCTGCGACCTCGTAAAGGGCGGTCACTTGCAGGCCAGCGCCGATGTCGCCGGCATCGACCTTGTCATTGTTGAAATCCTCACGCCGCAGGGCCCGGGTTTCGTAGCCGATCAGGCGGTATTCGGCGACTTGGGCGGGGTTCCATTCAACCTGGATCTTCACATCGTTGGCGATGGGAAAAAGGGCTCCGGTCAACTGGTCGCCCAAGACCTTTTGCGCTTCGCTGAGCGTGTCGATGTAAGCGGCGGTGCCATTACCGTTCTGGGCGAGGGCCTGCATCGTGGCGTCATCCAGATTGCCGCGCCCGAAGCCAAGCACCGAAAGATAAGTGCCCGAGTCGCGCCTGGCGGCGATGAAGGTCTTCAGGTCGTCGGGGTTGTCGATGCCGACGTTGAAATCGCCATCCGTCGCCAGCAGCACCCGCGAAACCCGGCCCTTTTCGGCCATCTGATCTGCCACCCGATAGGCCAGCGTCAAGCCTTCAGCCCCGGCGGTGGCGCCCCCGGCGGCCAGATTTTCGAGCGCGTTCAGGATCGTGGCGCGGTCAGTGGCGGGGGTGGGGGCAAGGACTTCTCCGGCTGAACCGGCATAGGTGACGATGGCCACGCGGTCTTGTGGTTGCAGTTTGGGCAGCATCAGAGCCAGACTTTGCTTCAGCAGCGGCAGTTTGTTCGCAGCCTCCATGCTGCCGGAGGTGTCGATCAGGAAGACAAGGTTCAGGGCTGGGCGTTCGGTGACTGCGCGGCCTTGCAGCGCGATGATGACAAGGCGGGTATTGGGGTTCCACGGAGTTTGCATGACGGAAACCGAGGGTTCAAACGGGGCATCGGCTTTGGGCCGCGGCAGGTCATAGGGGAAGTAGTTGACCATTTCTTCGAC
>JAYSQA010000106.1:0-18921 GCA_043721775.1 Rhodobacterales bacterium
GCGCCGGGGCATGCGGCCCGACCCGGACCTGATGGTGTCGGAATGGGCGGATCAACACCGCTTTCTGTCCTCGCGGGCCAGCGCCGAACCGGGGCGCTACCGGACGGCGCGGACGCCCTAACTCCCTCGCCCCACCCGACGAGGAATATGAAGTTGCGCCCGGCCAGGTGGTGCCGCTCAATCCCGGCGAGGATGTGACCGTCAGCGCCCCTGCGGATTCCGGGTCCACTTATGAACCGTTCCAATACCGCACTTTTGCTGCAGATTTCAGCGGCGCTGGGCATTCCTTATGGGTACCTCAGCAACGATGGCACCAAGGGCAACTTCTCGAACTCGCGCCTGTCGCTGATCGAGTTCCGGCGCCGCGTCTCGGCTTGGCAGCATTCGGTGATGGTGTTCCAGATGTGCCGCCCGGTCTGGGCGCGGTTCATGGACGCTGCGGTGTTGGCAGGGGCTTTGCGGCTGCCCGGCTATGACAGCCGCCGCGCGGAATATCTCGCCTGCAACTGGCTGCCGACCAAATGGGACTGGGTCGACCCCCTGAAAGATGCCAATGCCGAGATTGCCCAGATCGAAGCTGGCCTGAAATCGCGCACCCAAGCCATCGCCGAGCGCGGCTATGACGCCGAGCACGTCGACGCCTAAATCGCCCGCGAACGCGACCGGGAACGCAGGCTCGGCCTGGACTTCCGCCGTTCGGGATCGCCTGCGCAGGCACCAGGCGGCGGCGATCCGAACGCTGATCCGAATGCCGGCAATC
The DNA here is from genome assembly GCA_043721775.1 of Rhodobacterales bacterium. GTDB lineage: Bacteria > Pseudomonadota > Alphaproteobacteria > Rhodobacterales > Rhodobacteraceae > Stagnihabitans. Next base: position 761 of record JAYSQA010000106.1, read on the forward strand.
AGAATTCGCAGGATCCCAACCAAGACCCGACCCAAGATGCAGCCCCATAGGAGGCGAAACGATGTTCCATGCGCAGATTGCCCAGCGCAAGGCGTTGCGGCCGAGGCGGGAGAAAACTCCGGGGCCGTGGCGAAATGTGGGCAAAATGCTCGCCGCCGATGCCAGTTTGGAGGCCGCGAATGTCTGTATCCAGACCCACGGCGGCGTCGGTTTCGCCGAGGAAGACGATGTGGAGCGCGAGTTCTGGACCTGTCCCGGTTTTGTTCCGGTCAGCCACAAACTCAATTGCAGCAACGCATGTCACAAGCTGACTTTTGCCGTTTTTTGCGGACGGCTCCCACGAAACCCGCAACACATCTTCTTACAAACGCACAGTAACTGTCTTGATCTGGCAGTAGTGGTGCAGCGCCGCCTTGCCCTTTTCGCGCCCGATCCCGCTTTGTTTATAACCACCAAACGGGGTTTCCACGCCACCTGCGAAATATTCGTTGACGAAGACTTGCCCAGCCTCAATGCGGCCCGCGACCCGAAGAGCCCGCGACAGGTTTTGCGTCCACAGGCCGCTGACCAGGCCGTAGTCGCTGTCATTGGCAATCGCGACCGCATCCTCTTCAGTTTCAAACCGGATCACGCTGGCCACGGGCCCGAAAATCTCTTCGCGTGACAGAGCGTGCTTGTTGTCCAGGCCGAGGATAAGCGTCGGCGGCACAAACCAGCCGTCCGCATTTTCAAGTATGCCGCCTTGATGCAAGATGGCACCCTCGTTTCGGGCCCGTTCCAAAAAAGCCTGCACCTTGTCATACTGCGAATGCGTGATGATTGGCCCCATGATGCAGGCCTCGGACTTGCCCACCCGGATCGGCTTCAAAGCCTGTTTCAGGCGGGCCACAAAGTCGTCATACACGCCGGACTGGACCAACAACCTAGTCCCTGCAGAGCAAAGCTGGCCCGAGTTTGCGGTAAAGCCCGTGATCGCACCCGCGACGGCAGCCTCAAGATCGCAATCGTCGAAGATGATGTTGGCCGATTTTCCACCAAGTTCCAAACTGACAGGAATGATACGCTGCGCCGCAACTCCGCCGATGGTACGCCCGGCCCCGACAGAGCCGGTGAAGGCCACCATCCGCACGTCGTCATGTGCGACCAATGAGGCCCCGGCCTCTGCTCCAAGACCCGTGACCACGTTGAACAGTCCGGGCGGCAGGCCCCAACGCTCCACACAGGCGAGGGCCAGCGCAACCGAGGCCGCAGAGGTAAATTCAGACGGCTTGGCCACCACGGCATTGCCCATCGCCAGCGCCGGAGCCAATCCGCGGGCCAACTGGGTCAGCGGCGAATTCCACGGTGTGATGATAGCTACCACACCAAGCGGTTCGTGGCGGGTAAAGGAATGATACTGCGCGCCAAGGTCGATCCCCTCGCCGCCCTTGGCATTCACAAGGCCCGCATAAAATTCGAAATACTGCGCGGCAAGCTCGACCTCGCCGAGACAAGTCGCCATGCGGCGGCCCGTTTCACCATGGTCGATAAGGGCAAAAGAAGCTGGATCAGCGCGCAGACCTTCGGCAATGACGCTCAGAATCCGGCCACGCCGGATCGGCCGCAGATCCGCCCAGTCGCGCTGCGCCGCCTTGGCGGATGCCACGGCCAACGCCACATCTCCAGCCGACCCGCGTGCGATCAGGTAGCCTTTGGCCCCCGTCGCCGGGTCGTATTCCTGCAAGACGCCAGCTTCGCCGGGGCAGCTTTTCCCGTCGATCACATGGCCCCAGATTGCGGTTGTATTCGTCATTCACTCGTCTCCCCCAAGGCTATTTTGCGCGTTGCGAAGCGGCACTGATCTGGCGCGCACGGGCGATCACCGGGGCATCCACCATGGCCCCATCGAGTGCGAAAACAGCACCACCACCTTGCTGCCCCGCCAACACTTTGGCGGCCCAGACCACTTCCGCCTGTGTCGGGGCCAGCGTGGCGCGAATGACAGGCAGTTGCGCCGGATGGATGGCGGCCACGGCCCGCATTCCAAAATCGCGACCTTTGCCAATCTGGCTGGCGTAAAGGTCCAGGTCGCGGAAGTTGGCGATGGAGCCTGGAAAGCCTATCGGCAGTAAGCCACGCGAAGAGGCCGCCACCGCCAACCGGGCAGCCACCCAATCCAGCGCGCCCCGGTTCGGATCAACCCCGAGCGTGGCAGAGTAATCTTCCGACCCCAGCATAAGGGCGACGACTTGCGGGACCGCCGCGATTTCCGTCAACCGCTGAAGCGCCGCCGGGCTTTCCACCAAGGCGACAAGGCCAATTTCTCCATCTGTCAGGTCAGCCGCGTTCCGCAAGGGATGTGCGTCTTCGCATTTTGGAACCATCACGGCCCGCAGCAGGGCATGATCGGCAGCACCTAAGTCCTCGACCATCGCGCGGATCGCACCGTTGACGCGCAAGACGCAGTCTATGCCCGCTTCGGCCAACTGAGCCTGCGCCGCGCGGAGCACAAGGCGGGCCGCAGCTTTCGCCTCGGGTGCAATGGCGTCCTCCAAGTCAAGGATCACGGCGTCCGGACGGTGCCGTATGGCACTCGCCAGATGTCGGTCGGCGCCGACCGGAACAAACAGCAGGGTTTGCCAATCGGGTTGCTGGATCATGCCGATTTCCTGCCGCCGTCAGCCGAGAATTCCTGGCGGAGCGCCGCACCGTGTTGCCCAAGCGCGGGAACCTCTCCGATCCCTGCGGACTCCGTTTTGAAGCGCACACCCCGGTCCATCATGGTGACGGGTCCCGTTGGACTGTCGACCGTGATGTGGCGGGCTTGGGGATGCAGTTCCATATCCTCCATCGTTGACAGCCTGCCACAAGCAATCCCAGCCGAAGACAGCAAAGCCACTGCCTCCTCACGCGGAAGGCGGGCAAGGATTGGCACAATCAGCGCCTCTATCTCGGCCAAGTGCGCCACGCGGTCGACGTTGCGGGCAAAGCGTACATCCGTGGCCAGATCAGGCTGGCCCAGAACTTTGCCCGCGAAATTCGCCCATTCACGGTCGTTCTGCACTGACAACAGGACTTGCCGCCCGTCGTTGCAGGTAAAGGCGCCGTAGGGGGCAATCGACGGGTGCCGCAGGCCGACCCGCGCCGGCGCAGTGCCGCCATATCGGGTTTGCAGGTAGGGAACATTCATCCAGTCCGCCATCGTGTGGAACAAGGACACTTCAACAACCCGACCGAGCCCCGTCCTTTGCCGTGCGATCAAAGATTGCAGAACCGCCGAATAGGCGCTTTCCCCGGCGGCGATATCACAAACCGATATTCCGACACGGGCGCTGCCTTCGGGCGTGCCATTGACCGACAAAAGGCCGCTCTCGCCCTGTATGAGCATATCGTAAGCCTTTTGGTCGCGGTACGGACCGTCCTCGCCATAGCCGGAGATTGAAACATAGATCAACGCTGGATTGGTCTTGCACGCAGGCTCTGGGCCGACACCCAGACGCGCGGCAGCGCCCGGTGCGAGGTTCTGCACAAATACGTCAGCTCGCGCCATCATCTGTTTCAGCAGATCCAGATCACCAACTTGGCGCAGATCAAGGCAGATGGATTCCTTTCCATGGTTGAGCCAAACGAAATAGGCGCTTTCGCCGTGCACCAGTCGGTCATAGCCCCGGGCGAAATCTCCCTCCGGGCGTTCGATTTTGATCACCCGCGCGCCCGCGTCGGCCAGCCGCGAGGTTGCCAAGGGGGCAGCTACCGCCTGCTCCAGCGATACCACCAAAATGCCTTCAAGGTCCCGCATCCGCAGCGCTCCTCCACTTCATGTCACACGAAAACTAGCCATCGTCCTGTTCAAACGGAAATAGCACTTTCCTTGACAGGCCATAGCCTGAGCGCCTAACTCAATCCCAACCAATGCGGGGATCGTCGTGGACATTCGCCATCTGAAATATTTTATAGCGATTTCGGAAGAACCGTCGCTGTCGGCAGCGGCCCTGCGGCTGAGGGTTGCGCAGCCATCCTTGTCGCAGCACGTCATCAAGCTGGAGGAAGAACTGGGCGTCCCATTGATCACCAGGTCCCCCCGAGGGATCATGCTAACCGAAGAGGGACGGCTTCTGGCACGGCATGCCCGCGATATTTGCCGCAGTCTGGACAAGTGCATTGATGAGATGAAGGCAACCGCAGGGGTGGTCCAAGGCACCGTTACGTTCGGGATGCCGCCTTCAGTGTCGATGGTCATGTCGGTCCCATTGGCCGAAACAGTACGGATCGAATATCCAGCGGTCCGCCTGCAAGCCACCGAAGCGATGAGCGGTTTCTTGAAAACCTGGATTGAAGACAGGACAGTTGACATCGGCTTTCTTTATGACCTTGAGGGCAAAGAGCATTTCCGCGCCATCCATATCCTTGACGAAGAGCTGTGCTTCTTTTCTGCGCCCGATGCCTGGCCCTTGGAAACGCCGCCCGGCGCCCCTGTGCCGCTGGCGCGCCTTGCGGGACTGGATCTGATCTTGCCTTCGCCCTCCCACGGGCTGCGCAAATCCATCGAGCGGCATGCGGCCACACGTGACATCGCGCTCAACGTGGTCATCGAAATGGACGCGATGACGCAGATCAAAGAGCTTGTCGCCCGCGGCTCTGGCTACACGATCTTTGCCCCGGCGGCGGCTCATGACTTTGTCGCGCGCGGAGAGTTGGTCAAGTCGCCGATCATTGAACCCGTGATGTCCAGACCCGTCCATCTGGTGACCAATCCGGCCCATCCCATGACCAACGCCTGCCGTGCCATTGAGCGGATCACGCTGGAGGTTGCCCGCGACCTTGTGCACCGCGGTATCTGGGAGGGGCGGCTGAGCCCCGAGATGGAACCGGCCGTGCACTAGCAGGCTCCGCTTTAGCCAAGTGCTGACGCCTGCATGGTGACCACTCCATCTTCCCGGCGCACCCGCAGGTTCAAACCCTCTGCCGAGTGACGCGCCTCGATGTGAACCGGCAGGCCACAGGTCAGCGGCGTCAATCCTCGGTAGCGGAATGTTTTGGGCAGTTCTCCGAAAACCGTCGCTGCAAGATTGAGCATCCAGATCGCCTGCAACGGACCATGCACCACAAGGCCCACATAGCCTTCGACGCCAGTGGCATAGGGGTAATCGTAATGGATGCGGTGGCCGTTGAACGTCAGGGCGGAATAGCGGAACAACAAGACAGGGTCCGGCGTGATCTGCCAACGCTGGGCGTCTGGCCAATCCTCGGATGCAGCGGGAGCGTTGGCGATGCCAGGCTTTGGGTCTTCACGGTAGACGATATCCTGCCGCTCGGTTATGCGGGTCTGTCCCGCCATTGAATAAACATTCAGCAGCGTGACAAATCCCAAAGGACCGGTACTGCCGGTCTTGAAGCTGATATCGGCAATCCGGCTGTGGCGGCTGACCGTATCACCCGGCTGCAGCGGGTCTGCAAACGACAGTTCGCCGCCCGCCCACATCCGGCGCGGCAGTCCGGGCAAGTCGGGCATGAACATGCCCCGACTGGGATGGCCATCGCGGCCAAGGTCCTGCGGTTCGGCCAGATCAGGCATCAAGCACCAATGCAGACCCGGAGGCACCTCCATCGGAGCGACGGTTCCGGCCAAGGTCGCCTTCAAGTGGGCAATCTGGCGTTCGGTGATGGTCTCAGCCCTTTCGGTCTGATGGCCGATCCAGTCGGACGCGTCACTCATACTGCCATCAGCCTCTTGCCCAAGTCGGTTGCGAATAGAGCGTCCAGATTGATCACCGCCTGCCAAAGATGTTCGGCATCTGCGCCCAGAAGTCCCGCCGCCTTGTCCCGCAGGCTGCTTTCCAGCAGATCGGGATCAAGACGGGCCGCAAGGTCATGGGCGAAAGGCAGCACCGCGCCGTCGGCCAGCACAATCTGTCCAACGGCCTGCATGTCGCTGACTGTTGCGTCGCCCGTCACCGTGATCTTGCCCGCAAAACTGGCCAACGCAGGGTCATTTGCCAATGCGTCGCTATAGGTGCGGTCGGCAGAGGTCCGGATGCCCGACAACACCATGCCAGCCAGCCAGTTATAGCTGAACTTGACCTCCAGCCCGGTCCGCGGCGCTTTAATATCGCAGACGGACATCCAGCGCGGGCTGGTGCGCAGGTGGATGGCAGCCACCCGTTCAACCGTCAGATTATGCCCGCGCTTGGCCGCTGCCAGCGCCTCGATCATCGCGTGAGTGCCGTGGCAGCAGGCGTGGAATTTGTATTTGACATCCTCGAACAGAAAGGTGCCGGGCGGCGGGGCATCCCAGACCCCGGCCTCGGATGGTGCATCGGAATGGGTCAACACAAAGCCCTGCGGCCCCATCACCCCATCATCGGCGGAGGTGAAGCCAGCCCGCGCCAACCCCGCACATTCCACCCCGTTGGACGCTGCAATACCTGCGTTATAGGGTTTCCCCATCGTACCAAACTGCGATTTCAGGCCCGAGGCGCGAGTGGCGCACAAACCCAAAGCCACGCGCATCTGATCGCGGGTCAGGCCATAAAGTCGGCCGGCCGCAATGGTGGCGCCAAAAGCGCCCGCCGTGGCAGTCTGGTGAAAGCCCCGGTTGTAGTGCACCGCGCCCAGCACCATTCCAACCCGGACAGACGCCTCTGCCCCAATCAGGAACGCATCAGCAACCGCTGCGGCCGAGGCCACAACCGCCTCTCCCACCGCAAGAGCGGCGGGATAGATCCCGACTGACGGGTGGCCCACATGGCCAAAATGGGTGTCGTCATAATCCAGCGCGTGGCTGGTTGCGCCATTCACCAAAGCCGCCGCCCGCGCCGGAGCCTGCCCACCCCCGAAGATCGAGGCAACAGGATGTCCGCCCTCTGCGGCAATGTAGCCGCGCAGAAGGCCCGCCAAGGGTTCCCCTACCCCAGCCCGCCCGCAAACCATCCAGTCAAACAACGAGAACCGCGCCATTGCCCTGGCGCTGGCCGGAATGTCCGCCGCAGGCAAAGCGGCAAGGTCAAGAAGCCGCGAAAGGGTCGTCATGCCTTCGTCTCGCCATAGGATTTGGGCAGGCCCAACACTTGTTCTGCAATGTAGCACAGGATCAGATTGGTCGAGATTGGTGCCACCTGATACAGACGCGCCTCGCGGAACTTGCGTTCCACGTCATACTCCTCGGCAAAACCAAAGCCGCCGTGGGTTTGCAGGCAGGCCTCGGCAGCCTCCCAGCTGGCATCAGCGGCGAGCATCTTGGCGGTGTTCGCTTCCACACCCGGATTGTGCCCCGCGTCATACATCGCGGCAGCCCGGTAGACGATCGCCTCTGCCGCCATCATATGAGCATGGGCGCGGGCGAGGGGAAACTGCACGCCCTGGTTCTTGCCGATCGGCGCCCCGAAGATTACGCGTTCCTTGGCGTAGTCCGACCCCTTCTTGATGAACCATTTCGCATCGCCAATGCACTCTGCCGCAATCAGGATGCGTTCGGCGTTCATCCCCGACAGGATATAGCGGAAACCCTTGCCCTCTTCCCCGATAAGGGCGCTGGCCGGAATGCGGACGTTGTCAAAGAAGACTTCGGCGGTTGCGTGGTTGATCATTGCGCGGATTGGCCGGATCGTGATGCCATTGCCCACCAGTTCGCGCAGGTCCAACAGAAAGACCGAAAGGCCATCGGTCTTGGAGGTTATCTGATCGCGTGGCGTTGTGCGGGCAAGCAGAACCATCAGGTCGGAATGTTCAACACGCGATGTCCAGATCTTCTGGCCGTTGATGACATATTCGTCGCCCTCGCGCTTGGCGGTGGTCTTCAAGGCAAGCGTGTCAGTGCCAGAGGTCGGCTCCGTGACGCCAAATGCCTGAAGGCGCAACGAGCCGTCTGCGATGCCTGGCAGATATTGCTGCTTTTGTTCCGCACTGCCGTGGCGCAGTACGGTTCCCATCGTGTACATTTGGGCGTGACAGGCGGCGGCGTTACAGCCGCTGCGGTGGATTTCCTCAAGGATCACCGCCGAGGCCTGCAGGTTCAGCCCCGATCCGCCGTATTCTTCGGGAACCATTGCGGCCAGATAACCCTCACGGATCAGGGCGTTGACGAAATCCTTGGGGTAGGCGCGGCGGGCGTCCAGATCGCGCCAATAGGCCCCCGGAAATCCGGCGCAGACCTTGGCCACACCTTCACGGATTGCGCTGTATTCGGCGGTCGGGTCGAAACTTGTCATCTTTGAATTCCTGGTTCTGGCTTTAGACTATATTGGCAGGCCGCAGGGTTTTAGAGAAATACCGATGCGATCTTGCCGCTATCGGCGCGGGCTATGACTGCTCACGTCACCGCCTCCAGCGTTGGGCGAGTTTCTTGGGCGCAGGTGCGGATCTGGTCTGCCAGCAGGGCCGGACTATGGCAATCGGCTTCTGGCGGTTGCAAAAGCGCGATTGTGCGAACCATCGCCGGGTCGTCGACCATCCTGACAGAAAACCCGCCACGCGCGGCATCCTCACGGACCTTTCGCAGTTAACGCTGACGCCTCAGGGTGGCTTGGGCTATTCCGATCATACTCGCTGCTTTGGAGAATCTCCTTAGTTACAGAATGCCACAAAGTAGCGCAATCGCCGCATTTCCACGCCGTTCTTTTCAAGCCGCCCCATGGTTCAGCGGCCCGTGGTTCAGCGGCCCGTGACGCGCGATAGGTTCGTGACGCGGGAAAGGCTGGTGGCGATCCAGTCCGGCGCGCTATTCGGGTCAGGTACTCCGCCCAGATCTACCCGGCGCAGACCCTCCTCCGAGGTAACACCCAGTTTCGAACGGTACGCGATCCACCAGACCAAAGGCACGCCAATCAGCCAGAAGAAAATTTGCCAAACCCAAAGTGATGGCAATCCGAGTGCGGCTTGACCTTCCGTAAAGATCGGCTGGCTGAAGAAAGTATTGCCCAGAATGGCCCCCGGACCCAAGGCCAGGAAGGCCCAGATCAGTGTCAAAGACCACATGGCCCTGCGTGCAGCACTTCCACCAAAATCCACCGGCCATGTGGCGGCAAATTCGTCATGCAGGCGATCACGGTGAGCCCGCTCTGCCCCGCTTTTGGTAAATATCGACACCAAAAGCACGGCCGCCACGTTCAGCATGAACCCCCATGCGGCGGAATGCACTGTCAAAGGCCAACGCCCCCAAGGCAGGTTGCCGAACAAACCTTCAATCAGGATCAAGCCGGAAGGCTCGGTAAACACCACCATCAGACCCCCAAGGATCAATCCGGTGACCACCGCACTGCTGCTGATCCAGCGTACAAAGCACAGCCCCAACAATGCTGGCAGCATCTGCACTGCCAAAGGCAGCGCAAGCCCGGCCAAGATGGCGGAACAAAGAGGCGTGAAGCTCGCCATAAAAGCAACCACTGCATAGGCCACCGCCAACCCGATCCGGGCAGTCTTACGCTGACCCTCGGGCGCTTGGCCGGGCAAGACGTAGGGCAGGATCATTTCTTGCGTAATCAGAATTGTTCCCGCGTTGACCAAAACACCTACCGCCAACTGAACGGCCAGCACTGCCATCAGGATGAGGCCCAACCCGGCGAAAGGCTCAACCAGCGCCATCGTTGCGGCAAGGTCCGCCAGACTGCCGCCCATATGCGCCGCCAATATAGGCCCGCCAATCAGCAGCGCCGCACCGCCTAGGCCTGCCACGATCCAGACCGCGCCAAAGCCCATGCTTCGGCCCGCCCGTGCGGTCATCCCGAGGTACAAAAACCCCGGAGCCAAAACGACACCTATCATCGACAGCGCGGTTGAGGCGATACCCACGGCCGTGAATATCCCGCCCAGGGGCAGGCTTTTGCCCAACCCGGCCGAGAACTGGATCACTCCGGGAATCCGGTCAGCCAGAATGCCCTCGGCCACGGGAAGCGGCAGCGTCGGAAAACCGGGACCTGCCAGCATCGTTTGGGCGAACAGCGTGCAGACCAGCATTAGCACTGCCATCAGCACCGCTTGGGTTGCTGCGACTAGTACCGTGCCACGCCAGCCTCCAGTCGCGGCAGGAAGAAATAGAAAGAACGCCAGCACCCAAACCGCAGGAGCGCGGCCTATGGCGCCTGCGGTCGCGGCGTCCACCACATCACCGCCTTGCGACAGGAGGTTTGCAGCGTAGGGCAGCGCGAACATTCCCGCCAGCGTCAGCATCACGATCCGCAAGGTGACACTTTGGTAGTAGCGGGCGAGCAATTCACCCGGCGTGGCAAGCCCGGTGATGCGTGCGGCCAACCACAGTCGTTTTTGCACCAGAATAGCGGTCATGGCCGCCAGAACCAGACCCATGCCCAGATGGCTCGCCTGCAAACCAAAGCGCGCGGTCAAGGCCAGTTGATCGCCAAGGCCCAGCCCAGCCACCACCAGCCCCGAACCCGCGAACACCACAGCCCAGCCGGGCAAGTTTGCGCCGCCACCCAGAAACGCCTCAGGCGACGGGCCGCGACGGGCCACCAAAGCCGCAAGATAGACGCCATAGGCGGAAAGGAAAGCGAGCGTCATGACCAGAAATGCGGTCACTTGCGGCCTCCCCGATTTGACAGGCCAGAGGCGCGGCCTGGGTTATTGTTGCGAATGATGTCAAACTGACCAAAGGCCGCCCGCGCTCCTGACGTCGTGACCATGTAGAACACCACTGCGGCTGCCAGACCGGCCATCCCTCCTGCCACGGGCAGGAAGAACTTTGCGGCAAAGCCCGGTTGCAGCAGCACCGCCATGACCAGCGCCAGCCCAGATGCAGCGTAAACCACTAATGCAAGCGCCACCTCGTAACGGGAAAACGCTGTGGAAAGGACCGCGTTCACGATGACATGCGCGGCGTATCCGGCCAGAACGGCCGCAAAACCTGCCAGAACCCACCACGGCCCGCCACTGGCAAAGCCGTAGTGAAATAGCCCCAACGCCACGAAACCAGGGGGTAGCCAGACCGCGCTGACAAGTGCGTGGCGGTCCAGCGCGTCATCTTGGGTGTAGGTCTGCGGCATCATTCACCCCCTTCTTTCAATCATCATCCCCATTTTCAATCGTCGTCTTTCGCGGACTTCGCCCCCGGAACCGGCGGGAAATTGCGGAAGGACATGCCGCCAGCCGATCCAAGGTTCTTCAGCGGCAAACCGATTTCCTCCATCAGCCCATCCACGAAGGCGACCTGAGTGCGATACTTCATGGCGGAGTTCACCACCTGATCGGACACATTGCCCGAACCGCAGCCACCCCCAACGCCGCCGGTTTCGGACGGGCTGTTGAGGCCGGGCAAACCATCGACATGCAGGATCTTGATCGACTCGATGTTCTCCATCGGCTTGACGGTCTCGCGGATGATCTGCGGCAGGGACTTGACCAGAGTTTCGTAGATGGCCGAACGACGGCTTTCGTCGTTGCGCATGTTCTCGGCATCGTTGAGCTTGCGGTTGCCCTCGGCGTCAGTTTCATAGCGCACCTCTGCCGCACGGGATTCCGCGATCTCGGACAGGGCGCGATGTTCGACAGCCTGCTTTTCGGCCTCGGCCTGACTGACCACGCGCAGGGCATCACGCTCGGCTGCGGATTCCGCCGCGATCATGTCAACCTTCTTGTTGCGTGTCGCACCTTCCTCGGCGCGGACGGTCGTGACCTGCTCTTCCATGGCGGCCAGCGTCTTGCGCGCTTCCGCCTCGTTGGTGCGGGCGACGGCTTCTTCGATGGCCTTGTTGACGACCGTAATCAGACGGTGCTTGTCGGCAAGTTCAATCTCCATATCCTGTTCGATCACAAAGCGGTCGATGTATTTCGAGGCTGCAATCCGCAGTTCCTCGATCTCACGGTTGGCGACGATCACCGCATCCTCGACCTTGCGCAGGCTTAAGGTTTCCGCCAGCTTAATTTTCTGCTGATGGGCGATGCCCTGCTGGGCCACGTCTTCGTCCGTCTTCAACCGTTCGATTTCGACGAGGTGACGCTTGGTAATCACGGCGCGTTCTTGTTGCGCCTCAGCTTGGGAGTTCGAAACGCGGATATCCTTGTCACGTTCCACCGAAAGGAGTTCGATTTCCTTGGTCGTTGCAATCCGCCGCGCCTCTACGTCGCGGTCACGCGACAGTTGCGCCTGTTCGATTTCCGCGCTGGATTGCGCGTCGTAAACCTCTAGGTCCAGCCGCGATTTGATTTCGGCTTCCTTGACCTGACGGTCGCGCTCGATCCGCTCACCCTCGACCTGCTGGCGGGTCTGGATGCGTTCGGTTTCCAGACGCGCGCGCGCGGTGATATCGGTCAGTTCGGTGTCCTTTTGACGCTCAATCTCCAGCGCGCGGGTGTCGTTCTGGGCGCGGATGCGTTCGGCGTCGATGGCCTGATCCTTGATGATCTGAATGCGTTCGCCTTCCTCTTCAGCCTGAACCTTGGATTGGGTGATGGAAATCTGGGACTTGGACCGTTCGGCCGCAATCTCGGCAGCATGCGCGGCTTTGCGGATTTCGATAGAGCGGGTCTGATCGATGCGGGCATATTCCAGATCGCGGTCGATCTCCAAGGCGCGCTGTTCGGCCTCGTAGTCCTTTTGCTTGATGTCGATCCGGGCTTCGTTCTCGATCCGGTTGCGCAGGCGGCGACGCTCTTCGATATGTTCGGTCAGCTGAGTCAAACCCTCGGCGTCAAAGGCGTTCGAGGGGTTGAAGATCGAAATGTCGGATTGGTTCAAGGCCGTGAGAGAGGCATTTTCCAGCTCCAGCCCATTGCCGCCAAGGCTCTTGCCTGCAAGCTCCGCCACACGGCGGATATAACCGATGCGGTCCTGATGGATTTCCTCCATCGTCATCGAGGCCGCGACGGATGACATCGCATCAACAAAGCGGCCCTGGATGATCTCTTTCAGTGCGGCGGTGTCCTGCGTTCGGGCGCCAAGGGTGCGGGCGGCGGTTGACACACCTTCATTCGAGGCGATGACCCGGACGAAGAACTCTGCCACCAGATCAATCCGCATCTTGTTGCGGGTGATCAGCGATTGCTCGCCTTGACGGCGGATCTCCATTGGGATCGCGTTCATGTTCACCACGGTGATGTCGTGGATGATCGGGATCACCAAGGCACCGCCGCCCATCACCACCCTTTCGCCGCCGGACCCCGTGCGCACGAAGCTTTGGTCCTTGGACGAATGGCGATAGAGCCAGTGCAGTAGATAGACCCCGACAGCAATCAGGATCGTAAGCAGGATGATAATGGCAATTGCGTCAGCGCCGGTCATGGTCTTGTCCTTTCATCAGGCTATTGGTCGTAAGGCTTTTGGTCGTAGGGCTTGAGGGCCCTGCAAGGGGGCGGCTCAGTAGCGTTCCTGGCTGGCAACAGCCAGAACGATAAGCGACGGGATGATGAGGTTGATCAGGTCGAACAGCGTGTATAGCGCCACCACGCCGGGGGCTTGCCCGGTGCCGATGACCAGATCGACAAAGTGCAGGATCGGATAGATCGCCCAGCCAATCGTCATGATCAGGCGGATCCAGAAGTAGCCAAGGCGCACCGCGCGGCCGGATTTGCGGATAATGTCCGGCATCGCGCCGAAATACATCTCGCCAAGGATATAGAGCCAGAAGCCAATGGACAGTAGCACGCCCAAGGTCGGGTTGAAGAACGCGGCATCCCCCAAGTAGCGCGAGAACACCATCAGAAACGCCGCGACTGTCAGCCGCCAGAACACCCCCGACTGCACCTTGCCGATGGCATTGGCGAAGAAGAAGACCGCTGCCACCTGCAAGGGATGCACGGTGAACCAAGCTGAAAAGCGGATACCCGTGCTGGCCTTCTGGGCTGTCAGCCACAGCGCCGTGGCACCCGAATAGTCCACCGCCGAGGCAAGGGCTGCCACCCCCACCATGGCCAATGGCAGGCGCCACTTTTCGCCAGACCAGCTCAGGCCGAGAAAGCACAGGATGGCGGTCGAGAATGTCGCCAGCAAGGCGCCCACGAGGGCACTGCTGACAACATCCTGCGAGGTATACAAAGCTCCGAACATGACGTCTCCCTGGACTTGGCTTTTAGACTTGCGCTCTGATGTGCGGTGATCGGCCATACAGCGCGACCATCGGCAGGATCAGAAGGCCGAAGATGAATTGCTGCCATTCGTATTTCAGGCCGATCCCGATCAGGAACGAGGACAAGACCTGAAGCACCAACACGCCGATGACGGTGAAGCCATAGCCGCCGAAGCCCCCCATAAGAGAGGTGCCTCCGATGACGACAGCCGCCAGCGTGGTGAAAAGATAGGGGTCGCCGACCCCGATGAAGCCGCCGCCCGACCAGCCCAACAGAAGCGAGCCGGTCAGCGCCGCGAAGATACCTGAGATTGTGTAGGCCAGCGTCCAGTACTTCATCTCTGAAACACCGATCAGCTTGGCCGATCTGCGGTTGCCACCCAATGCGTAGACATAGCGCCCATAGGCCGTATAGCGCAGCCCAACGATGACCAGCACCGCCAGAACGATCCAGATGAGAATGGTGGGCGGAAAGGCGAGCCCAAGGGTGGTGCCATTCATCGCCGCCAGATTTTGCAACCATTTTGGCACGGTGCCGAAGACATTTCCTGAAAATGCCGACCCGATCGAGGTCAGAATCTGCGTCAGCCCCGCCACCGCAAAGCCCATACCCAGCGTCAGGATCAGCGCCTGTCCTTGCAGCTTGTAACTTAGCAGCCCGTTGGCCAGCCCGATCAAGCCACCCAATAGCAGGATGAACACCACGGCAACGAACGATGGCACGCCCAGCCCTATCAGGAACAACAGCCCGATATTCGACGCTCCGATTACGAAGGGAATGGAAAGATCGAGACCTCCCATCAGCGCCACCAAGGTCTGCCCGATGCAGGCGATGCCAAGGAACGAGGCAAACAGCAGGATCGCTTTGACGTTGGCCGCGGACAGGAACCCTTTGATCGTGAATGAGGAAATTACGATCAGCGCCAGCAGAACGATCAACCCGATAAACGCCGACCGCCCGCTAGAGAAGCGACCGGAAACCTTGAAGGCGAACAGCAAGATCGCCTCCAGCACCAAAAAGGCGATCAGATTGGTGACAGACCGAAAGGCCGGAACGCTGGCGGTGACGATGAGATAGCCGATCAGCAGGACCACCATCGCTATGATCATCACCCGGTTGGACTGCCAGACAGAGTGGCCGGCGCCCGGCGCGGCGGCGACCTCATCGGCGGCACGGGTTTCGAAGATCACCACGATGTAGTTGAGCAGCCAAAGCAGCACGGCGGTTGAGACGACCGTGGACAGGATCACATATTGCGCGCTGATGTCCTGCGCAAAGCCAAGTCCGAAGCCGATGGCGGCGATGATCAGTGTGATTGCAAGGTTCACCCAGATCATCAAGGTTGACTGCGGAATCGGGATCAGTTGCAGGCGTGCGGCCATATTCGAATTCGGAGGCAAATCGCTCACGGCAGGACTCCTTTGAACAGGCTCAGATCACTTTGCCCAGCCACAATAGCGAACAGGGCCAGCACCAACACCGCAACGAAGATGTACAGGAACAGGCCCATCCGGCGAACATTGGCCTCGGCATTGATCAGACGGGCGGCAAAGACGAGGATAACCGCCGCAGTGGCTGTCAGAAATGCGATCTTTTGGAGTGGTGACAGACTGATCCTAAGGCTTGCCACCTCAGCCGGACTGGTCAGCAGATAGCGGGTCAAAAGCGGGCCTTGGACGGCGGTGTTCAGCGGGTCAGCAAGCAAATAGGTGCCGGATGTCGCCACGTGCAGCATCATTGCCAGCACAACCGCAGCCAGCACCACAAAGGCCCCCCAAGGCGAGATGAAGCTGATATGCCGCCCGACTACCGGCACGAGAAGCGTCAGCAGCAAGGAAACGACAAGGATCACCCCATAGCTCATCTGGGTGACAAATGCCTGAATGGCGCCGAAGTTGAAGGTTGAAAGGACATAGCCGATCAGCCAAAGGTTCAGAGCCCCCAACAGCGCGCCGGTAACTCCTCCACGCCCGCCCGACAGGCTGACCCCGCCGAGCACCAGCGCTGTAACAGCGGTCAGCGTCATGTTGGTGCCCTGCGTCGGGTCACCAGAAGAGATCAGGGCAGTGTAGCACAGCGCCCCAAGGCCCACGAACAGCCCGGCAATTACATGCGCCCCGATGCGGACAATGTTGATGCGCACGCCACTCGTCCAGGCCGCCCGCTCATCGTATCCCATCATCCGCAAGTTGGCGTAGAAGGGTGTCAGGGTGAATAAAAGCCAGCCCGCCGTTGCGATCAGGACGATCAGCAATATGGGAGAGAAGATGGTGGTGCCAAGGCCCCAGCTGCTCATGAACTCGGGTGCGGTCCCGCCGGGGCGTTGCAGGATCACCAGGTTGATGCCGGACAGCGCCAGAAACCCGGACAGTGCCACGATGATCGGCTGCACCCGCACCCAAATCACGATCATGGCGAACATAAGCTGGTAAAGCACCCCCAACCCCAGCGCCAAGAAGAAGACGCCAAAGGGCCCGGTGACAATGCCGAGCATGTTCAGCTTGACGATGGACACGTTGATGAAAGCCAGCAAAGGACCCACGGCCAGATCAACCGTGCCCCGCCCCGCCACAGCCAAAGCCATCAGTGAATAAGTCGCCATTATCAGCGGGGCCGCGACGATGATGGCGCTGCCGAAACCCGAAAGCGACACCAGATTTGGCCCCCGGATCACCGCAATGCCCATAAGCACCGCGATCAGCAGGATCGGCACCAAAAGGTAGGTGCTGGTCGATGAGGATCGTTCCGACATGCGCGGCTACTTCGCTGGTTCAAGGGGAAACTGCCGGGTGCCGCGCGAGGCGGCACTCGGCAATGCGATCAAAGCTCGATCACGCGGCGCCCGGCAGGACGGGCATTGGAGGCTGAGGACGACGGGCCCGAGATGGCCCGGTTTCCGCCGCGCCGTTCCGGATCGTTCTGCACGATCTTCTTCAGCACCGGAGCCACGACTTCCTTGAACTTCACCGGGTCTTCCGAGGTGGGGAAGTGCCCGCCCGAGAAGATGATGCACTCCGACCCTTTGACCTTCTCTGCCGTCCGTTCCGTCATTTCCGGCGTACAGGCAAAGTCGTATTCGCCGGTCAGAAAATAGATTGGAACCCGGCCAGAGATCTTGGACACTTGGTCACGGAAGTCGCTGTCGACCGAATAGAAGTAGAGGTCGCCCTTGAAGATGCCGGGGCCACCTTGTGCATACATCCACCACGTCTCCCAACGGAACTCGTCGGGGCTTTCGGGCGACATCAAGCCGAAGGTCGCGGTGGCCACTGCTTCGCCGCCATGGATATGGGGGTGGTGCAGCGGGTGGATCCACCAGCCGGGCGAATAGTCGCAAGCCTCCAGCGCGATGAAAGCCGAAAACTCGGTTTCATACTTCAACGCCAGATGCAGGCAGATGTTGCCGCCCATCGACTGCCCCATGATCACCGGCTTTTTCAGGTCCAGCGCACGGCAGAAGGCCACGATGAATTCGCCGTAAAAGTTGGTGGTCAGCTTGTATTCGTCCTCCATCAGATACCAGTCTGACGGTGGGATCGACTTGCCATGCCACGGCATGTCAAAGGCGATCATGCGGAAGTTGGCGGCGATGTCCGGGTCGCTGAGCTGGTGGCGATATTGCCGCCCGTCGGTGCCTGCGGTGTGCAGGCAGACCATCGGAATGCCCTCGCCGGTTTCTTCGTAATAGGTCCGGTAAGTCTTGCCCTGGCAGGTGACATAGACATAGCGGCCAACGATGGGATCGTGTTGATTCATCTTTCTCCCCTCCCGATCACACTTGCCGCATGAGCGAGAGCATCCGCGTCAGTGCGCGCATGTTCTGCCAGAACGGAAGCTGGTTGCCGTCAATCACCAACTGCTTGTGCAGCGGGTGGGCCATCGCCCAGATGTCGTTGAACATCGGAGGCGGGATCGGCATGCTGAACTTGGCCCAGGCCGAGGACGGCGCACGCAGCGCGAAGTCAAAGCCAAGGTCATTCGGCGTCAGCCCTTCCGAGATGCGGGCAATCTTGCCGCCGCGCACCTCGACCAGATATTCCACGTCGTCCACGCCAAGGACGAAGCGGTTGGTGAAGAACTTGCCGATCACCGGCAGGATCCTGTCTTCATTGACGCAGCGCGCCCAGCGTTCGATCCATTCCAGATCGAAGCTTTTTCTGCTGCCGTAT
>JAYSQA010000107.1:0-2007 GCA_043721775.1 Rhodobacterales bacterium
TTGGCGCGGTTGTCTTGCCACGCCTCGACCTGAACCGAGGCATAGCGGCGGCCTTGCCGGTTCACCGTGGCGCGGGCATAGGCATCGCGCGGCAGGCCGGAGCGCAGGTAATCCACCGTGAAGGTGATGGTCTTGGGCAGGGCCGGAAAGGTTTCGGAAGCAGGATCAATGCGGCCCTGCTCCATATCCTCCCAGAGGGAGGTCCAGGCGAGGGTGATGATTGCCGTCACCTCCAGGAACGCCGCTGTGGCACCGCCGTGCAGGGCGGGGATCAGCGGGTTGCCGATCAGCGAGGGGTGGAATGGCAGGATTGCGGTCAGTTCATCGCCGCGACGGTCAAAGCGGGCACCCAGAAAGCCGATATAGGGCACACCGGCGACGAGGCGGGCCAAGGCGGCCTCGCGTCGGGATTTGACGACCTCGATGGGTTCGGGGGCGCGGCGGGTCATATCGCGGGTCCGGATTGGGCAGGCGTGGGTTGGGCAGGCGCAGACTGAGCCGTTTGGGGTGGGCGTTCCACGGTGAAGGTGCCGGTGCCCATCGCCACCGGGCGGCTTTCATCAGCATCGGTCGCGGTGACGCGCACGAAGGCCACGGTGCGGGTGACGTGGTGGCATTCGGCCCGAGCCGTGACCGCCTGACCCGGTGTTGCCGGGCGCATGTAGTCGATCCGCAGGTCCAGGGTGGCGGTCGAGGCGGGCTCGGACGGGTGGCACATGACGGAGGCGCCCGACGCGGTATCCATCAGCGCCGAAATCGCGCCGCCGTGCAAAACCCCGGTCGAAGGGTCGCCCACAAGGCGCAGGTCATAGGGCATGGTGATGGTGGCGCGACCCTCGCCCATATCCAGCAACTGCATCCCAAGGCTTTGGGCATGGGGCAGGGTTTGCATGAAGGCTTTGGCCTGAGCCAGACGGTTGGCCAGACGGTCGGCCGTTCTGTCGGAAGTTCGGTCTGTCATCGCGGCCTCCTGATGCGCCATTTTCCCCTGTCGGCGGCCCGGCGCAAGGGGCGATCGTTGCGCCGGGGGGGCGGTTGACCTTAGGATATGGTGCTTGGGACAGGCTGCGGGAGGCCACAGGTGACAGAAACCCGGATCAGCTTCAAAGAGATGTGCGCTAAGTTCGCGGTGACGCCGCGGACGCTGCGCTATTACGAATACATCGAGCTTCTGTCGCCCGAACGCGTTGGTCGGTCGCGGTTTTATGGCCCGCGAGAGGTGGCCCGGATGGTTCTGATCCTGCGCGGGCGGCGCTTTGGCTTCAGCCTGGAGGAAATCCGGCAGTGGCTGGATATTTACGCCCAGAAGGGCACGCAGGTGCAGTTGGAAACCTGGCTGCAGATGGCGGACCGGCAGCTGGCCGATCTGGCAGAGCAACAGGCGGAACTTGCCACCACCATTGCGGATTTGCGCAATCTGCGGGCCACCGCCGCCGCCGAGTTGACCCGGATGAAGTGACGTGACGTTACGGTGACGTTAACGTCAACGGCTCTATCCATCATCGGGGGGCAGGGCCATTTTAGGCAAAACAACCTGATGATAGGCCGATGAACGACACTTTGACCATACGCGCCATGTGCGAAACCTTTGACGTGACCCCGCGTACGTTGCGCTTTTATGAACAAAAGGAACTGCTGAACCCACAGCGCCAAGGCACCCGCAGGCTTTACACCCGGCGTGACCGGGCCCGCCTGACGCTGATCCTGCGTGGCAAGCGCTTTGGCTTTTCGCTGGAGGACATCCGCCAGTTGCTGGAGATGTACGACCGCGACGGGTCAAACGAGGCGCAACTGGTGCGCACCCATGATCTTGCCCGGCAACGGCTGGCCCAGATGCGGGCACAGCGGGCGGAACTTGAGCTGGCGATTGGCGAACTGACGGTTGAAATAGCCGAAGCGGCGGCGATGATTGCAGGCTTCCGGCAGGCTGCTGAATAGGGGACATCATGGCCTACCGCGCACCTTTGAAGGACTATGACTTTCTTCTGCATCAGGTGCTGAAGGTCC
>JAYSQA010000108.1:0-1677 GCA_043721775.1 Rhodobacterales bacterium
CAGAAGTTTTACGCCATCTGGGGCGGCCTGATCTGGCCTGCAAGGTGATGGGTGGGGTCGCCTAGGATCTGGTGACCGCCATGCCTGCCCATGTCCATGAGGCAATGCCGCCCCCGGCTGTCAGGGTGATTTTGTCTGCGATGGGCTTCGATCAGGGCCATTGCTGAGGCCTTGCTGCGGTTGACGCCATTGATCCCCACCCGTCAGGCTTGTATCAGGGGCTAACCCAAGAACAGGCCCTTGCATGATCCGCCTTTATCACTTTCCGCTCTCGCCCTATTGCCGCAAGGTGCGGTTGACCCTTGCCGAGAAGAAGCTTGAGGTGGAGCTGGTGGAGGAACGCTATTGGGAGCAGGGGGCAGAGTTCCTGCGGCGCAACCCGGCGGGCAAGGTGCCGGTCCTGAAGATCGACACGCGGATGTTGTCGGAAAGCCAGGCGATCTGCGAGTATCTGGAGGAGGCTTACCCGACCCCGCCCCTGATGCCGCGCGATGCCGACACGCGGTACGAGGTGCGCCGCCTGTGCGCGTGGTTTGATGACAAGTTTCATACCGAGGTGACCTCAAAGCTGCTGTACGAACGTGTCCACAAGAAGCTGATGGGGCAGGGCTATCCCGATTCAAAGAACGTGAAGTCGGGGGCCAGCCGGATCAAGTACCACATCGACTATCTGGGCTGGCTGCTGGAGCAGCGCCGCTGGCTGGCTGGCGACATGATGACGCTGGCTGATTTTTCGGCGGCGGCGCATTTGTCGTGTCTGGACTATATCTCGGACGTGGATTGGAACCGCAATCCGGCGGTGAAGGACTGGTACGCCAAGATCAAATCGCGGCCGTCATTCCGGCCCTTGCTGTCAGACCAGATCCCGGGCTTTCCGCCGCCCGCGCATTACGCTGATCTGGACTTCTGATGGGCGCAAGGTCGCGGCGCGTGCCCCGGCCTGAGGAGCGCATGGGTAGGGTGGGGTTCAACCCCACCTTACGCGGCGGTGGTCTGAGGTAGGGTGGGGTTCAACCCCACCCTACGGGTCACATCCCCTTGTCGAGGGGTTCTTCGACCGGGCCACCTGCTTCTTTCCAATCCTTGAAACCGCCGATGTTGAACACTTGGGCATAGCCCATGTCATGCAGCAGCTTGCCTGCAAGGGCAGACCGCCCGCCGCTGGCGCAATGCAGGATCACTGGGCGATCGTGCCGCAGTTCGGGGTCATGGTAGGGCGAGGCCGGGTCGGCGCGAAACTCCAGCATCCCGCGCGGGATGTGGTGCGACCCTGCGGCACGCCCCATCGCATCCAGTTCCGGCGCATCGCGCACATCCAGCAGCAGGGCCCCATTGGAGAGCATGACCTGCGCCTCGGCGGTGGTGATGCGGGGCACGACGGCGTTGGCTTCGGCGACAAGGTCTTTGGCGGTGACGGGCATTGTGGCCTCCTAAAGGTCGGGTTGATAGCGGACATAGGCAAACGCCGTGCCATCGGGCGACCAGCACGGCACGTTGATCGTGCCCTGGCCCCCGGTGAATTCAAGGACGCGGCGGCGGTTGCCACCTTCGGTGTCCATCAGGCACAGGGCAACGGGCAGGTTTGCCGGGTGGCCCTTGGTGCCGGGTGGGTAAGCCAGATAGAGCACGGTCGCCCCAGCGGGGGAAGGGTGCGGGAACCAGTTCACGCAATCATCC
>JAYSQA010000109.1:0-1851 GCA_043721775.1 Rhodobacterales bacterium
GAGGCCAAGCTGCTGCGCCTGCCGTTTGAAGGGGCGTTGACGCTTGCTTCCGCTCCGGCGCGGGGAAATCCGCTGCTGTTGCAGGCTGAACAGCGCGGCGGTCTGACCCGATTGGTTCTGGCGGACCCCAGTCGCGATGATCATGCGGGCGGGCAGGACCTTATGGCCCAACGTGCAACCCAGGAAGAACTGGACCTGCTGCGCGACACGGTCGCCAAAGCTCCGGTTCTGATGTGGCGCGAACGCAGCAACGGCGACATCATCTGGGCCAATGCTGCCTATATGCTGCGCGCGACCGAAGTGCTGGACATCGGGCAAGACCTGACCTGGCCGCTGCCGCGTCTGTTTGAACGGCATGCCAGCGCGCAAGGCATCACCGGGCAACGGCAAAAGCTGCAACCGCGCGATGGCAAGGCGATCTGGTACGAACTGACCGGCTTTGCCGAGGGTGAAGACCGCCTGATCTTTGCCACGGTGGCAGATTCCGTCGTTCATGCCGAAACGGCTTTGCGCGATTTCATGATGACCTTGACCAAGACCTTTGCGCATCTGCATGTGGGTTTGGCGATCTTTGACAAGCAGCGCCAACTGGTTCTGTTCAACCCTGCCCTGATGGACCTGACCGGCTTGCCCGCAGATTTCCTGTCGATGCGCCCGTCGCTTCTATCAGTGCTGGACGGGATGCGCGACCGCAGCATGATTCCCGAACCGAAAGACTATCGCGGCTGGCGTCGCGAGTTGATGGAGATGGAGCGTGCAGCCGCCTCGGGCCTGTACGAGGAAACCTGGAGCCTGCCGGGGGGCCAGACCTACCGGGTGATCGGTCGCCCGCATCCAAACGGCGCGCTGGCCCTGATGATTGACGACATTTCCGGGGAAATGCTGCGCACCCGCCGCTTCCGTGCTGATCTTGAACTGAGCCAGTCAGTGATTGATGAAGTGGATGAGGCAATTGCCGTCTTTTCGCCTGCCGGGCAGTTGGTCATTTCGAACGCGGGCTATGCGCGGCTTTGGGGGGGCGATCTGGCGGCAAATCTTGCCGATGAAACCCTGCGGTCCCTGTCTGGCCGCTGGCGCATGCTGTGTGCGCCCAATCCGGTCTGGGCCGATCTGGAAGATTTCGCTTCCAACCCCGGCGACCGTGCGCAGTGGAAGGCCGAAGTGCGCCTGCTGGACGGCCGACTTATCGACTGTCGTTTCACGCCCCTGTCTGGTGGCGCCACGATGACAGCTTTCCGCCTGCGGGATGCCGGTACGGGTCCGATCACCGTCCTGGCTGCAACCGGTCTCAAACGGGCATAACAGGCGATTCCCTTGGCGCGGAACCTCGTTTAAGGTCGGGGCATGAATGCGCCCTTGATCATCGACCTGCCCGACGAAACGGATACAACCCGCCTTGGCCGCGCCTTGGCCACGCTTCTGAAGCCCGGGGATTGTGTTCTTCTGGAAGGTACCATTGGCGCTGGCAAATCGGACCTGTGCCGTGCAGTGATTCGCGCCCGCTTGGGCGAGGATCAGGAAGTGCCATCGCCAACTTTCACGCTGGTCCAGACCTATCCCGGGCAGCCTGACATCTGGCACGCCGATCTTTACCGCCTGACCCACCCGGATGAGGTGATCGAACTGGGTCTGGAGGATGCCTTCCCCTCAGCGATATGTATGATCGAATGGCCTGACCGGCTGGGGCCGATCCTTCCGGCCGATCCGATCCGCCTGAAGCTTGAAACCAGGGACGAGGGCCGCCGCGCCACCCTGTGGTCAGGCCACCGCCCCGGATTTGATGCAGCCCTTCTGACCCAGGACCGCGCCCTTGCCGCAGCGGCATTCTTGGACACTGCCGGCTGGCATGAC
>JAYSQA010000110.1:0-2037 GCA_043721775.1 Rhodobacterales bacterium
TGGCGGCGGACAGCAGGGCTTCGGTCAGGCGGTTCAGATCATGCGGCATTCAGGGTTCCCCTTTGCAGCAGATATGGGGGAAACGCGGGCCGCAGACAAGGTCGCGTCACGGGCTGCGGCGCAGCTGTCGGTGATGCCGGGTCGCGCCTGAATGGGGCGCGACCTTGGTTACAGGCCAAGCCTATTGCAGTTGCTGGCCATTGGCGAAGAAGTGCTTGTCCTTGAATTCCAGCGTCGAGGTCATTTCATCCGCCGTGGCAGAGGTGTTGGCGAACATTGACAGCATCATGCGACCGCCCGTCGCCTGTTCCTGCGGCAGCAGGCCCAGCTTGACCAGCGTATCAATCACGGCGTTCACGCCGGTGGCCTTGATGTCGATCTTGCCGGTCGGAGCGGGCACACCGGAAAAGGTGGTCATGTCGGTGTTATCAAAGGTGAAGCCGCCAAGCGCCGAAATCTCGGCCCCAAGTGCCTTGAAATTGATGGCGGTGATGTCCAGCGCGTTCAGCATTCCGGGCGGTGCGGTGTCGCCCCCTTCCAGCGCTGCGGCGTCGGCAAAGATGTCGCGGGTCATGGTGACTTTGCCTTTGGTGTCGATGACCAGCGTGGCGGGGTCATGCTTCATGGCAGCGGTCGGGTCGGCCATTGCCCAGATAGCCTCGGACGGGGCGATGTCTTTCAGGTTGATCAGGACTGAAAAGTCGGCGGGAAGGTCAGATTTGGCGACCGGCATCACCAGATGGAACCCGGCCTCACCAAAGGTGAACGAGGCGTCTGGTATTGGCACGTCGGGCGAGACGACCTTGAAGGCCGCACCCTTGCTGTTGGTGGCATAGTCGAACTTGGCCGCATCCATCGTCAGCCCGAAGGTGCCGCTTGCCATGCCGCCAACCACCTGCGTCGGCTTGGCTGCCGCGTCAATGGCGTTCACGTCGAAGCTGGTGGCACCGAAACCGAAGGAACCGGTGATCGCAAAGCCCTTGGCAAGGGCCGAGGACAGATCGCCGGTGCTGAAGTCTTTCGGCGTCTTGATGTTCCAGCTGCTGGTCAGGTCAGCCATGCTCGCCTTGATGTCACCGGTTGAGGCATCGGTATCACTTTTGCCCTTCACGGCAAAGGTGATCGACTTGGCGCTGAACTGTTCGGAAACCGAGGCGGCTTCCCCTGCGGTGGCCGAATAGGTGCTGGTGACCTCTGACAAAACCGCTTCGAATGCGGCGTTCTTTTCGGCGGCGGCGACCCCGTCGATGGTGTCAAGGGTGACGGTGACGGCGGGCGCATCGGTCTGGTAGCTGACAGCCCCGGGCGTGCCGGAGGCGGTGATGGTGGTGCCTTCGGCATCGACGGTGAATTCGGTATCGGTGGCTTTGGCGGTGGTGTCACCCTCTTTGCCGGGACTGTGCAGGCTGACGGTGAAGGCATCGGGCAGCACCACATCCACGGTGCCATCGCCGTTGTCGTCAAAGCTGACGCTTTCAATGCTGACGGTGCCTTTGGCCGGATCACCCAGCGTTATGTTGGTGACCACCAGCGAATCGCCGTCGCGGACAGCACTTTCGGCAGTGACCTTGTTGCCCATCGAGGTTACGGCATCCTGCCAGCCTTGCCAGACCTGTTCCGGTGTCACGTCAGCCAGAAGGGCCGTGGAACTTATCAACAGAACAAGGGCCGAGGTGCCGGCCAGCGTGCGGATTGCCATGATAACTGTCCTTGGTGCAATGGTTCAACGTTCGATGGTGCAACGTTCGGGGGTGCAACGATCGGGCGCAGCATCGACCCGCGCGGACTTATGGTCAAGAGATTTGACGCCGGGGATTTTATCCATCGGCCACCGCGGGGACGCCTGTTCCGTTACATCAGCAAGCCAGTACACCGGCCAGACATGTGACCGGACCCGGGCAAGGCTTGCGGAATCGTACGTGCACCACGGCGCGTCCTTGGGCCGGGCCAAAGCGTGGGGCCGGGTCAAAGCGTGGCGAGTTGATGTGCAAAACTGCGCAAGGCAGGCGTCTTGTGCGCCCAAAAGCTGCACGAGTG
>JAYSQA010000111.1:0-9260 GCA_043721775.1 Rhodobacterales bacterium
GAAGGCATCCCAATCGTAGCGTCCGGGCGGGCCAGCACCACCGTTCGCCTTTTGCAGAAGATCGCACTCCTGCTCAAACCGCTGCACTTCGGCACCCAAGAGCACGAGGTCGGCAAAGGCCACTGCCACCCCGCTGTCGGGCGTCGTGATTTGCTTCCAGTCGTTGCTCTCGGATGGCTTGATGCGTCGGATCGCAAGCGTTGAAGGGCCAGTGCCACAACGGCGGAACATCGGCAGAATGTCAGCGGCGGCTACAGCGACCACTCCCCCAACCTGTTCCACACCGCACATGACAGGCGAAATGCCCGTCATGATCTCGATTCGACCAACCAAAGCCCAGCCCGCAATGTCAGCGGGCACGCAACCCCAACGGGCAGCAGCCTCGGTCAACGTATATAATACCCTCGATGGCAATGCCATTTAGACGTCCCCTTCTTAAACTCCTGTTTCCAAACGGCTCTTGTCTTTTCAACGATCAATTTTCGGACGCGATCCACCCCTCCATCTGCTTCGCCTCGAACGAATCGTAACCCAGAAATACAACCGTAAGCCTCGTCAACCTACGCCGGAACAAATCAGGAACAATCCGGATTAACCGTTTATCCACCTGTTTCTTTTTGCCCGCATGTCTTGCCTTTCCGCAAAGTCAGGCAAACCCCGTCGGAGGGTTACGCCCCCCCTACGCCTTGGCGCCGGGCCACGGGGTCGGGCTTTCTCACCCTCACAGCGTTGCGGCCCAAAATAGAGGCGGCACCTGCGGAGAGGCCGAGGAATGATTGACAAAACACAACCTGCGCCAGAGGGGCCAGAGCCCCTGCTGTCCGACTGGATCACCCGAACCGAGCTTGGCAAACAGCTTGGCCTTTCGGTCGACACCCTTGCCCGTTGGGAAACCCGGCGCATCGGCCCACCCTGCGTCCGCATCGGCAGGAAGGTCCTCTACCGCAAAGGGGCGGTGCATGAATGGCTGCGAGGCCAAGAGGACAGACGCAACCCTCGCGCTGGGCGCCCCGGCGGTGGGGGACGGAAATGACCCAAGCCAAAGAAAAGTCGGGGAATTCAATCATGCAAACCGGAAAACTGCGCCAAGGCTTCGAGAGCTTCCGCGCCGCAACTTTCCCCGACGGCGTCGGCCGCAAGCAGGCGGCCGAGGTCGAATGTGCGTTCTATGCCGGCGCGCTGGTGGCATATGCGACGCTGGTTGACGGTCTTGGTGCATCGCCCGGCGACGAGTTGACCGACGCCGACATTGATCTGATCGATGGGATCGAAAACGAAATCGAGGCTTTCGGTGCGCGCGCAAAGCAGACCCTGCTTGGAGGGCCGCGGCAATGAACAGCAGATCAACAGTGCTGCACCATGTCGCGGGTCGGTTCGTCACGCTGGATGAAACATGGCGCGAAGCAGAGCGCCTGGGCGATCCAAAGTTGGAACGCGATGGATTTGGCGGGCATCGCTACAGTGCCGTCGTGCAGTGCCGCACCAAGGCTGGCTCGCTGTGCTTTGCGCGCGGCAAAGGCGACGACCCCATCACGGCGCTTGCCGAAGCCATTCTTGAGGCCCGGAGGATTCTGGGATGAATCCCCTCCGCCTGCCGGGGGTAATGCCGTGAGCCATAAGGCGACCAACTGGGCGATCCAGCAGCGCGGGCTTCGGCCCGCGACCAAGCTGGTGCTGTTCTACCTCTGTGATCGGCACAATCCTGACTACGGGTGTTTTCCGAGCCAGTTGCAGCTGGCCGAAGATGCAGAAATGGGGCCATCGGCCCTGAACGAGCATCTCAAAACGCTAGAATCCGTCGGTCTGATCCACCGATTGCGGCGGGTTGATCCCCGGACAAAGCGCCAGCTTTCCACCCGCTACATCTTGGCGTTCGAAGCCGACTTCCCTCAAAAGCCGTCTCCGGAATCCGGTGACGGCAATCCCACCAACCCATCGCCGGATACGCCGACTCCGTGTCCGGAATCCGGAGACGGAAATGCCGAAAAGCCGACTCCGGATTTTGCCCAAAATGATCCCGACCCGACTCCGGATTTGACCGATAGCCGACTCCGGAATCCGGAGTCTAACCTTGTAAGAGAACCAGTAACTACCACTACGCGTTTTGCGCTGAACGAAAGCGAGATCGAAGCGTTCTGCTTTGAGGCCTGCGGTGCAGGGATCTGCGCGGAATCTCGGGATGCCTTGGTGGCAACCCCAGAGGTGCTTGCCCTCTGGATCGGTGAAGGTTTCGACCTCGAGCGTGACATCCTGCCGACCATCCGCGCCCGGACCCGCAAATTGCGCAGCCGACCGATCCGGACGTGGGATTATTTCACCGATGCGATCCGAGAGACCAACGGCAAGCGAACAGCGGCAATCGCCACCGCAGCCGAAGCACCCGGCGTCAAACAACCACCCGTGGCCCCCAGCGTCGATCAGATCGCAGTTTTCCATGCCGATTGGGTGAACTCGGATCGGTACGTCCCCAGCAACGCGATTTCAAACACGCTGCGCGACGCAATGCTCGTGCGCGGCCTCGTCACCCCCGAGCGTCTGCTCGAACGCGGCATTCGCTGACGCCCCGCCCCGATCTAAGGAATATGCCCCATGTCCATCAGCCCCCGCGAGATCGAGGATCGCTTTGAAGAAGCCGCCTACACGCTCAAGCGCCTGCCGAACCCAGCCGGGTCTGGCCCACGCGGCTATGGCAAGTCCTGGCCCGAATATGTCCATGAGGCCAAGGATGCCTATGGCTATCACGAGGTGCAAATGCGCGTGGTGCCCAGCGCCGCTGCGATACAGCGGATGGACGAGTGCATCGACTGGCTGCGCCTGTTGGCCCCCGAAGAGGCCCGGATCGTCTGGATGCGTGCCGAAGGTGCGCGATGGCGGCAGGTCTGCATCCGGGCTGGCTGCGTGCGGTCAACGGCCTGGCGGCGCTGGGCGGCGGCATTGCTGACCATCGCAAAGCACCTGAACAAGCCCGCCCCGCGCATGCGAAAGCCAAAGCCAGAGGCAAGTTCGGAGAGGTTGTTGTGATTTCCCCGACGCTGCCATCTCCCCCTGAAATAGCAATGAAATTATCACCTTATCTGTTGCCGAGTTCCGGTTTCAGAGCGAACACGTGAGGACCTCCCCCCGCAACTCGTCTCGTCGGGGGCCATCATTGGGAAAGCCACCATGATCAGCCAACCCGCCATCATCGCTCAGACCGCCTGCACCTTTGCCGCACGCCTGCTGGCAGAGATCGGCCCGCTGAACCTGCAAGAGGTGATCCGGCGCAATGCCCTGCCCGCGTATCGCGGGTGCTGTGCCAGTCACGATTTCTGCGACGCAAACATGCCGATGATGGATGCCTTCGAGGGGGCTACAGGTCGGCCTCTGCTGGGCGAGGATGGCATGGCCGACGGCGATTGCGATCTGCTCAACGCGGGATGGGATATGGCCAAGGCCAACGCCTTCTTTGCCGCCGATGTCTGAGGAACTGGTATTCCCTGTGGGGGTGCAGGCACGCTTGGGTATGTCCTGTGGGGGTGTAGGCGCACTTGCCCGCGCGCCCGGCCCCGCGCCTGCCCGCCCCGGCGCACCGCGCGCGCCACCGGACCCGCGCCAGCGTGCGCGTAGTCGTTCTAAAACAACGAGTTGCGGCCCAAAAGAGCAATAAAACTATCGACTAAAGAAGTTGAACCGGTCCCCCGGCGGAGCGAACGTTGGGGGGCCAACTCACCCCGCGCCGCCCGGTCCCGCCGCGCCCCGCGCCAAAACCGGAGCCCGCCCGTGGACCAAAACTCGCCCGATTACCTCGGCAGCCTGCTCGCCGGGATCGCCCGCACCCACCTCCGGGTGCCGACCCTCGAGACCCGCAACTCGGACAGCTTCGACTTCGTGGAAGCCTCGGTCTGGGCGATCCGCGCCGCGTTGGAGGAGGCCTACACTTGCGGCTACGCCGACGCCGAAGCCCACCGGGGGGTGGCAGCGTGACCGCCCGCCGCGCGCCCCGACCCGTCGACGACAACCCCGCCCTGACCCGGTTCGTGCAACTGAACGCCGAAATCCTGCGGCTTTTGGCGACCCGGACCGAGGCGAACAACGACCACCTCGGGGTCGGCCCGGACGAAGTCAACTGGGGCCACGTCGGTAGCGCCGAGTTCATCCGCGAGCGGCTGGCCGACGCGGTGGCCCAACTGCCCCGCGCCTGACCTACCCCGCCGCCGCGCCGACCGCCCGCCCAACCCGGCGGGCGGTTTTCGTTTGCGCCCCCCCCGAGCAGGACCGCCTGCCCCCGCGCCGCCCGCGCGCGCGGTCCCCCAGCCCGCCCCCCCGGCACCACCCCACCCGACCCCGCACCCCGGCACGGCCGCCGCGCCCAGACCGACGGGCCGCGCGCCGCCGCCCCGACTCGGTCCCCGCCCCCCGGTCGGCACCCGCCCGCGCCCAGGGCGGCGGCCCGCCCCCCGCCCGGTTCCTCCGGCGGCCTATTTGTATGCGGGGGGCGGAGGCGCGTTAAAGCCTTACGGATAAACATTTATTTTGGGTTCGCACCCGTTCGCACCAAATCGACCTCTGGCCCGGTGCGTGGGTCTGACGACGCAGAACGCCGCCGAAGCGTGGCGAGGACGGCCCAACACGTCGAACTTTTGGCGCGACATTTTCAGCGTTTTGGGTGCATTTTAGCGATATGATAGGGGAACGACTGCGATAGAGGCACCTGCTGCCCGATTATCGCCTGTTCGGCCCTCTTGTCCCCTGAAGCGCCCGTTTCTTTCGGCCAGATATCCTGTCACCGGGTGCAAAATGGTCGGCGCATCCCCTGCGAACCCAGAATAGCCAACCCCGAAACCCGCCCCGCAGGTGCGAACCTCCAGGTTCGCGGGTTCGCACCCCCATTGACAACCTTGGAGACCGCAGCTTGCAGATCGTAATGAAGCAGATCACGGGCCTCGCGCCCTATGCCCGCAACGCCCGGACCCACTCCGAGGAACAGATTGCCCAGATCGCGGCTTCAATTGCCGAGTTTGGTTTCACCAACCCGATCTTGATTGGCGGCGATAACGTGATCATCGCCGGGCATGGCCGTTTGCGCGCGGCCCAGATGCTGGAATTGCCCGAAGTGCCGGTGATCGTGCTGGATCACCTTTCGGACGCCCAGCGCCGGGCGTTGATCATCGCCGACAACCGCATTGCGCAAAATGCTGGATGGGATGAAGACCTGTTGCGCGCCGAACTGGCCACCTTGCAGGACATGGATTTCGATCTCGAGTTGATCGGATTTGACGACGAGGAACTGGATCGGCAGCTGTCTGACCTCGAGGCCCCCGGCGTCGGTGACGCGGTCGACGGCGAAGACGACGTGCCGGAACCGCCAGTCGATCCGATCTCGCGGCCCGGCGATCTGTGGATCATGGGGGCACATCGGTTGCTCTGCGGCGATTCCACGGTGGCCACGGATGTTGCGCGGCTGTTCGGGGCTGTCAGCCCAATGCTGATGGTGACCGACCCGCCTTATGGTGTTGAATACGACCCGGCTTGGCGCAACCAGACCGGCGCCTCCGCGACAAAGCGCACTGGCAAGGTGCTGAACGATGATCGTGCCGATTGGCGGGAGGCTTGGGCGCTGTTTCCTGGCGATGTGGCCTATGTCTGGCATGGTGCGCTGCATGCGACGGTGGTTGCCGAAAGCCTCGAGATTTCGGGCTTTGCCATCCGATCGCAGATTATCTGGGCCAAGGAACGGCTTGTCCTGAGCCGGGGCGATTATCACTGGCAGCATGAACCCTGCTGGTATGCGGTGCGCAAGAAAGGCAAGGGTCATTGGGCAGGCGACCGCAAGCAAACCACGCTCTGGCATATTTCCAGCCGGGATCAGGATGCCGAAACCGTGCATGGCACCCAGAAGCCAGTTGAATGCATGCGCCGCCCGATCCTGAACAATTCGAGCCCCGGCCAAGCGATCTATGAGCCGTTCACCGGGTCAGGCACCACCCTTATCGCGGCGGAAACCACTGGTCGGGTCTGCCTCGGGATCGAGCTCAATCCGGCCTACATTGATGTGACGGTGGAACGCTGGCAGCGGTTCACGGGCCAGATCGCCACGCTGGACGGTGATGGCCGTGCCTTCGGTGAGATCGTGGCCGCGCGAAATGCGGCGTGAGACAATCGTGCGACCCGTTGCTTTTCAGCCAACTGCAGCTCAAGTTTCAATGGCGAGGCATCGGGACGGGCGCCACCATGCGGGCGCCAAAAAACACTGCGATACACGGCTCTACAATGTGGACAGGCAAGAATGAGCGATAAGACCTCCATATATCGCTCACTTATCATTGACTTTATGCGCGATATTTGTCAATTTACCGCTCATGGTCTGGAACTGGCAAACACTGCAGTGGCCGAATTGGGTCTGGAACGAGGCAAAGCTTCGAGAGCATGAGCAAGCGAATTTGCTTCAAGCTGGAAAACTGATTGGCATATGGAGTCACCTAGCGAGTGATGATCGCGATCTTGCTAAGATTGAGCTTCTGACGAACGAAGCCATGCGAACCTCGGCCATCGAAGGGGAAATTTTAGAGCGGGCCTCTGTCCAGTCCTCAATGCGTCGGCAGTTTGGGTTGACGGCGGACAGACGATCGGGCGCTGCAGAATCTGGCATAGCCGAAATGCTCGCGGATGGGTTTCTGACCTGGCACGAACCGCTCAGCGCACAAAGCCTGTTTGCCTGGCACAGAAAAGTATGCCGTGGGCGGGATGATATGTCTGACATTGGGCAATGGCGCAGCCAAGGCGACCCCATGCAGGTTGTCTCCGGTCCCTATCAAAAGCTGCGGGTTCACTTTGAAGCGCCACCCGCACAGACAATGCCCGAGCACATGGCGACATTCATCAACTGGTTCAATCAAACAGCCCCCAATGGACCCCATCCGCTGCCTGCACTTACGCGCGCGGGGCTGGCGCATCTCTATTTTGTGACAATCCATCCCTTTGAGGATGGCAATGGGCGAATTGCGCGCGCGTTGGCAGAAAAGGCCCTCGCACAAGGGATCGCCGCTCCAAACCTTGCCGCCCTGTCCACGGAGATTGAACGCAAACGAAACGGCTATTATGCCACCCTCGAGACAAACAACAAGACAATGGAAGTCACCGAATGGCTGATTTGGTTCGCAGAAATCGTTTCTGCGGCCCAAAATTGGTCTGAGCGGTTGATCGTACACTTGGTCGAGAAAACGCAGATGCTTGACCGTCTGCGTGGGGCAATCAACGCGCGGCAGATGCGCGCGCTCATCCGCATGTTTGACGAAGGGCCGGACGGGTTTATCGGCGGTTTGAGTGCCAAGAACTATATGACCATCACCGATACGCTGCCCGCAACCGCCCGACGTGACCTTGGAGAGCTTGTGTTATTGGGCGCGTTGACTCGCACTGGTGAAAATAAGGGCACGCGGTATTGGCTGGCAAGGCCGCAGGCTGCACCATCGAGGTAACAATATCGCAGTGAAGACGACGTAACGCACCCGGTCACCGGGTGCGGAGCCCAGTGCTGACCGCGCAGACTCTGGCAAAGTCGCCTCGTGGTGCCAGAAGCACGCAGCACCTTGATCATAAAACACAACAGGGGACAGCATGGGCCTTTCACGTCGCGCCTATGCGGCGCATCGCGGCGTTTCGGAAACCGCTGTGCGCAAAGCGATTGCCAGCGGCAGGGTCAGCGTCGAGGCCGACGGCACCATTGATCCGGTGAAAGCGGATCGGGATTGGTCGTCGCAAACCGATCCGGCCAAGCAGCGGGGCCTGCAGTCCATCGCGCTGGGCACCCAAACGGCAGCATCCACCGCGCGGGCCACGGCCACGAAACCTGTGCCGCGCGCAGCCATTGAGGTCGTGTCCGAAACGTTGCGCGAGATTGGCGGCGACGGACCGGGTGAAACTGGCGGCGGCGATATCTCGTTTCTGCGTGCCCGCATGGCGAACGAGGTTCTGAAAGCGCAGACCGGCAAGATCAAACTGCAAAAGCTGAAAGGCGAGTTGGTCGACCGGGCGCGGGCCACGACGCAAGTGTTCGATCTGGCGCGCCGCGAACGGGATGCGTGGCTGAATTGGCCGCCCCGGATCGCCGCCAACATGGCGGCCGAACTGGGCATCGAGGCCCATGCGATGGAACAGGTGCTGGATCGCTACCTGCGCGCGCATCTTGCCGAGATGGCAGAGGTAAAGATTGAGCTTCGCTGACAGCTATGACGGGGCCGATGATATTCGCCGGGCCTGGGCGCGTGGGCTGGCTCCCGATCCGGCCATGACGGTTTCTGAATGGGCGGATCGGCACCGCTTTTTGTCATCGCGGGCGGCGTCCGAGGCCGGGCCATATCGCACCAGCCGCACGCCGTACATCAAGGCGATCATGGATGCGCTGTCGCCATCGCATCCGGCGCAGCGTGTGGTGTTCATGAAATCCAGCCAGGTTGGCGCGACCGAGGCCGGAAACAACTGGATCGGGTTCTGTATGCACCGCGCGCCCGGTCCGTTTCTGGCGGTGCAGCCGACAACCGATCTGGCAAAGCGCCTGTCACAGCAACGCATCGAGCCGCTGATCGAGGAAAGTCCGGACCTGCGCGAGTTGGTCCTGCCCGCCCGGTCACGGGATTCCGGCAACACGGTTCTGGCAAAGCGGTTTCCCGGCGGCCAGCTGATCCTGACCGGGGCGAATTCGGCGGTCGGGCTGCGGTCGATGCCCGCGCGCTGGCTGTTTCTGGACGAGGTCGATGCCTATCCCGGCGATATCGACGGCGAGGGTGATCCGATTGGTCTGGCAGAGGCACGCACAGATTCCTTCGGGCATCGGCGGAAGATTTTCCTCGCGTCGACGCCCACGGTCAAAGGCCTGTCGCGCATCGAGCGGGAGTTCGAAATGACCGACCAGCAGCGCTATCATGTGCCCTGCCCGCATTGCGGCGGGATGCAGTGGTTGAAGTTCGAACGCCTGCGCTGGGATGCCGGGCACCCTGAAACCGCCCGCTATGTCTGCGAACATTGCAGCGAGCCGATCCCGGAACGGCACAAGACCTGGATGATGGCCGAGGAAAACGGCGCGGAATGGCTGGCGACGGCCGACGCGGAAACCACCGATGCAGCTCATCGCAATGGCGTGGTCGGATTTCACATAAACGGCCTGTATTCGCCGCTCGGCTGGATGTCATGGGAAGAAATCGCCAAGCGCTGGGAACAGGCGCAGGGCAACGATGCCGCCCTGAAAACTGTAAAGAACACCGTGCTGGGGGAGACCTGGCAGG
>JAYSQA010000112.1:0-29649 GCA_043721775.1 Rhodobacterales bacterium
GAAGCGCCGCAGTGTAGCTGGACCAGTTCGCCGTGCGGTAGCGGGCGACTTGCCCATGCGGCCAGTCTAACCGCATGAATTCACAATGTGAATCCTCAAAGGTCAGAGTTGTGCAACAACGCCCTGGTGATGACGACAACTCTCAACAGACCTGCTAAATGGTTCATCAGGGATCGCCGCAAATAGAATTCGTCAAACCTTAAACCAGCATCCAATCAAATAAACGAAAACTTCCCAATACCCAAACCCCTCAGTTCCCCGCAGCTCCCGGCAGCGTCACGTCCACCGTCCCCGATCCTGTCCCCGACCCATCACCCGCCGCCTGCAATGCCCGGTACTTCGCCACGTTCTTGTTATGCTCGGCCAGGGTCGCGGCAAAGGCATGGCCCCCGGTGCCATCCGCCACGAAGTACAGCAAATCCGTGCTGTCCGGCTTCAGCGCCGCCTCGATCGCGGCCCGCCCCGGATTGCAGATCGGCGTCGCGGGCATTCCCGGAATCACGTAAGTATTCCAAGGCGTTTCGCGGCGAAGCTCACTTTGCCGCAAGCCGCGCCCCAGCACCCCTTGACCCTTGGTCACGCCGTAAATCACCGTAGGGTCGGTCTGCAACTTCATCCCCTGCGCCAACCGGTTCAAAAAGACCGAGGCCACCTTCGCCCGCTCCTCCGCCACACCGGTTTCCTTCTCGACAATCGACGCCATGATCATCGCATCCTGCGGCGTCTTGTACGGCAAACCATCCGCCCGCGCCGCCCAAAGTTCCGCCAGAATGGCCGACTGCGCCGCCGTCATCTCGTCCAGCAGCGCGCCCCGGTCGCCGCCCTTTTCCACCTCATACGACTGTGGCGCCAGCCTACCTTCATCAGGCACCTTCTTGATATCCCCGGTCAGGAAATCCGCAGCCTTCAACGATTCGACCACCTGCCACGCCGTCACCCCCTCGGCCAGCGTCACCCGCCACCGCAGATCGGTGTCCACCTCAGCATCCAGATAGGCCTGCGGCACAGGCCCCGCCGCCGGATCAAACTTCGCCTCCTCGGTATAACCCGCCGTCGCCGCATCATAGGCCCGCAGCACCACTTCCGCCCCGCCGACCCCGATGCGCAGGTTGACATCCTGCCCACACGTCGACTGGCCCGAAGTGGTCAGCAACGAAGCCACCGCCGCCATCGAGGCCTTTTCCGGCACCAGATAGGACCCGAACTTCAGCTTGGCCGAAAGCCCCGAATACTCCGCCCCGATCCGGAATATCCGCGCATCGCTGACCGCACCCTGCTGTTGCAAGGCGGCACTGACGGCACTCATCGTGGCCCCCTTGCCGACCTTGAAGCAGATCACCTGCGCCAAAGGCCCCGAGGCCGCATATTTCTGCTCCCCCAAGCGGATCAACCCGGCAATCAGCACAAACGCCACAATGAACAGCGTCAGCGCGTTGGAGGCAAGCGAGCGCCACATCAGCCCAAGACCTTGCTGACATCAGCAACCCGGCCAAGAACCAGACTGGCATTTGTTCCGCCAAAGCCAAACGAGTTCGACAGCGCCACGTCAATCTTGCGCTTCACCGGCGCATTGGCCGCAAGGTTCAACCGAGGCGTCGCCGCCGGATTGTCCAGGTTGATCGTCGGCGGCGCTATGCCATCGCGAATGGCCAACACGCAGAATATCGCCTCAACCGCCCCGGCAGCCCCCAGCAGATGCCCGATCGACGACTTGGTGGAACTCATCACAGCGTTCTCAGCAGCGTCGCCCAACAACCGCTCCACCGCCGCCAGCTCAATCGTGTCCGCCATGGTCGATGTGCCATGCGCATTGATGTAATCCACCTGTGCTGGCGTGATCCCCGCCCGCTTCAACGCCATCTGCATCGACCGAAAGCCACCGTCGCCATCCTCAGCAGGTGCCGTGATGTGGTAAGCGTCGCCCGAAAGCCCATAGCCCAGCACCTCGGCGTAAATTTTCGCCCCGCGTGCCACGGCGTGCGCGTATTCTTCCAGCACCACCACGCCAGCGCCTTCGCCCATCACAAAACCATCCCGGTCGCCATCATAAGGACGTGACGCCTTGGTCGGGTCATCCGCCCGCTTGGTCGACAAAGCCTTGCAGGCGTTGAAGCCGGCAATGCCAATCTCGGATATCGGGCTCTCTGCCCCGCCTGCCACCATCACATCTGCATCGTCCCACATGATGAGCCGTGCCGCATCACCGATGGCATGGGCACCCGTCGAACAGGCCGTCACCACCGCATGGTTCGGCCCCTTGAAGCCAAACCGGATCGACACCTGCCCGGAAATCAAGTTGATCAGACTGCCGGGAATAAAGAACGGCGAAACCCGCCTTGGCCCCTTTTCCTTGATCAGCACTGCCGTCTCGGCAATCGAGGTCAGCCCGCCGATCCCTGACCCAAT
Source organism: Rhodobacterales bacterium (assembly GCA_043721775.1). Lineage (GTDB taxonomy): Bacteria > Pseudomonadota > Alphaproteobacteria > Rhodobacterales > Rhodobacteraceae > Stagnihabitans. Next base: position 2,407 of record JAYSQA010000112.1, read on the forward strand.
CATCACGCCCGTCCGGCAGCGTTGGTCCTCGGTCGCAGGCTCCCACCCTGAATCGCGCACCGCCTGGACCGCCGCCGTCATGCCATAGATGATGAAGTCATCGACCTTGCGCTGGTCCTTCGGCTCCATCCAGTCGTTCGGATTGAACGTCCCATCTGTGCCATCGCCGCGCGGAATCTCGCAGGCATATTGCGTAATCACATTCAACGGATCAAACCGCGTGATCTTGCCCGCCCCCGACTGCCCGGCCAGCAAGCGTTCCCACGTCGCCTCGACCCCGCAGGCCAAAGGAGTAACCATGCCCAATCCCGTGATAACTACCCGACGCAAGCGTGCCTCCATGCTTCATCCCGGCGCCGGGCGCAGCCCAAATCACCGGCTCCTCTGTTACACGCCCTGCCCCCAGGCTGCAACCGCCCAGCCTGTTCAAGGGCGATAGCTTGCCGCAGGGCCACAGCCTGCCGCAGGGCCACAGCCTGCCGCAGGGCCACAGCTTGCCGCAGGGCCACAGCTTGCCGCAGGGCCACAGCCTGCCGCAGGGCCACAGCCTGCCGCAGGGCCACAGCCTGCCCTCAGGCAGGCACCGGCGCGGCTCGGCATGTAAAACTGCATAACATGAACGCCGGACCCTCTTGACGCGGGCGTCAATTGCTCTATTTTCGTGAATGAACGTTCATTCTCTGACATTCCCCCTCTACTCCCTCATCAAAAACCACCACCCACACCATAAACTGCCCTCACCATTCACGGACCCGCACCCGATGCAGCTTGCGTTACCGCCCCAACTGCCCAGCCACGCCGACATCCGCTCGGCCGAGATTCTGGCCTCGGTCCGTCAGGCCTTTGTTGAAAAGGGCTTTGACGGCGCTTCGATGCAAGACCTTGCACGCGCGGCGGGGATGAGTGTCGGCAACTTCTACCGCTACTTTCCCTCCAAGGCGGCCATCATCCAGGCGATGATCCTGCGCGATGCCGCCGACATTCAGCGCGACTTTGCCGCCATCATCACCTCGTCAGAACCCCTGAACGCGCTGCGCCATGTCATCCACCGCCGCCTGATGGATGACAGTTGCGGAAAGGATTCCGACCTCTGGGCCGAGATCGAGGCCGCCTCGCGCCGCTCTCCGGAAATCGCCTCGGCCTCTGAACATATGGAATCCGAGGTGATCGGCCACTTCATCACCGTCTTTGCCGCCGAAACCGGATTGACCCCAACCGAGGCAAACCGCCGCTTTTCTGCACCAGCAGCCTATATTCTTGTGCTGGTCAAGGCGGCTTCCTGCCTTTCCGGTGCCCCAACGCTGGACCAAACCGAAGTGCGCGCCATGATAGGGCGCAGCATCGACCAAACCCTTGACGAGGTGGCAGCTTATCGCCGCCCCACCACGTCGCCCGACCCGATAGATCCGCCCGCTTTGACAGAACTGAAAGTCACATCATGCGCCTGACCGTTTTCCCCCACGTTCTTGTTCTGGCCGCAGCCCTGTCGGGTGCCGGTTTCGTCCCGGCCCGGGCCGAGACCGCAACACCCGCCGCAGCACCCGCCGCGACCCCGGCCGCAAAAATCGTGCTGCCCGCCATCACCATCACCACCGTCGCCGTCCGCAAGCTTGAGGATCACATTCTGGCCTCCGGCCTGATCACCGCGGTCGAGCAGGTGTCTGTCGTGCCGCTGATCGAAGGCCAGCCGATTGAAAGCCTTGCCGCCGATGTGGGTGATATGGTGACGGCAGGCCAGGTGCTGGCCACGCTGTCCACCGCCTCGCTCACGATCAGCCAAAGCCAGTTGCAAGCCTCGCTCGCCTCGGCGCAATCTTCGGCGGCAGAGGCAAAGAAGACGGCAGACCGCAACACTACCCTGTTCGCCCAAGGCTCCACCTCGGCAGCGAACAATGATCAGGCGCAATCGGCGCTGTTCGCGGCAAATGCGCAGGTGGCCGCCGTGCAGTCGCAACTGGATACGCTGGCCCTGCAACTGTCGCGCACGCATGTTGTCTCGCCGGTGGCAGGCCTGATCACGGCGCGCAACGCCCAGATCGGCTCCATCGCTTCGGCGCAGGGCAATCCCTTGTTCGTCATCAACCGCGACAACGCTTTGGAACTGCGCGCCGATGTCGCCGAAAGCGACATGCCCCGCGTGGCCAACGGCCAGACCGCCACCATCACCCTTGCCGCCGATGTGGCACCCCTGACCGGCACCCTGCGCCTTGTTGAACCCGATGTTGATGTGACCACCCGCCTTGGCCGCGCCCGCATCGCCATCGACAAGCCCGAACTGGTCCGCGCCGGCATGTATGCCGAGGCTGATATCCTCGTGGCCACCCACAACGCTGTGGCCATCCCGGTAACCTCGCTTGGGTCCGAAGGCGCTGAAAGCACCGTCATGCTGGTCAAGGACGGCGTGGTTCACCGCACCGTTGTGACCACTGGCATCCGCTTTGACGGCTGGATCGAGATTTTGACCGGGCTTGCGGCAGGTGACACCATCGTCGCCAAAGCCGGTGCCTTTGTCACCGACGGCGACAAGATCAACCCCATTCCCACCACAACCAACTGAAAAGGGGGCAAAGATGAACTTCTCCGCATGGTCCATCCGAAACCCGGTCGGCCCCATTCTGGCCTTTGTGCTGTTGATGGTGCTGGGCTATCAAAGCTTCTTCGCCCTGCCGATCACCCGTTTTCCAAACATCGACGTGCCCCTGGTCGCGGTTTCCGCCTCGGAACCCGGCGCCGCCCCGGCCGAGATGGAAACCCAGGTCACCAAAGTGGTCGAGGATGCCGTAGCCGGCATCACCGGCGTCAAGAACGTCACCTCCAGCGTGTCGGACGGCAACTCGACGACGGTTGTGGAATTCCGCATGGAAATCCCGACCGACAAGGCCGTCAGTGACGTGAAGGACGTCATCGACCGCATCAAGTCTGACCTGCCCGCCGATGTCGAAGCGCCCAACGTCACGCGCATCGACGTTGAAGGTCAGGCGATCATGACCTTCGCCGTGTCCTCGCCCAATATGACATTCGAGGAGTTGTCTTACTTCGTCGATGACGTCATCAAGCGCGGCCTCCAAGGCAAAACCGGCGTCGGCAAGGTTGACCGTTTCGGCGGTGCCGACCGTGAAATAAGGATCGAGCTTGACCCGATCAAACTCGGCTCATTTGGTGTGACCGCGCAATCGGTCAGCCAGCAGTTGAAGATCACCAACACCAACCAGGGCGGCGGCCGCGCCGACTTCGGCAATGGTGAACAGGCGATCCGCACCATGGGCGACGCCGCCACCGTGGCCAAACTGGCTGCCACCCCCATCGCCCTGTCCAATGGCCGCCATGTCGTGCTGTCGGACCTTGGCAGCGTGGTCGACACCTCGCAAGAACTCCGCTCGTTCTCGCGGCTTGGGCAAGATCCTGTCGTGACCTTCTCGGTGTTCCGCGCCAAAGGCGCGTCCGAGGTGTCGGTGGCCAACGTGGTGAATGCTGAACTTGCCACCATCCGCACTGCCCACCCCGAAGCCACGATCAAGATGATCGACGACACGGTGTTCTACACCGAAGGCAACTATGACGCCGCCATTCACACCCTGTTGGAAGGCGCGTTGCTGGCCGTCATCGTGGTGATGATCTTCCTGCGCAACTGGCGCGCCACGCTGATTTCGGCCATCGCTTTGCCTCTGTCAGCCATCCCGACCTTCTGGGTGATGAACCTGCTGGGCTTCTCGCTCAACCTTGTGTCCTTCCTGTCGCTGACACTGGCCACCGGCATCCTTGTCGACGATGCGATTGTGGAGATCGAGAATATCGCCCGACACATCCGCATGGGCAAAACCCCGTTCAAGGCCGCCATCGACGCGGCGGACGAAATCGGTCTCGCCGTCATCGCCACCACGTCAACCATCATCGCGGTCTTCGTGCCGGTGTCCTTCATGCCCGGCATCCCCGGCCAATATTTCCGCCAGTTCGGTATTACGGTCGCCGTGGCCGTGGCTTTCTCATTGCTGGTCGCCCGTCTCATCACGCCAATGATGGCCGCCTACCTCATGAAAACCTCTGACGGCGGCACCGAGGAAAGCCACCGTGACGGCTGGATCATGAAGGGCTATGTCTGGTTCGTATCCGCCACCACAGGCACCTGGCACATTGGCCGCTTTCCGATTGGCCGCTACTACCTGACCCTTGTGGCCGCCATCGGTGCCGTGATCTTGTCGGTCGGTATGTTGATGCAAGTCCCCGGCTCGTTCATTCCTCCAGAGGATGCCAGCCGTATCACCGTATCAATCGAACTGCCGCCCGGCACCACCCTGGCCGAGACGGACAAGCAAACCGCAGTGATCTATGACAAGATCAAGGACATTCCCTATATCGACCAGGTGTTCATCCTTGGCGGATCGTCACCCACCGGTGTCCTTGACGTGCGCCGCGCCACCGTCACGGTCACGCTGCAAAAGCTGGACCACAGCCTGGCTTTGAAGCTGAGCCAACTGGCGCACCGCCTGCCGCTGATCGGCCAGTTCATCCCCGTGGTGAAGGACACCGGCCGCCCCGTCCCGCAAAATCAGATCGAGGCTGAGATTTTTAAGCGTCTCGCTACCGTCCCTGACGTCCGTGCGCTCAAGTTGGATGACCGGGGGGCGCGCGAGTTGACCTTCAACGTGCTGGCCGACAATCAGGCCGACCTTGACGGTGCCGTGCGGATGCTGCTGGAAGCCACGCGCGGCAATCCCTCGCTGGCCGACGTCTCGGCAGAAGGCTCCCTCCCCCGGCCCGAGGTGCAAATTACCCCCCGCCCGGCCGAGGCCGCCCGTCTGGGCATCACCGCACAAGCGATCGCCGCAGCGGTGCGCGTCGCCACGATTGGCGATTACGACTCCGCCCTGGCCAAGGTTTCCATCGACAACCGGCTGATCCCGATCAGGGTGCGGCTGAACGATGCCAGCCGCGAAAACATCAACCGGATTGCCAATCTGAAAGTGCAAACCAACACCGGCATGATGGTGCCGCTGTCGTCCGTCGCCGATATCCGGCTGGGTGAAGGCCCGTCTTCGATCAAACGCCTCAACCGTGCGAAACTGGCCGAGATTGGCGCGAACCTGCCGGTCGGTGTGGCCCTTGGCACGGCAACCGATGCCTTCACCAAGGCCGCGGCCTCCATAACCCTGCCCGGCACCGCCCGCATTTCCGCCGGTGGCGATGCCGAGGTGCAGGCAGAACTGACCGGATCCTTCCTCAAGTCCATGCTGCTGGGCCTGATGCTGATGCTGTCGGTGCTGATCTTGCTGTTCAAATCGGCCATCCAGCCCTTCACCATCCTGTTCTCGCTGCCCTTGGCGATTGGCGGGGTGGCGACGGCCTTGCTGTTGACCGGGTCCGCCCTGTCGATGCCGGTGCTGATCGGCTTTTTGATGCTGATGGGGATCGTGGCCAAGAACGCCATCCTGTTGATCGACTTCGCCATCGAGATGCGGGTTCGCGGTTTTGCCCGCGCCGCTGCGGTGGTTGAGGCCGGTCACAAGCGGGCCCGTCCCATCGTGATGACCTCGATCGCCATGTCGGCGGGCATGTTGCCCTCGGCGCTTGGTGTGGGTGAGGGTGGTGCCTTCCGTGCGCCGATGGCCACAGCCGTGATCGGCGGGATTATCGTGTCGACCGTGCTTAGCCTTGTGGTCGTGCCGGCGTTCTACCTGATCATGGACGACCTTAGCTGGCTTCTGGGCCTGATCTTCGGCCGTCTGGTCGGCCAGAAAGAAGTAGAAGCCGAGGCCCCCGCCGCCGACATCCTGGCCGAGCGCATTGCCCTTCTGGCCGCCGAACAGGCCGACATGCGCGAAAAGATCGCCGATTTGTCGCAGCCGGTTCTGCTGCAACGGCAAGGCATGGCGGCAGAGTAGCACCTGTCTTCGACCAAAAGCCGTCTGCGAAGAAAAACCGGCTGCGAAGAAATGCCGACTCGAAGAAAAGCCGACTTCGAAGAAAAGCCGACTTCGAACATTAAAGGCCCCGGACCACAGGTCCGGGGCCTTTTTTTGCTTGGGGCCACCGGTCAGCGCGCCATCAACCCATACTGCCGGGCTTTGCCCCGCAGGAACGGCAGGCCCTCCTCAATCACCTCTTCCCGGCTGCCCGCCACCGGACGCCAAACCGCTAGGCCGTAAGCCAGTTCCGGCGGCATGTTGATAAAACTTTCCATCGCAAGGCCGCCCTTGAAGCCCACGGCCTTCAAGGTCGAGAATATCTCGTCCCAATCGCAAGTTCCCGCCCCCGGCGTGCCCCGGTCGCTTTCGGACAGGTGGATATAGCGCAGATGTTCACGGCCTGCGATGATGCCATTGCCAGCGCCCTTCTCCTCGATGTTCATGTGATAGGTGTCGAGATGCAGGAACATGTTCGCAGCCCCGACCTTCTCGATCATCGCCACACCCTGCCAGCCGGTGTTGAGAAGATGGCTTTCATAGCGGTTGACCGGTTCAATGCCCAGTTGCAGGCCCAACCGGTCCGCATAGGCGGCAGCCTCGGCCAGGCCCCGCGCGATGTTGTCGTATTCGGCTTGTGTCGGCGGCACCCCGGTCCGCTCGCCAATGCCGCCATAAACCACGCCAGACAGCGCCTCGGCCCCCATCGCTGCCACACAATCGAGCGCCGCCTTCAGAAACGCCACCCCCTTGTCGGTGTCCTTCGACAACCAGCAACCTTCCGGCAACCCCAGCGACCCCACCGCCCGAAGGCCCGAGCTTTCCAAGAGCTTGCGCGTATGGGGCGCATCAATCCGCCTGGGGTTCAGCACCGCGATTTCGACGAAGTCGAACTTGTAGCGCGCCGCCTCGCCCACCGCGTATTCCGCAGCTGCGGGTGTCCAGTCCATCGTCCAAATGCTGGAATGAATGCCAAAGCCTTCCATGATCCCCTCCCTGAGATATTCAGGTCAGCATAGAGAGGTCCGGGCGTCGTGCAAGTTGAACGGCTGGGGGGCCAGCCCCCCAGACCCCCCGGAGTATTTGGACCTCGGTGAAGGGGTCAGGCGGGGAGTGCGCCTTTCAGAAGCTGCACAACGCTGTCAGGCGGCACGTCTTGCGCCACGAACGCCTCGCCAATGCCGCGCGCGAGGATGAAGCGCAGTTTGCCGTCGATGACCTTTTTGTCCTGACCCATCAAGGTAACCAAAGCCTCGGCATTGGGCAGATCGCCCTGAATATCGGACAGGTCGGTCTTCATGCCCATGGCTTTGAGGTGGGCGCGCACGCGGCTGGAGGCTTCTTGGCTGCACAGGCCCAGGTGCTGGCTGAGTTCAAAGGCCAGCGCGCAGCCGATGGCGACGCCTTCGCCGTGCAGCAGGCGGTCGCCGTAGCCGGTGGCCTTTTCCAGCGCGTGGCAGAAAGTGTGGCCAAGGTTCAGAAGGGCGCGTTCGCCTTCCTCGGTTTCATCGCGTTCAACGATGCCGGCTTTCATTTCCACCGAACGGGTGACGGCTTTCAGGATCACCTCGTGGTCATAGCGGGCGAGTGCCGGGCCTTTCGCCTCAAGGTAGTCAAAGAAGGCGGCGTCACCCAACAGGCCGTATTTTACCACCTCGCCATAACCTGCCAGCAGATCGCGGGGCGCAAGCGTGTCCAGCACGTTGATATCCGCCAGCACCAATGCGGGTTGATGAAAAGCGCCGATCAGATTCTTGCCGTGGGTCGAGTTGATGCCGGTTTTGCCACCGACCGATGAGTCGACCTGCGACAGCAGCGTCGTCGGCACCTGAACAAAGCGCACCCCGCGCCTGAGAACCGCGCAGGCAAAGCCCACCAGGTCGCCCACCACGCCGCCGCCCAAAGCCACGACGATGTCGCGACGTTCGACCTTCTGGTCCAGCAGCCATTCGACGGTGCGGGTGAATTCGGGCCAGGCCTTGGTGCTTTCCCCCGCGGGCAGCGCCATGGACGAGGCTGCGATGCCAGCGGCGGCGAATGCCTCCAGCACGGCGGGCAGGTGTTTGGCGGCTACGGTTTCATCGGTGACGATGGCCACGCGTCTGCGCCGCAGGAACGGGGCCACTTCGGCACCAATCCGGCCAATCAGCCCCTCGCCGATCCGCACCTGATAGGACCGCGCCCCAAGGTTCACCGGCACCACATTGACCATGTCAGACCGTCTCCACCACATCGGGCCTTGTGACCAAGGCCTGCGCCACCCGATCGGCCATCGCCTCGACCGAGATGTCTGCCGCTGAATCCACCGTCAGATCGGCGGAGGCATAGGCAGGCAGCCGCGCCTCGTAAAGTGCTTTCAGCGTCTCACGCGGGTTGGCGGTGCGCAAGAGGGGCCGCGTGGTCTTGTGGCGGACGCGCTGCCACAGCAGTTCCAGATCGGCGCGCAGCCAGACCGACACCCCGGCCTGATGGATCAGCCCCCGGTTGACCGGTGCCAGAAAGGCCCCGCCGCCGGTCGACAGCACGCAAGGCTCGCCATGCAGCAGGCGGTTCAGCACCTCTGTCTCACGGGCGCGAAAGAACGGCTCGCCGTCGCGTTCAAAGATCTCGGCGATGGACCGGCTGGCGGCTTTGACAATCTCGTCGTCCGAATCGACGAAAGGCACCGCCAGAACGCGCGCCAACGCCGTCCCCACAGCGGTTTTACCCGCCCCCATCATGCCAACCAACACCACGGTTTTCTTCAAGCGCAGCATGGTTCCCGCCCGTTTCCTCTTTCGTAAGCATACGCGGCAGGATAATGCCGCCCTTGCACGCAACTTTCCGTCCTGAATGGCGTGAAGTTGCAGCAAATGCCATATATATTCGCGCAACCAGAACACGGCTCCGCAAGAGGGCATTGGTTGAGGTGCAGGAACAGGCGATTAGAGGGCGATCCTTATGGGACGACTGATCAAGGCGGTGCTGATGTTGGCCGTCGCGGGCTTTGTGGCGCTGGTGGGCTATGCCTATCTGGCTGATCTGATGCCAGCCACGTCAGAGGTGAAATTGCCGGTGACGTTGCATGCCGACTAGGGGCAGAACCAGGAACGGGGGCCTGGCCCGTGTCTTGGCCGTCGTCCTGGCCGCGCTGCCGAACGTGGCACTGCCAAACCTGGCACGGGCAGAGCAACCCTTGTCGGCGATTGACTGGCTCAGTCAGTCGCTGGTCACCCCGGCAGCCATGCCTTTGACGGTGGAACCTCCGGTCAGCCGGGGGGCGGACCCCGAGGGCGTCACCGTCCAGTCGCTGGGGGCCGCGACGACCGACAGTCTTGGTGTGCTGGCGCCAGCCGTCACGGGGCTGCCACAAGGCTTCTGGGGCACGGCCAAGGTCAGCGATATCTCTGCCCTTCTGGCGCAGGCCACCGCTGAAGACCTGCCCGCCTTGCAAAGCCTGGCTCTGACCCTGCTGTTGGCCGAGGCGGACCCGCCCATCGGCACGCCGCCGGGGGAAAGCCTGTTTCTGGCCCGCGTCGATACGCTGATGGAAATGGGCGCGCTGGATCAGGCCCGCGCCTTGCTGGATACCGCCGGCGCCGCCCGCTCACCCCAGATTTTCCGGCGCTATTTCGACGTGGCCCTGCTGATTGGCGACGAGGACCGCGCCTGTGCCGCGCTGAAAACCGCGCCCGGTCTGGCCCCGGCGTTGCCGACCCGCATCTTCTGTCTGGCCCGGGCCGGTGATTTTGAAACCGCACAACTGACGCTGGATACCTCAAAAGCGCTTGGCACCGTCGGCCCGGAGGAAGCCGCCCTGCTGGCCCGCTTCATGGACCCCGGCCTTGATGAAACCGGCATCACGCCGATCATGCCCAACCCGGTCACTCCGCTGGTCTTCCGCATCTATCAGGCGATTGGCGAGCCTTTGCCCGACACCACCCTGCCCGTAGCCTTCACCTATGCCGACCTGTCGGATCAGGCCGGCTGGAAGGCGCAACTGGATGCGGTAGAGCGGCTGGCCCGGGCGGGGTCTGTCGCACCCAACCTGCTTTTGGGGCTTTACACCCAGCAGAAACCAGCCGCCTCGGGTGGCGTTTGGGACCGGGTCGCAGCATTTCAGGCGCTGGATGCCGCCATCACCGCCAAGGATACCCAAGCGGTGGAACGCACCCTGCCCGCCGCTTGGGCCATGATGAAAGCGGCAGAGCTGGAAGTGCCCTTTGCCACCCTGTTTGACCAGCAACTTGTCGGACTTACGCTGTCAGGTGATGCGGCAATGGTGGCACGGGATGTGCTTTTGCTGTCGCCCGACTATGAAAAGCTGACACAAGGCCTGGCGACCACCGATCCGCAAGGCACCTTCCTGCTGGCCTTGGCCCGGGGACAGATGGCGGGCGCTACCCCGCCCGATGACCTGACCCGCGCCATCTTCACCGCCTTCACTGCGCCGGAAGTGCCGCCTGACCTGCAATCGCTGATCGACCAGGGCCGTCTGGGTGAGGCTATCCTGCGCGCCATGCTTCTGTTGAAACAAGGCGAGGCGGGCGATCTGCATGCCGTGACCGAGGGCCTGTCAACCTTGCACAAGCTGGGAATGGAGGACGTCGCCCGCCGCACCGGCCTGCAAATGATCTTGCTGGACCGGCGCGGATAATGCCTGCCTCAACCGCACCCGCCCCTTTGACTCCGGGCGACAGTCAGCGCTGGATTTCCACCTTCCTGCAAGCCCACGCCGCCGAACAGGGCGCCGCCCGCAACACACAAATGGCTTACGGTCGCGACCTTTTGGCCTTTGCCAGGTTCCTTGCGCCCCGGTCGCTGGCCGAGGCCGCGCGTGATGATGTCGAAGACTACCTTGTGCGGTGCGAGGCCGAGGGTCTGTCGCCAAGCACCCGCGCCCGCCGCCTGTCGGCGATCCGCCAAGTCTATCGCTTTGCGCATGAAGAAGGCTGGCGCAAAGACAATCCGGCCCTGCAAATCCACGGCCCCGGCGCCTCGCGCCACCTGCCCAAGACGTTGTCACAAGACGATGTCACAGCCCTTCTGCAAGCCGCCTCTGAAACCGGACGCCGCCCGCATGACCGCCAGCGCAACCTTCTGCTGATGGAACTGCTGTATGCCACCGGCCTGCGGGTCAGCGAACTTGTGGAACTGCCGCTGTCATCGGTGCGCGGCAACCCCCGCATGATCCTTGTGAAGGGCAAGGGTGACAAGGAACGCATGGCCCCGCTGTCCGAACCCGCCCGCATCGCACTGGTAGCGTGGATCATCCTGCGCGACCGCGACGAAGACGCCGCCCGCAAATCCGGCAAACCCGCCAACCGCCACCTGTTCCCCGGACCGGGCGCGGATGGCCACCTGACGCGCCAGCAATTCCATGGGCTGGTCAAGGATATGGCGGTGAAAGCCGGACTTGACCCCGCCCGCGTCTCGCCCCACGTCCTGCGCCACGCCTTTGCGACACATCTTCTGGCGAATGGGGCCGACCTGCGGGTGATCCAGACCCTTCTGGGCCACGCCGACTTGTCCACCACCGAAATTTACACCCATGTTCTGGAAGACCAGCTTAAAGATCTGGTCCTGAATCACCACCCGCTGGCCTTCGCAAAAAAGACCTGACCCCAAAAGATCTGACCCAAAAGACTGCCCCCAAAACGACCTGAGGATAAAATGGACTGGATTGCCGCCCACGCCACCATCGTGCTGACCGCTTTGGCGGTGACGGGATTGCTTTTGCTGTCAGCGTTCTTCTCGGGCTCGGAAACCGCCCTTACCGCCGCCTCACGCGGGGTCTTGAAGGCACAAGCCGACAAGGGATCGAAAGGGGCCAAGGCCGCGTTGGAGGTGACGGACGACAGTGAACGCATGATCGGCGCTTTGCTTTTGGGCAATAACGTCGCCAACATCCTGTCGGCCTCGCTGACCACCGCGCTCTTGACCGACATTTTCGGCACCAACGGTGTCGCCATCGCCACCGTCATGGTGACCGTACTGGTGCTGGTCTTTGCCGAGGTGCTGCCGAAGACCGTTGCCATCATCTCACCCGTGCCGGTGGCCATTCTGGTCGGCCCGGCGATCAGGGTGTTGATCCTGCTTTTCACCCCCGTCGTCTCAACCGTGCGCGCCTTTGTCCGCCTGATCCTGCGCGCCTTCGGCCTGCGGGCTGACCCGAACAGCCGCATCCTTGCCCTGCGCGAAGAAATCGCCGGGGCGATTTCGCTGGGCCATTTCGAAGGTGCGGTGGAAAAGGAAGACCGCGACCGCCTGCTGGGCGCGCTTGACCTTGCCGACCGCACCGTTGACGAAATCATGCGCCACCGGCGGCAAACCGAGATGATCGACGCTGACCTTCCGGCCGAAGAAATCGTCTCCCGCGTTCTCGCCTCGTCGCATTCGCGTCTTCCGGTGTTCCGGGGCAGCGACGAAAACATCCTTGGCGTCATCCACGCCAAAGACCTGCTGCGAGAGGTGGAACGGCTGGACCATATTCATGACAGCCACCAGAAGGCGATGGAAAGCCTTGATATCGTGAAAGTCTCGATGAAGCCCTACTTCATCCCTGACACCACGACCCTTGATGAACAGATGCGAGAGTTCCTGAAACGCCGCACCCATTTTGCGCTGGTGGTTGACGAATACGGCACCCTGCAAGGCCTGATCACGCTGGAAGACATCCTTGAGGAGATTGTGGGAGAGATTACTGACGAATTTGACGTGGTCGACAGCAACCACAACGTCAAGAAAACCGAAGACGGCGGCTTTCTTGTCGATGGTGCCATGACGATCCGCGACATGAACCGCGCCACCGACTGGTCCCTGCCCGATGACGAGGCGAACACGGTGGCCGGTCTGGTGATCCACGAAGCGCAGATGATCCCGGCGCAAGGCCAGGCCTTCAGCTTCCACGGCTTCCGGTTCGAGGTGGTGACCCGCCGCGAAAACCGCCTGACCCGGATCAAGGTGCGCAAGCTGTAAGTGGCAGGGGTTCAGGCGGACAAGATGCGCCCTGAACCGCCGCAACCCGCCAAAAGATCAGACGATCAGCAACATGGCGTCCAGCCCGGCCAGCGATGTCAGGCTGGTCAGATGGATCGCATTGCCAGCGCCAAAGTCAAACACCACCTCGCCCGTACCCATATGCGCAAACTGGGCGACAACGGTTGCCGCCGTTTTGACGCCGGTCCACAGCGTGTGATCCAGGCTTAGATGGTCTGATTGGAGCAGGCTGAAATCGGTGATCGTGTCGGTGCCAAACCCTTTGCTGAACACGAAGGTGTCGCGCCCGGTATCGCCGGTCAACGCATCATTGCCAGTCCCGCCGGTGATGATGTCATCGTTCAAACCGCCGTTGATCTGGTCGTTCCCGGCAAAGCCTGACAAAACATCATTGCCGCCACGCCCCAGCAGCACATTGTCGCCGGCATTGCCGTTCAGATGGTTCCCCGCCGCGTTTCCGGTGGCGGTCAGATCCGCAATGCCCAGCAGGTCAACGTTGCGAATGCCAGAGATCAGCGTGATGTTGCCCGAACTCAGGAACTTAATGTCGCCGACCAGATCCAGCTTCACGTTGCCATGGCTCATGTCAACATTCGCCTGAAACGCCAGCGCGCCCGAGGTTCCGGTGACAAGGGTAGATATATTGGTGGCCGTTGCCACCGAATAGCCGCCCGCATCCGCCGTCGCCGCGGTTGCCGTGCCGATGGCGAATACCACCCCCGCCTTGCCCTCGCCCATCGAATAGAAATTGTCGTTGTTGCGATCCGTATAGGCCACACCAGTCACGAACCGCGCCGTGCCAGAGGTGCCGAAATTTTCGGTCAACATGGCCGCGTTATAGTTGTGGCCACTTTGCGTGAAGATGCCGGTTTCCGCCCCCAGACCCACCTCACGGTAGACGCCGTTCATCAGGTTGGTCCGGTGCGTCGCCGACAGGAACAATTGCTGGTTCAGGCTGGCGATGCTGGCTTCCATGGTGATGACAGCGGTAGAGCCTGTCCAGGCCAGATTCTCGCCCCAAGCCGACGCGACATAGCCCTGCGCCAAAATCCTTTGCCCGGCGCCGGAGCCGTTGACCCCGGTGTGAGAAAAGACATCCTGCGCCAGCATCCACAGCGAATGCGCGGTGGCCGCCCCCTCCAGCAGGCTGTTCGGCGCCAGCACCTGCTTGGCCGTGGCCGTCAGCGTGCCCGCCGCAAGGTCTTTGTTGAGCGAGATGCCAAAGCGTGCCGCCTCAGCCGCCGGGTCAAGCCGGGCGCGGTTCATCAGTTCCAACAAGTATTGTTCTGCGGCGGAAATCGACATGACTGACCTTCGGACTTCAGGGTGTATGACAGCGCTTGGTATCAGAGGCAAAGGTGGCAGAAATAGGAGGCTTGGGCGACATTACACACTGAATTTAAGTCCAATTCATTAATTTTTGCCGAACAGCCCACCAAGAATTCCACGTACCACCGCTTGCCCGGTTCGGGTGCCCAATTGCCGGGCAAAACTTTTGGCAAAGGCATCGCCCAAGGAATCCGTGCGGCCGGAAGGCTGACGGCTGGAAGGCTGACTGGGAGAAGGCTGCACGCTGGACCCGCCACCGACCGGGCCACCATAGCGGCGGGCGCGCTGCAACCGCTCGTTTGGCGGCTGCGGCGCATAGGATGTGCCGTTCGGTTGCTGATAGTCCGGCCCCGGGGTGATGTCCGGCGCAAAGGTTGGCTGGCTTTGCGCCGCAGCCTGATCCGCCCGCGCCTTCAGCCTTTCATAAGCCGAATCGCGGTCCACCGTGATGGCATACTTTGCCCCCATCGCCGAAGCTGCAATGATGGCCGCCCTTTGGCCCGGATCAATCGGCCCCAGTTGCGTGCTGGGTGGGCGCACCAAGGTACGCTCGACAATGCCCGGCACGCCCTTGTCTTGCAGGAACGACGTCACAGCCTCGCCGGTGCCCACTTCTTGAATGGCTTTGGCGGTGTCAAAGGCAGGGTTGGGCCGGTAGGTCTGCGCGGCCTGGGTCAGGTCTTTTTGATCCTTCGGCGTGAAGGCGCGAAGCCCATGCTGCACGCGGTTGCCCAACTGACCCAGGATCACTTCCGGAATATCCGACGGATTCTGGCTGATGAAATAGACGCCAACCCCTTTTGACCGGATCAGCCTTGCCACCTGTTCGACCTTTGAAATCAAGGCTTTGGGGGCATCTGCGAACAAAAGATGCGCCTCGTCGAAGAAGAACACCAGCTTTGGTTTGTCAAGGTCACCCACCTCGGGCAAAGTCTCGAACAGTTCTGACAGCAGCCACAGAAGGAAGGTCGCGTACAACTGTGGCGTCAGCATCAGCTTTTCCGCCGACAGCACGTTGATCATGCCCAGGCCATTGGCATCGACGCGCATCAGATCGGCCAGATCCAGCGCCGGTTCGCCAAACATCGCCACGGCACCCTGATTCTCCAACACCAGCAACTGCCGCTGGATCGCGGCTATCGAGGTGCCTGCAACCAACCCATAGCGCTTGGAAATCTCGTCCGCATGTTCGGACACGAAGATCAGCAGCGCTTGCAGGTCTTTCAGGTCAAGGATCGGCAATTGTTCTTCATCGGCGAGGCGAAAGGCGACGTTCAGCACGCCTTCCTGTGTCTCGTTCAAGTCAAGCATCCGGGCCAGCAGCAAAGGCCCCATCTCTGCCACGGTAGCGCGGATCGGGTGGCCGTTCGCGCCCCAGATATCCCAGTAGGTCACTGGAAAGCTGCGGTACGCCAGATCATAGTGGATCGTCGCGGCCCGCTTCATAAAGACGTCATGCAGCTTTTGCTGGGCCGAGCCTGCCGCCCCCACCCCCGACAGATCACCCTTCACATCCGCCATGAACACAGGAACCCCGGCCGCCGAGAATCCCTCGGCCAGAATTTGCAGCGTGACGGTCTTGCCAGTGCCGGTAGCGCCCGCAATCAGGCCGTGCCGGTTGCCGTATTTCAACAACAGCGTTTGCGCCTCGCTGTAAGCATCGCCACCGCCGCCCACAAAAATGCTGTCCGTCATCGCGGCTCTCCTGAAACATCGTCACACACCACGCCACAAAGGCTACGGCTGCACAATAGATCCTTAACCTTCTTCTGCCAGTTTCCTCTCATCAGGCCTGTGACCCCGGTTGCCGCCTGATACTTCCTCCCTGTCAGACTGGCCGCGCCTTCGGGTGCGGCCTTTTTTCAGCTTTGCATCCCCCGGCACCGAACCTGATTCCCGGCTCATCGCGAATTGATCGGTGGCCTGCAAAATCCCAGTTGACGATTTTGTGAAACCAATCTAGCGTCCCCTCATCAAGTCGGCCAGTCCGACAGGGAGCAAAAAAATACAATGAGAAAGGGCCGTGCCTCGGCCCTTTTTCTTTTTTTGAACAAGGGCTTGCCAAGGCTGACCCAAGGGTCGTTTGCGCAAGCTTTCGCCGGAATGAAGCGCCTTGCAATATGGGGCCTGACGGCGCGGCCAAGGTCATGCTAAGGCACCGCCAAACCGAACCCCACGCCGCTCGCAGCTGATCAAGGACCCCGCTATGACCCGCAGATTTACCCGCCTTGCCCTTGGCTTTGGCCTTTCCATGGCCCTGTCAGCGATTGGTCCGATGGCCATGGCGCAGACGACCACGACAGCCCCCGCCGCAGACCCTGCAACAGCAGCGGGCGTGTCATTGGGCGTTCCGGACGGTATGCCAAGCCAGTCCCAGGCCGAGGTGGGCGGCGTCTATCTTGCCACCAAGTTTGACGCGTGGGAGCAGCGCTGCGTCAAGACCGCCGATGGCGCCGACCCCTGCCAGCTGTACCAACTGCTGAAAGACACCGCCGGCAATCCCACCGCCGAAGTCAGCTTCTTCACCCTGCCCGCCGGCAGTCAGGCCGTTCTGGGCGCCACGGTTCTGGTGCCCTTGGAAACCCTGCTGACCGCCAATCTGAAGCTTGCCGTCGATCAGAACGTGGCGATGGTTTACCCCTATTCCTATTGCACAGGTGCTGGGTGTCTGGCCAAGACCGGCTTCACGGCTGACGATCTGGTTGCGCTGAAAAAGGGCGCCACGGCCAATGTCATCATCGTTCCGGCAGCAGCCCCCGACAAGACGGTGGTGGTGCCGATCTCGTTGAAAGGCTTCTCGGCGGGCTATCAGGCAATCAAGGATGCCGCCGACAAGATCAAGAAGTGATCAGGCCTGTCTAAGCGCCAGTACGGCGTTCAAGCCGCCAAAAGCGAAAGAGTTCGATAAGACGGCCCCGACGTGGGCCGTCTTTTTCATGGTAACCAGCGGCACCGGGCAATCCTCATCAGGTCCCAGAAAGCCCGCCGTCGGCGCAATGGCCCCGCTTTGCAGGGCCATCAGGCAGGCAAGCAGTTCCACAGCACCTGCCCCGCCAATCAGATGGCCATGCAGCGACTTGGTCGAAGACACCAGTGCGCCGCCCCGAAACACCTGTTCAATCGCCTGCGCCTCACATCGGTCATTGGCCGCCGTGCCGGTGCCGTGTGCGTTGATATAGCCCACCTCTGACGGCGACAGCCGCGCATCTTGCAAGGCCCGCTCCATCGCCCGCACCGCTCCTTCGACCGACGGTTGAACCATGTCGCCCGGATCGCAGGTCATGGCGAACCCTGCCACCTCTGCCAAAGGCATAGCGCCCCGGGCCAGCGCATGATCCCGGTCCTCCAGCACAAAAACCGCAGCGCCCTCGCCCATCACCATGCCGTCACGCCCCTTCGAGAACGGACGGCAGGCGGTTTGCGACAACACCCGCAACCCCTCCCACGCCTTCAAGCCGCCAAAGCACAGCATGGCATCCGACCCGCCCGCCAGCATCACCGGCGTGATCCCGGCCCGGACCATCTGGAACGCCTGCCCGATGGCATGGTTCGATGACGAACAGGCCGAAGCGACTGTATAGCTTGGCCCCATCAGCCCCAAATCCCGGGCCACCAGCGAGGCCGCAGCCGAGGCCATCAGCCGCGGCACGGTAAACGGATGTACCCGGTTCTTGCCCGCCTGATAAACCGCCCGGTAATTGTCATCCACCGTCTGCAAGCCACCGCCCGCCGACCCCATGATCACCCCGGCGTCGGGCACCGCCGCAAGCCCCGCCTGCGCCATCGCCTGCCGGGCTGAAGCCACGGCGTATTGCGCGAAAGGGTCCATCCAGACCAGATCGCTTCGGTCAAAATTTCCTTTCCATCCAATGATTTGCGCGCCGATCTTCACGGAAATCCGATCAAGGTCGGCCATCTGCAAAGGGCCAATCGCCGAACGCCCCTCGGCCATCGCGGCGCAGGTGGATGCCACGTCGTGCCCCAAAGGGTTCACCGTACCGGCACCCGTGATCACGACGCGGGCCATCAACCCTGCACCAAAGCCTCAACCGCCGCCACCACGGCGCCGATGGTAGAGGTGTCGAAGGCGTTTGCTTCGGGATCCTGCGCCCCAGAACTTTGTGGGTTGAAGGGAATTGCGATGTCAAACGCCTCCTCCAGCGCGAAAATCGCCTCGACCAGGCCAAGGCTGTCAAGCCCCATATCCTCGGGCCGGGCATCCAGCCGCAGATCGGCGGGGTCGATCAGCGCCTGCGCGGCAAGGATTTCCAGGATACGGTCGCGGATCATTCCTCGGCCCCGCCTTCAGCGCCCGGTTTGGCCCCAAGACGCGCCTCAACCGCCGCCAACCGGGAAGTAAAACGCGGCAGGCGGCGCAGGGTCTTCT
This sequence comes from Rhodobacterales bacterium, assembly GCA_043721775.1. Lineage (GTDB taxonomy): Bacteria > Pseudomonadota > Alphaproteobacteria > Rhodobacterales > Rhodobacteraceae > Stagnihabitans. The sequence continues at coordinate 21,001 of JAYSQA010000112.1, forward strand.
GCAACTCGATCTGCTTGTCCATCTTGATGGCCGGATAGCCCAAGACCACGCGGCCGGCCGGCGTGTTGGTCATCAGCTTGCTGGCGGCCCCGGCAATTACGTCATCGCCGACAAACAGATTGTCGCCCACGCCAACTTGCCCCGCCAGCACCACCCGGTTGCCAACCCTGACCGACCCCGCCAGCCCGACCATGCCACAGATCAGACAATCCTCACCCACACTGACATTATGCGCAATATGTGTCAAATTGTCTATTTTTGTGCGGTTTCCGATCGAGGTTGAACGGATCGTGCCCCGGTCAATGCAGGTGTTGGCGCCAACCTCCACATCATCGCCCAGCACCACCGCCCCCAATGAATGGATACGGTGCCAGCGCTGGGGACGAATTTCCCCACGTAATCCTAGTGTTGCGCGGGCTTCTTCAACCCCCGACACGTCTGGCGTCACAAAAGAAAACCCATCAGAGCCAATCACGCAGCCCGGCAGCAGAACAACCCGGTCGCCGATCTGAACGGCATGACCGATCCTGACACCCTCTCGAATAAGCGCGTCGGCCCCGATCACCGCACCCGCCCCAATGGACACATGGCTTGCAATCCGTGCCCGGGGCCCAATGCGTGCGCCTGCGCCAATCGTCACGAAAGGCCCAATCGCAGCGCCCTCGCCGATCACCGCTGACCCATCAACCACCGTCATCGCATGCACGCCCGCCGCAATCGCCGGGCCATCATCCAAAGCCTGCGTCAGTCCGGCCATCGCCAGCCGCCCACGTGGTGCCAAAATTGCCGCTTGCAGACCCAACGCCTGCCAATCGGCCCCCGGCCACAGCAGGGCGGCGCGGGCATGACCAAGCTTCAGTCCCTCGGCATATTTCGGGTTCGTTGCCAGCGCCAGATGCTGTGCAGTGGCCTGCGCAGGTTCAGACGCGCCCTCGATCAAGATCGTACCATCACCTTCAAAAGGCGCGCCAATCGCTGCGGCAATCGTTGCGATGCTGTGGGCCATAAGCGTCTCCGATCCGGGGGGAACCTCCCCCGGACTGATTAGCTTTGAACGCCAGCCAGCGCCACCCCGGCCTCTTTCAGCGCGGTAAAAAGCTTGGCATCGCGGTCATAGATGTCGCGGCGATAGCCGATGCGGCCCTGATCATCGGGCCATGCGGTGAAATAGACCAGATGCACAGGGATCGGCGTATCCAGGTTCAACGTCGATTCCCGGCCGGTGTGCAGGTAGCTTGCAAACAGGCCCTTTGGGTCATCGGTCTGACGGCTCAGCAGGAAATACGCCAGATCGAAGGGCGAACCGACCCGGATGCAGCCATGGCTGAACGCCCGAACTTCCTTGGCGAACAAGGACTTGGTCGGCGTGTCATGCAGATAGATGTTGTAAGGGTTCGGGAACATGAACTTGACCTTGCCAAGCGCGTTGCCATCCTCGGGCGGCTGGCGCAGGGCGAAGGGGAAGTTGCCGGGCGTATAGGCAGCAAAATCCACTGTCGTGCGGTCAACCACATTGCCCGACCGGTCCAACAGTTGCAACTGCCCCTGCGCCATCGGGTTCTTCTGGAACTGCGGCAGGTATTCCTTGACGACGATGGAACGCGGCACCGACCATGTCGGATTGATCACCATGAATTCCATCTCGTCCGAGAATTCCGGGCTTTGCGTGTCATGCCCGATCCGGCCAATCACCACGCGGGTCTGGAAGGTGGTTTGCCCGTCATCCACTACCTTGGCGGTGAAATCGGGCTGGTTGACCCAGATGTGGCGCGCGCCAAGATCGACGTTGCCCATCCAACGCAACCGCTCCATCGCGACGACGACGGCTTTCAGGTGGTCTTCGGCAGAGACATTCAGCGCCTCGACCGTGCTTTTACCGGCCACACCATCGGGTGTTACGCCATTGTTCAACTGGAACCGCTGCACGGCGGCCTGCACATCGGCGTCATAGTCCAGCGTGATGGACCGGTCGAGATACCCCAGTGCCGCCAGCCTGTCGCGCAGCGCCGTCACCGCAGCGCCCGAGCCGCCAACCTTGACCTCTGCCGCAGCAATCATCGGGCCATAGCCACCGGCGGTGATCAGATCCTCCAACGCGAACTTTTCGGCCATCAGGCGGGCATATTCGGGTTCAGACGGAGGAAGGCTGGCAAGGTAACCCGCGAAGTCAGCCCCATCCGCCTGTGACAGGGTCAGGGTCGGATCGGGCCGGGGAATTTCGCGCTTGATGCCGTCATCAACCTTCTCAGGCTCCAACGCGCCTGAAGACAGGTCATGCGCAAAGGCGATAAAAGCCTTCGACATGGCGACTTCCAGACGGCCAAGGTCGCCTTCGGTCTGGGCATTGGTCAGGGCGTCACGCAGGACGGCGGCATCATAGCGCGGCACCGGCAGGCCGTGGTCGGCTGCCGTATCCAGCGCCGCAAGCAAAGCCGACCGGCGCGGGGCGTCAGCGGGGCCGGTCCACAGCGTGGCATAGCTGCGGTCAAGGTAGAAACCCGACACGACCGCATCGTCGCCCGCCGCCTGAGCCAAGGCTTGCGTGAAGGCTGACGGCAGGGTCGCGGCGCGCAGAACGCCCGCCCCCATTGCAGCCCCGAAGGCCAGGGCAGATGTCACCCCACGCAACACGGTCCGCCTGCTTGTCACAATGGTCATCGCCGCTATTCCTTTTCCGGACGTCTTGCGCATCCGATTTTGCTGCCGTTGCACTGAAAGTACCCGTAAACCAACGCTTTTGCAAACCTTGGCCCCAACCGAAATCCGATAGCACCGGGCATCTGTCGCAATTTGATCACTTCAACTTGAGACGCAATCTAAGCGGATTGTCGCCCTTGAATTCAGCGAACTTTTGCCTATCGCGGTGATCCTGCCCCCCTGCGACAGAAATCTCTGTTGGGAGGATGAAAATTCTATGGCATTAGAACGATGCGCTTTGGGGATGAAGCAGCAACAAAGCCGTCGACAAGACGGTGCAGCACGGCAAACGGGACAGGCTAAATCAATGATGGATACAGGTAACGCAGGGGTTTCGCGGCGCTCGTTGTTGCGCGTCTTTGCAGCAAGCATCGTGGTCGCAGCACCCACCTTTGCCAACGCGACAGGCTTTCTGAAGGGTGCGGGCGATGTGCGGCGGGTCAACATGTACTCTGGCCGGTCGGGCGAAAGTGTCAATGCGATCTACTGGGTGGATGGCAATTACATTCCGGAAGTTGTAAACGAAATCAGCCACTTCATGCGCGATCTTCGGGCTGACAGCACCATCGCGATGAACCCGCACAACATGGATATCATCGCGGCAACCCACCATCTTCTGGACGTGAAAGAGCCCTACATGCTGCTGTCGGGCTACCGCACACCGCAGACCAATGCGCTGTTGCGGTCTGAATCGCATGGTGTGGCTAAAAACTCTCTTCACATCAAAGGCATGGCAGCCGACCTTCGGCTGAAATCACGTACCGTAAGCCAGATGGCTTCTGCGGCGCAGGCCTGTTCGGCCGGGGGTGTCGGCCACTACTACCATTCCAACTTCGTACACATGGACTGTGGCCCGGTTCGCACCTGGGCGGGCTGATCAGGGTTAGCGCCGGACGCGAAAAGGGCACCTCAGGGTGCCCTTTGCCATTTCTGGCGCTGCTGCGGATTGTTTCCAATCCCTATTCAGTCTTCGGTGCCCGAATCAATCGTCCGTGACACTGCCCGGCCTGCCCCGGAAGCCCTGCGCCACCACGAACTTTTCCGACGAATCAGCCCTGCTGGCTGGCGGCTTCACGTTCGCCACCTTGCGGAAGGCCTTTTTCAACTGGTTCTGCATTTCCAACTCTGCCCCGCCGGCCAGAACCTTGGCGACAAAGGTGCCGTCCTCTTCCAGCACGTCAAAGGCGAAATCCAATGCCGCTTCCACCAGGGCGATGATCCGCAAGTGGTCGGTGCCCTTGTGACCAGAGGCCGAGGCCGCCATGTCAGACAGCACCACATCCGCCTTGCCGCCCAGCCAGCCCTTGACCAGCGCGTCAGCCTCTTCCGACAGGAAGTCGAGCGTATGCAGTTCCACACCGGCAATCGCCTCAACCTCTTGCAGGTCGATGCCAAGAACGTAGCCCACAGGCTTGCCCGCCTTTTCGCCAAGCGAATTGACCCGGGGCACCGCCACCTGACACCAGCCGCCCGGCGCACACCCAAGGTCAACCACCCGCGCACCCGGCTTGAAGAATCCGTATTTGTCGTCAAGCTCCATGATCTTGTAAGCGGCGCGGCCGCGATAGCCCTCGCGCTTGGCTTTGGTCACGTAGGGGTCGTTCAACTGGCGTTCCAGCCAAAGCGTTGACGAAAGCTTGCGCCCCTTCGCCGTCTTCACCTTGATCCGCAGGTCGCGCCGTCCCCGGCCAGAGTCATTAGTCTCAGTCATTCGAATGGTCCGTCCTCAAGAACGCCATCGGCGCTCATCTGTGCATATAAAAGCCCCTCGCGCAGGCCGCGATCGGCTACGGAAAGCTGATCGGTGGGCCAGATGCGCATCAGGGCTTGCAGGATGGCCGCCCCCGACATGATCAGCGTATGCCTGTCACGCCCGATGCGCGGGTCCGTCCTGCGTCCGTCCGGACCAAGCGCCAGATAGTCGCGGATGACAAGGTCGATCTGGTCGGAACTCATCACCAAACCATCGACTTTCGCCCTGTCGTAGCGGCGAAGGCCCAGAAACGACGCCGCAACCGTAGTGACGGTGCCGGATGTGCCGATGATCTGGAAGCCCTTCCTTGGCTGCGCAGCCGATGCCGGAGAGAAATTCGCAAGGCTTTCTTCAAAAAACCACGACATCAAAGCAAACCTTGCCGCGTCATCCTCGACATCAATGAACTGATCCTTCAGCGTGGCCACGCCCAACGGGACAGATATCCAGTCCACCACCCGCGCATCATGCAGCCCCTGCCGGTCAAAGCCTGATGACAGCCGCATGATCGACTTGGGCCGATCTTCGGGTGCCACATCCGACAGGTCGATCCACACCAGTTCGGTGGACCCCCCACCAATATCGACGATCAGCAACTGTTCGGACGAAAGCCGCACCAAAGGCGCACAAGATATCACCGCCAGCCGGGCCTCTTCTTCGGCCGCGATAATCTCAACCGTCAGGCCGGTCTCACGCTTGACCTGACGGATGAAATCCTTCGAATTGCGCGCCCGCCGACAGGCCTCTGTCGCGACCAGCCGCATCCGGGTGACACCATGCTTTTCGATCTTCTTCTGGCAAATGCGCAACGCCTGAATGGTGCGCCCCATCGAGGCGCGTGACAATTTCCCCGACGCCTCCAGCCCGGCACCAAGCTGGACAGTTTTCGAAAAACTGTCGATGACCAGAAACTGACTGCCCCTTGGTTGGGCAATCAGCATCCGGCACGAATTCGTTCCCAGATCAACGGCTGCATAAAGCCCCGATCCGGACATAGGGGGGCCAGACGTATCCTGCATCAGGGACCCCGTCACAGGATCAACCTCATGCGCTTTTGCGTCCGCCCCCAGGGGACGCTGGGGCGTCATCGCCGCCCTCCATCTGTGGTTATTCCCATGCTAGCCCTGATGGCGGCGATGCTCAAGCCTGCATCGGTCTTCGTCGCATCCATCCTGTGCCATGTCGAAATCCGGCATCGGCTGTCGTAAATTGGCGTTACACAGACAGCAACCAACGCAGGCGGAATCACCAAAATGCCCGAAGTCACCATCGTCTACTGGCGCGACATTCCCGCCCAGGTCATTGTCGGCAAGGGCCGGGCTGCGGCCAAGGTCAAGCTTCACGAACGGTTTGAACAAACGATTGACCGCGTCGCCATGAAGGTCGGCGCCAAGGATGCCGACGCCTATCTGGCCGAATGGCGCAAGGTCGTGGTCTATTCGGTCGACGGTGACCAGACCGAGATTGCGGCGGCAGAGGCTGCCAAGCTGGAAGCCACCTATGATTCCGACCGCCTGAAAGCCCTTATCTCCACTGACGGTCGCGCTTCAGCCTGACTCAAAGGACACGACATGGCCCTGTTCAACTTCCGCCGCGATACCGCCCCGGTAACCGTCTCTGACGATGCAGAGGCTTTTTTGCAAGGTTACTCCATCGAGGTGATGCCGCGCACCGCCGAGAAAATCGAAGATTTCCGCGCTTTGCTGCCGAAAGGAACGCGGGTTTACGTAGCCCATATCGAGGGCACGCCCATTGCCGACATGGTCGCCACCGCCAAACGCGTAGCGGGCGAGGGGTTTGCGGTGATGCCGCACTTCCCCGCACGGATCATCCACGACAAGGCCACGCTGGCCGACTGGATCGCCCGCTACAAGGGCGAGGCGGGCGTGAAAGAAGCTTTGCTGCTGGGCGGTGGCGTGAACACTCCGGCGGGGGATTTTGACAACGCGATGCAACTGGTCGAAACGGGTCTGTTTGACGGCTTCCAGCGTTTGCATGTCGCGGGCCATCCCGAGGGCAACAAGGATATCGACAAGGACGGCACCGATACCATCATCATGAAGGCGCTGGCGCTGAAACAGGCGTTTGCCGACCGGTCGGATGCCACGATGGCGATTGCGACCCAGTTTTGCTTCGAGGCCGCTCCGGTCATTGCCTGGGCCAACAAGCTGTCGGCGGCGGGCATCAGGATGCCGGTTCATATTGGCATCGCAGGGCCCGCCAAGCTGCAAACCCTGATCAAATTTGCCATCGCCTGCGGGGTGGGGCCCAGCTTGCGGGTGCTGCAAAAGCGGGCGATGGATGTGACCAAGCTGCTGCTGCCCTATGAGCCGACCGATGCTATAGCCGAACTTGCCGCCCACAAGGCGAAAACGCCGGGCTTCAACATTGAACAGGTGCATTTCTTTCCCTTGGGTGGCATCAAGACCAATGCCCAATGGGTGAAAGACAACGGCGGCGCCGCTGGCGTGCCCCAAAACGCGCAAGAGGACTAAGACATGACCCGTACCGTCGTTGAATCCAAAACGAAAACCGTGATCATCGGCTTTGATGAGCCATTCTGCGTGATCGGCGAACGCATCAACCCCACCGGGCGCAAGAGGCTGGCCGCTGAACTGGAGGTCGACAATTTCGAGACCGTCCTGAAGGACGCGCTGGAACAGGTGGCCTGCGGGGCGAACCTTTTGGACGTGAATTCGGGCGCTGTCTTCACCAACCGGATGGCGCTTGACCCGCGCTATGCTGACAACAACTTTACCGAACCACCGCTGATGAAGGCGTTGATCGAGATCATTCAGGGCGTGGTTGATGTGCCCCTGTGCATCGACAGTTCCGTGCCTGCTGCGTTGGAGGCCGGGCTGATGGCCTGCGAGGGTCGGCCCCTTTTGAACTCGGTGACGGGTGAGGAGGAACGGCTGGAACGCATCCTGCCGCTGGTCAAGAAGTACAATGTGCCGGTGGTGGCGATTTCGAACGACGACACCGGGATCAGCCAGGACCCCGACGTGCGCTTTGCCGTGGCAAAAAAGATCGTGGAACGTGCGGCTGATTTCGGCATTCCGGCGCATGATATTGTCGTTGACCCCTTGGTGATGCCGGTCGGTGCCATGGGCTCGGCTGGGCTACAGGTGTTTGCGCTGGTCCGCCGCCTGCGGGAAGAGCTGGGGGTGAACACCACCTGCGGCGCATCGAACATCAGTTTCGGGCTGCCGCACCGGCATGGTGTCAACGCCGCGTTCCTGCCGATGGCGATTGGCGCTGGCATGACCTCTGCCATCATGAACCCGGTGCGCGCCCCGGAGATGGAGGCGATCCGCGCCGCCAACTTCCTGATGAACCATGACGCCAACGGCGGTGAGTGGATCAGGTTCGCCAAGGTACTGGAAGCGGTTGCGGCGGGGGCCACCTTTGCCGAGGCCTCGGCTGCGGCGACGGCTGCGACTTCGGGCCGTCGCGGTGGGCGCAAAGCCCGCTGAAGCCGGGGTCTGCCAAAGCCTGCATCTTCAGGAAGGCCTGGCACCTACGAAAAGGCCTGCACCTTTAAAAAGGCCTGGCATCTTCAGAAAGGCCTGGCATCTTCAGGCAGGGTCTGGCGCCTTCAGAACCGGGTCAGGATGCCAACTTCAAGGTTGGCGTCCTTGCTGTTGAACCGCAGGTTGGCTGTGAACCGCAAGCCATCCGGCAGATCATGGCCAAACCCAAGCAGACCGTAAACTTGCGCTGTCCGTGTCACCGAACGCACATCCAGCAGGGCCGAAGTGACATGGGCGTGCACCCAAGCCAGTTCAACGCCGGCTCCGGCGCTGATTTGCCAGTGTTGCCCCCAGTCCAGCGCCAGTTCGCCGCGCAACGACTGGCCAGACAACCGCAGCCGAGCCGGATCGGTGAACACGTCAATCCCGTCCGGAAAGCGCACCGACGACAGCGCCACCAGCCATTCCCCCTGCGCCCGCACCTCTAAATTGGGCGACAGCCGGGTTGCCATGCTTATCCAGGCCCCGGCCTGCGGTCCTGGCACCACGATGAACTTTGACAGCACCCGACCAGAGCCTGACCCACCAAAGCCTGACCTATTGCCGCCTCCGCCTTCGGGCCGGCCCAAAAACCGGTCCGTTGCGGTCTGCAATGCATCAAGCGTGTAAAGCGGGGCTGCCGTCATGCCATAGCTGATCCCGTGCGCCCATTGCACATCCGCCATC
>JAYSQA010000113.1:0-7948 GCA_043721775.1 Rhodobacterales bacterium
GGGAGCCGAACGCCAATGCAGGCCATGAAGGACTGGCACAAGTCCCACCCCCATCTCTTCGTCAAATCACCCCGCAACCTGCCGGGACGCGACACTTAGTCAGGCTGAAGATCTCCGGCAAACCAGGGGCGGTTCAAGGTGGCGGCTGAACAGTCGCGTGCCGTCGGCCCGACGGTTCGTCATTGAAAACGCCAATCGGTTGTCAAGAACAATCGTCCTGTGAGGGAATTTTCAGGTGTACATCGGAATGCAAGACAATCTCCGCCCAGAAGCGTATGAATTTCATATGCTCGGAAAGGTGTGCGAAACGGTCACGCGGCATACATTTCTCGAATGGATGCCGTGGTGGACCCCAGAGTCCGGACCGGGGTCCAGTCGAAGCCAGATGCCCGGCCTAACCGCCAAGCCATTGTTTTCCGGTTCCTTTCCGGCCGAAAACGTATGCTGGGGGGCGAGGCTCGGCACAGCGCCAGAGCGATTTTTTTGGGAAGCCACCCCAGTCGGAATCCACCCCGAAATTCACAAACAACCACGCAATAACAGACACTTGTCTGGCGGGGTCCACTTTGAAAACCACTGGACTCCGCATCCGGGGTCCAGCCCGGAAGCCAGCCAATCCTGCAACAGGACGCCCGCATGACCCTCAGCTGTTCAGATTTGCCGAACCACCTTTGTCTGCGGCGTTGTGCTGGAATTGGAAGCCGAAACGCTGGACCTGATTGCCATCGAAAAGCGCAGGGTCGGGCTTGAAACGTGTTGAGCGTCCGGGGCGAAGTGGCCCTGGTTTCTGACGCAAAGGCTTGAGGCCCGGTGCCCGGTGCTGAGTACGGTCACGCCGGGCCCTGACCTGTGATTATTTCGGCGGCCCAATCGCCACGCAAGACCAGATTGGCGCAGGCACAGTGGATAAGCTTGCCCGTCGCCTTGCTGGCCCGCGGACGCGGGGCGTCGCGGCGCGTTGCAAGGTGCAGCATCCAGTGCAGCGTCGGGTTTTCTATGGCCACTGCCACCATATGTCCGGCGGCAATTTCACCCCTGGCAAGATATTTAGGCAGCACCGTGCAATAGCCTGCGCGAACCAAACCAAGGATGCCTGGCAAACTGTCCACATCGGCCAGTACAGTCAGCGTCAGACCTTTTGCAAGGCAGGCCACTTCAATGTGTTTGCGGATCGAGTTTGCCACACCTGGCAGCACCAGCGACAGAGCCGCGACCCGAACCAGATCAACAGCGGGAAGGGTAGCCATAGGGTGGTTGCTTGGCACCAGCAGATAAAGGGTCTCGGTCAGCAGTGGCGTGCATCGCATGCCCGCCGAGGGGGCGCTGTCAAACAGGACGGCAAGGTCCAACCTTCCATGCTGCAATTGCTCTTGCAGCACACCGCTCATCGCTTCGACGACGTGCAGCCGTATTTGAGGGTGCCGCGCCTGCATTAAAGGGATCAGTTCCGGGATCAGCCCGCCCGCAACGGTCGTCGGCAGTCCAAGACGGACCTCACCTGCAGGTTCCTGCGCCAGCGAGTCGTGAACCAGCGCGATCTGGCCGACATCGTGCACTACGTTGCGCGCCTTTTGCAGAACATACTGCCCTTCTTCCGTCAGGACCGCGCCCCGGGAATGACGCGTGACCAACCCCACACCGACAGCCACCTCCAGCCGCTGCAAGGACGCCGTCAGCGTCGGTTGAGTCAGCCGCAGCCTGCGCGCGGCGGCTGACAGGCTGCCGGTTTCAGCGATGGCAATCAGGGCATGAAGGTCGCGCAGTTCCATGTTTTCGGGGCCATTCTGCGGGCATAAGGTCAGATGAGCGCGCCATCCATCAATTCAATCTATAGCTCCCTTCCGTTTTTAGCGGATTGTCAAGTGGCACCTCTTTCATCAGCATTGATTTGAAAGACGCCAGCTCCAACCGCCAGGCACCCACAGCCAAGCCGCTGCCGAGGTTTCGCCTAGCCCAGAAAGGTATTCCCATGGCCCGCCGCATCATCGACCTGAGCCTGACCATTGAAGACAACATGCCCGCCCACAAGATGTTCCAAAGCCCGGTGTATCTGAAGGCGCTGAGCCACGAATCGACCTTGTCCTACGGTCTTGGTGTCCCGGAAGACCCGATGACCTTTCAGACCAACTTCATCGGCATGCTGGATCATGTTGGCACCCATGTGGATGCCTTCCTGCATGTGAACCCCAAAGGTCTGTCGATTGATCAGATGCCGCTGGATTTGTTCATGGGCAAAGCCGTCTGCCTTGACCTGCGCCACATCGCCGATCTTGAAGATATCACCGCTGACCACATGGCAGCGGCTGAAGCGGCCAGCGGAGTGAAAGTCGATGACCATATCGTCCTGCTATGCACCGGGTTTCACGCCCGCAACTGGGGTGATCGCAAGCAGATTGTCTGGGGCAATCCGGGGCTGACGGTTGGGGCGACGCAATGGCTGTACGACCACGGCTCGCGGATGCATGGGGTTGAAGGGCCATCAACCGACAAGCCCAGCGACAACCTGTTCGCCCAACACCGCCTGTGCCGCGACCTTGGAATTTCGCATTTCGAATGGCTGGTCAATCTGGAAAGCCTGGTGGGTCTGGGTGAGTTTGAATTCATCGGCCTGCCGATCAAGTTCAAGGGTGGCTCGGGCTCTCCGGTTCGGGCGGTCGCGATCATCGACGCATAGGGGCGGGGCGGACATGTCAGGCTTTGCCTTCGCTACAATCGCGGATCTGTCCAAAGGCTTTCGCCGCCGCGCGTTTTCTCCGACCGAAGTTTTGGCCGATGTCATCCGCCGGTTGGAGGTGATCGAGCCGATGCTGAACATGTTCGCCCACCTTGATCTTGCAGGCGCGCAGGTGCAGGCCAAGGCGGCGGAGGCGCGGATGATGCAGGGCGGGTTGCTTGGCCCGCTGGACGGCATCCCGACCTCGGTCAAAGACCTGATTGCGGTGGCTGGGATGCCACAACGCTTTGGCTCGCGCACGACCAGTGCCACTCCCGTGGCCCGCGATGCCCCGTCAGTCGAGCGTCTGCGCGCGGCAGGGGCGGTCATCCTTGGCAAGACGACGACCAGTGAGTTTGGCTGCAAAGGCGTGGGCGACAGCCCGTTGACCGGCATCACGCGCAACCCGTGGGATCTGTCAAAAACCCCCGGCGGGTCCAGTGCGGGGGCCGCCGCGATGGTGGCTTGCGGGTTGGCGCCCTATGCCTTGGGCACCGATGGCGGCGGGTCGTTGCGTATACCGGCGGCGCTGACCGGGCTTTACGGTATCAAAGCGCAGTTTGGTCGGGTTCCGGTGTTTCCGACCTCGGCCACGCCGACCTTGGCGCATGTCGGGCCGCTGACCCGGACGGCGGCGGATGCTGCGGCGGTCTTGTCGGTGATTGCGGGGTTTGAACCGCGTGACCCCTTTTCGGTCGCAGGGCCCGTCCCGGATTTTCAGGCAGCACTGACCCCGGGTCCGCGTCTTCGCATCGCGTTCAGCCCGACGCTGGGCTACGGGTGGGTTGATCCCGAAGTGGCGGCGATCACCGCGCGGGCCGTCCAGGTGCTGCAAGACGCAGGCCACCACGTTGACCAGATCGACCACTGCTTTGATGACCCCATCGACATGTGGACGGCAGAGTTTTACGCCGGGGTCGCGATCCGATTGCGCGCCGCACTGGAGGATGCGCCCGAAATTTTGGACCCTGCCGTGCTTCAGGTCTTGCAGGCGGCGGTGGCGCAGGATTTGCGGACCTATTACGAATCGGTCTTCCGCCGTTATGAGTTCCGCGAAAAAGTCAGGCTGATGATGGAACCCTGCGACCTGCTTGTCACCCCTGTGCTGCCGGTCGCTTCGATTGACGTTGGGGTGGATGTTCCGCCAAGCGTGGCCGAGCGGTCCATCGTGTCATGGGCTACATTTACCTATCCGCTCAACCTGACCGGCCAGCCTGCCGCGTCCTTGCCGATCGGATTGACCGCAGCGGGCCATCCTGTGGGATTGCAAGTCGTCGCCAAAGCAATGGATGAGACGACGATCCTTTCCCTCGCGGCCGAGAATGATCGCCACTTGGGTGGAATTGCATCCCATCCAATGCAAACGGCATATCTTTGAGGCGCGGCGGTATCAGGTAAAACCATCTCGACCAACCTGATCCTGTGCTATAATTCAAAACAGGTGCCAAGCCAGCCAAATTCCTATGGAGAGACGCAGACATGACGACTCTTGCGCGGCTGCTTGACCTTGCTGCTTTGCCCGCGGCGGCGATTCCGGCCAGCGTAAGGGCGATGGCGCGGTTTTCGCTGTTTGACTGGATGGTCTGTGGCCGCGCCGGGGTGGGCGAGCCTTTGGCCGGCATTTTGCGCGACTATGTGGCCGCAGAGGGCGGACGGGGTGTCTCATCTATCCTTGGCGGTGATCAGGCTCCGGCGCGGGCGGCGGCTTTGGTCAATGGGGCCACCAGCCATGCGCTGGATTATGATGACACCCATTTCGGCCATGTCGGCCACCCCTCGGTCGGGATTTATCCCGCTGCCCTGGCGGTCGGGGAGGAGGTTGGGGCAAGTGCGGCTGCGGTTGCGGATGCGTTTGTGATCGGGGCGGAGGTATCGGTCCGGCTGGGTATGGTGCTGGGTTCGGTGCATTACAACCGTGGCTTTCACCAGACCGCCACGGCGGGTGCCTTTGGCGCCACCATTGCGGCCGGGAGACTGTATGGCCTGACCCGCGATCAAATGCGGGCGGCTTTGGGTCTTTGCGCCACACGCGCTTCGGGCCTGAAATCGCAGTTTGGCACGATGGGAAAGCCCTACAATGCCGGGATTGCAGCAGCCAATGGCGTGGAATGTGCGGGGTTGGCACGCGCGGGTTTCACCTCAGCCGATGACGGGGTGATGGGGCCGCAGGGCTTCGTTGCGACCCATTCCGATGCGCCATCCGAGGCCGGGGTCTGGGATACCCCGCCGCCAGGCACCTTTGTGTTCGAGGCTATCAAATACAAGCTGCACGCCTGCTGTCACGGCACCCATGCGATGATCGAGGCGCTGGCGGCTGCCAAGCGCGGCCATAACATCACCATGGACCGGGTGGCGGCGGTCCACCTGCGGACCAGCCCGCGCTGGCTTTCGGTCTGTAACATCAAAGCGCCGCGCACCGGGCTGGAGGTCAAGTTCAGCTACAACTGGTTGGCAGGCATGGTGCTGTCGGGTATCCCGACCTCTGTCGACCGCACCTATACCGACGCTTTGGCCGCAGACCCGGCTTTGGCGGCCTTTGCGGGCAGGATCAAGGTGACAACCGACGCCACGGCCAGCGACATGCAGGCCGCGGGAGAGGTTGTGCTGTCCGATGGTACGGTGCTGCCGTTCGCGCATGACCTTGCCCCCCCCTGACCACCGATGTGCTGGAGCGCAGCCTGCGCGCCAAGGCCACGGGGCTTTTGGGTGCTGAAGCTGACCAACTGTGGCAAGCGGTCACCAATCTGGATGCGTTGTCGGCGTCCGATCTGGGTAAGCGGCTGATGGCAGGATGAGCGCGGATGCCAGCCGGATCGGCTGTCATACCCGATGCCCCCCACATCACGGCGGGCAGGCCGTTCGGGCGAAGCGAAAGGCACTGATTTCCGATTTCAAACAAACCTTAACCACTTTATGCTGCACAGGGGCGCCACCATTAAACGGCGTCATTGAACATCGAAGCCGTCCCGGCGTGTCGTCAGCGCGGTGAGGTTTTGCGTCAGGAGGCTTTAGTGACAGCGTCAGGCAACCGGCATGATCCATAGACCTGATTGGCAAGCCCTGCTGTTCCTTCCGGTCAAAGCCGAAAGGCATCTGGCCAGCGCGATACGGCATCGGCCGGATGCCGTGGTCCTTGATCTTGAGGACGCGGTTGCGCCGTCGGCCAAGGCCGCCGCCCGCATTGTGTTGTGCGCGAACCAAGCCCAGTTGGCTGAAGCGGGCATTGATTGCGTGTTGCGCGTCAACGGCGCGATACGGGCCATGGTCGAAGACCTGAGCGCGGCAGATCACAGTTTGCTGCATGGCGTCATGGTTCTGAAGTGCGAAGACGCGCATTCCTTGCGAAATGCGGCGGATTTGACCGATGGGGCGGTGGCCGCCATCCATCCGACGCAAATTCCTGTCATTCGCGCCACTTTGGCCCCGACAGAGGCGGCGGTGAAATGGGCAGATGACGTGCTGGCGGGAGTGCAGGCAGGGGGCGGCGTTTTCGCGCTGGAGGGGCAAATGGTGGATGCTCCGGTCGTCGCGCGCGCGCGCCATATTCGGGCGGCGCTGCGGCGACATGGCAAAAGCACGGCAGGCGGTGCCTGACGGCAGCCTGTCCGGGCGCGCAAGCAGTTGACTGCACTCACACCGGGCAATCTGGCCGTCGTGCAAGCCCCGCTTGGTGAAGACGCATCATCAAGACATCAAACCGATCTTGCCCAAAGAACACTTCACCGGCAAAGACCATCGTGGGCACGCCCCAGTGGCCTGCCGCGCGCAACAGTGCGTCGTTTTGTGCCAACCGGGCATCGTAGTGGGCCGGATCGGCAGCAACCGAAGCCTCCAGTTCCGCCAGATCAAGCCCGGCCCGCGACGTGGCGTTCGCCAGATGATCGCCGCTGTCCCAACCTGTCACGGTTCCATCCCACAACAGGCGCGACACTTCGTCCGCAAAGGTCAGCCCGTGGCCCCGTTCGGTCGCGGCGATGCCCAAGCGGCCAAGGCGTGTGGCAAGGGGTTGGTCGGGCGCTATGGTCAAGGTGACCGGGTCCTGGCTGATCGGGTCGGGGATCGGCCTGTGAAAGGGCATGTTATGAAACGCGGCCGCCCGCGCGCTGTCGCCCATGAAGTAGGGGCGGGCCAGCGGGTCCATCCGGGCGAAATAGGCGGGATTGCGGATCGCCGCCGGATGCACGACGCGCAGATCGAACGCCACGTCGTAGTCACGCTGCAAACCGATGGCCCTTGGCAGCAGGATATAGGAATAGGGACTGCGGAAAGACCAGAAAAGATCAATCGAAAGTGTCATCCTTGCCCCCTTTTCCACGGTCTGCCGTTACAGCCTAACATCCGTCCCTGACCAAATGCACCCGCGCACGCATGCAAGCAGTTATGCCGAACCGGCATAACTGAAATCCGCAGATGGTGGCTTCTGCCGCGATGGGCCTTCTGCGTCTTCTGTAGGGCAAGCAACAAAGGCTCGGTGATGCGCCACGAAACCTCTGACGACAGCGACGAAATCCGCGAGATCCGCCTGGCGGTGACGCGCCTTTGCGGGCTGTTCCCCGGCAGCTATTGGCGTAAACTTGACCGGGAGGCCGCTTATCCCACGGAATTTGTCGCGGCGCTGACCGAAGCTGGCTATCTTTCGGTACTGATCCCCGAAGCCTACGGCGGTGCCGGGTTGACCCTGAGTGCTGCGGCGGCGGTGCTGGAGGAGATTCAGAAAGCCGGGGCCAATGGTGCGGCCTGTCACGCGCAGATGTATATCATGGGCAGCCTGTTGCGGCATGGGTCGGACGCGCAAAAGGCCCGCTATCTGCCGCAGATCGCCTCTGGTGCGCTGCGACTTCAGGCTTTTGGCGTGACCGAGCCGGGCAGCGGCACCGACACCACCTCGATCACCACCTTTGCCGAAAAGCGCGGCGATCATTATGTGGTCAACGGACAAAAGGTCTGGACCAGCCGGGCCGAACATTCGGACCTGATGCTGCTGTTGGCGCGAACCACGCCCAAAGACAAGGTTGCCAAGCGGACCGAGGGCTTGTCGGTCTTCATCGTGGACATGAAGCAGGCGTTGGCTGCGGGCATGACGATCCGCCCGATCCGCACCATGATGAACCATTCCACGACTGAGGTGTTCTTTGACAACGTTGTGGTGCCCGCCGAAAATCTGATCGGCGAAGAAGGAAAAGGCTTTCGCTATATCCTGTCCGGCATGAACGCCGAGCGCATCCTGATTGCGGC
>JAYSQA010000114.1:0-55618 GCA_043721775.1 Rhodobacterales bacterium
TTTGAACCCGAAGACCTGCCGGGCCTGTGGGGCGTCAAGGAGCTGGCTGTGACGCGCTGGGGCACGATCAAGGCCGATTTCCGCACCCATGCCACCAATCTGGCCGGAGTTTACGCGGCGGGTGACATCGTGCGCGGGGCTTCGCTGGTGGTTTGGGCGATCCGTGATGGGCGTGAAGCAGCCGACGCAATGCTGGCCTATCTGGCCCAACCGGCCCTTGTTGCGGCAGAATAGGGCTGTCTTTCTTGTGTCTTCTTTCTGTCTTCCTTTGGTGGAGACAAACGGCAAGACACAAGGGGTGGCGTTTTGGCAGCTTGGTCAGGCAAACTGACCCATAATTTCCCGGAGAAGGCGATGCGAAACTCTGTGCTGCTGTCCTTGTCTTTCGGCCTGCCTTTGCTGGCGGCATCCGGTTCGATGTGCATGGCCGCTGATCTGGTGCGGCGTGACCCGGGCTGCGCGCAGATTGCCACCGTGCAGTATCTTGATTGCGAGGTGGCGCTTTTATACTCTTGCCCGGCGGTCAAGGGTCTGGCCTCGCCCCTGGTGCGCGAGGAGGCTTACGGGCCGGACGGGTTTGACCATTTTGAGGTGGATACCGCGAATGGCGGCATGGTGGTGACGGGTGATGCGGCGGGCAGCTATCTGATCCGCACCGATGTGGCGACCCTGAAGGAAACCGTGATGGCGGATGTGATGGCCAACCGGGCTGGCGCGTTTTCCGGCAAGGGGTCGATCACCATGTTTGGCGTGAAGAAACCGGCCCGACAAAGCATCAAGATTGAAGCAACCGGCGAAACCGCGGTGCTGAGCGGGCTTGAGACGATCGTCTTCAGCGCCGAGGTGTCAATTGACCTGCCAGACCCGATGGGGCCAAGCACCTCCACCTCAAAAGCCTATCTGGTGCCAAGCCTGGGTGTCTATCTGGCCGGAGAGGCCACGGCGGGCACCTATTACAAACCCGAAGACACGCCGCACCGCCCGATGTCGGTGGCAAGGCCGGGTGATGCCGGTTTTGACGTGAAGAAACCCAGCTTTTGTGGTGGCAGCCTAAGCATGGCCGCCCCGTTGACCTTCCTGAACGGAGTGCCCGCATGACGCGCCTTGCCCTTGCCCTGCTGTTTTTGGCCACCCCCGCGCTTTCGGGCACATTCGAGCCGCCGAAGGGCTGCACCGCACACCTGACCGTGCAATCGCGCGGCTGCATCGTGTCGCATTTTTACACCTGCGAAGGCGATGCCACGGGCGAACAGTGGCGCGCTGACTACGATGCGAACGGCCCCTATTTCATGTCGAAGATCGACCACGATGCGCAGTGGCTGGAAAGCTATGAGGTCAATCCTCCGATGCGGGAGGTGATGGATGCCAACCCCAAGGACCCGGCCTCGTTCTCTGACCTGCTGGCGATGGGGCTTGATACGTTCGATTTTGGGCTAAGCAAGGACAGTGGCGCGCGTTCGACGATCCGCGGCTTTGACAAGTTGACCGGGGCGAGTGCCACGATTGACGGCGTGACGCTGAAGCAGACCG
Source organism: Rhodobacterales bacterium (assembly GCA_043721775.1). Lineage (GTDB taxonomy): Bacteria > Pseudomonadota > Alphaproteobacteria > Rhodobacterales > Rhodobacteraceae > Stagnihabitans. Next base: position 1,531 of record JAYSQA010000114.1, read on the forward strand.
AATACGAATATACCCAGACCGATGCTGACGGCAAAGTCATGCGCCATGCCAAGGGGCATGAATATATCTCGGAAGAATGGCGCACGTTCTTTTCCGGTCATTCGGAATGGGAGGCCGAGGATGGTACCTGGACGCCATCGGACAATGCCCCGGTGAAGTTCATCTCTCCGGGCAAGCCGGGGTTTGGGGCGACGGTGCCGCTGTTTGAATGTGATGATCAGATGTCGGCACTGGACGGCGGGGCGCCAAGGGCGCTGGCGGTCAACTGACGGGACAATGACGATGGCGATGCGTGACCTTAGCGTTTTGTGGGAAGACGAGGACCTTCTGGTGAAACACCTTGAGGGTAATTCCCCATCGCTTGGCGTTACGTTTTCCGGCATCGGCTTTGATGAGGGTGAAACGCAGAAGCCAGAGTTTGTGGCGACGGCCTCACAGGGGAACCTGAACCACGTGCTGTTCGTGATGGACCGCAAGCGCAGTTGGTTTTCGACCCCCGGCTTGCAGGAAAAGCTGGTTTCGGTGGTGCGCAAGTTCATCGCGGACCATGCCATCACCAAGGTGCACTGCATTGGCAACAGCATGGGCGGTTTTGGCGCGCTGGCCTTTGCCGACAGTCTGGGGGCTGATTATGCGATTGCTTTCGCGCCGCAGTTTTCGATGGACCCCGCTGTGATCACCGACCGGCGTTGGGAAAAGTTCCGGCCCTTCATGCACCCTGAAACCATGCCAAGGCTGGCCGACGCCATGACCGAAAAGGTGCGCTATTATCTGCTGTACGGCGAAGAAACCGCTAAAGACCTGCAACATGGCCGGATGTTCGTCGATACCGGCCGTGTCTGGGTCAGGGTGCTGGCTGACACCAACCACCATGTTGGCAACAGGCTGCGCGAATTGCGGCTGCTGCAACCGATCAAGATGGCGATTGCCAACAAGAACCACACCCGGCTGGATGCGCTTTTGAAGCCGCATTTGGCAGCCGCCTCACATTTCGCCTGACCCCAGCTTCGCCTGACCCTTCACTTCGACTGAAAAGGAAAACAGCCATGACCAAGTATGACGAAGCCTGGGTCGCCGCCGAGGAAGCCAAGCGCGCCTGGATGGACGCCAACAGCCTGTACAAGACCGAGGATGAACATTCGTCCTGCGGTGTGGGTCTGGTTGTGGCGATCTCGGGCAAGCCGTCGCGCCGGGTCGTGGAAAACGGCATCATGGCGCTGAAGGCGGTCTGGCACCGGGGGGCCGTTGATGCCGATGGCAAGACGGGCGACGGCGCGGGCATCCATGTGCAGATACCGGTCAAGTTCTTTCATGACCAAGTGCGCCGCACCGGCCATGAACCTGACCTGAACAAGCTGATCGCCGTGGGGCAGGTCTTCCTGCCGCGCACCGACTTTGGCGCGCAGGAGCGCTGCCGGACCATCGTGGAAACCGAAGTGCTGCGGATGGGCCATTACATCTACGGCTGGCGGCACGTGCCGTCTGACATCTCGGTTCTGGGCGAGAAGGCTTTGGCCACGCGACCGGAAATTGAGCAGATCCTGATCCGCTGTGAAAACGGCGCCGATGCCGAACAGTTTGAGCGTGAGTTGTACATCATCCGCCGCCGGATTGAAAAAGCAGCCAACGCCGCGGGAATTCAGGGTCTGTATTTCTGTTCGCTGTCGTGCCGCAGCATCATTTACAAGGGCATGATGCTGGCCGAACAGGTGGCGACCTTCTACCCCGACCTGATGGACGAACGCTTCGAAAGCGCCTTTGCGATCTATCACCAGCGTTACAGCACCAACACCTTCCCGCAGTGGTGGTTGGCGCAGCCGTTCCGCATGTTGGCCCATAACGGCGAGATCAACACGCTGAAAGGCAACGTCAACTGGATGAAAAGCCATGAGATCCGCATGGCCTCGGGTGCGTTTGGCGACATGGCCGAGGATATCAAGCCGATCATTCCGGGTGGCACGTCCGACTCCGGCGCGCTGGATGCGGTGTTTGAGGTGCTGGTACGGTCAGGGCGCAATGCGCCGATGGCCAAGACGATGCTGGTGCCCGAGGCGTGGTCGAAGACCACGACCAACATGCCGAAAGCCTGGGCCGACATGTATTCCTATTGCAATTCGGTCATCGAACCGTGGGACGGCCCTGCCGCCTTGGCCATGACCGATGGCCGCTGGGTTTGCGGCGGACTTGACCGCAACGGCTTGCGTCCGATGCGGTATGTTGTGACGGGCGACGGGATGCTGATTGCAGGGTCCGAAGCCGGGATGGTGCCGGTGGATGAAGCGACGGTGCGCGAAAAAGGCGCGCTGGGGCCGGGGCAGATGATTGCCGTCGACATGGAAGAGGGGCGGCTTTACCGCGATGTGGAGTTGAAGGACAAGCTGTCCTCTGCCCAGCCCTATGGCGACTGGATCGAGAAGATCGTCGATCTGAACGTCATGCTGCGCGACGTGCCGGAAGCGCCAATCTACACCGGGGCAGACCTCCGCCGCCGTCAGATTGCCGCCGGTTACACGCTGGAGGAGCTGGAGCAGGTTCTGATGCCGATGGCGGAAGACGGCAAGGAAATGATCGCCTCGATGGGGGATGATACGCCTGCCGCCGTGCTGTCTTTGATATACCGTCCTTTGAGCCACTTCTTCCGGCAGAACTTCAGCCAGGTGACCAACCCGCCGATTGACAGCTTGCGCGAGGGGCGGGTGATGAGCCTGAAGACCCGCTTCGGCAATCTGCGCAATGTGCTGGATGAAAACTCATCACAGACCGAGATTCTGGTGCTGGAAAGCCCGTTCCTTGCCAATGGCGAGTTCAAGGTGCTGATTGAACGCTTTGGCGAGCAGGTTGCGCTGATTGACTGCACCTTCCCGGCAGGCTCTGGTCAGGACGCGCTGCGTCTGGGGCTGGAGCGTATCCGGGCTGAGGCGGAAGATGCGGTGCGGTCGGGTGTCGGGCAACTGGTGCTGACGGACGAGCATCAAAGTGAGGGTCGGGTGTCGATGCCGATGATCCTTGCCACCTCGGCCGTGCATTCGTGGCTGACACGCAAGGGGCTGCGGACGTTCTGTTCGATCAACGTGCGGTCAGCCGAGTGCATTGACCCGCATTACTTCGCGGTGCTGATCGGGTCTGGGGCGACCACGGTGAACCCGTATGTGGCTGAGGATTCGGTGGCTGACAGGGTCTCGCGCGGGCTGATCGAAGGGTCGTTGATTGATGCGATGCGGCGGTATCGGGATGCGATTGACGCCGGGTTGTTGAAGATCATGTCGAAGATGGGGATCTCGGTGATTTCCAGCTATCGGGGTGGATTGAATTTTGAGGCTGTCGGGCTGTCTCGCGCCATGGTGGCGGAGTATTTCCCGGGGATGCAAAGCCGCATCTCGGGTATTGGTCTGAACGGGATTCAGCTGAAGTGTGAAGAGGTTCACGCGAAGGGCTGGCTAAGCCAGACAGACGTGCTGCCGGTGGGCGGCTTCTACAAGGCGCGGCGTTCGGGCGAAAAGCACGCTTGGGAAGCGCAGACGATGCATATGCTGCAATCGGCTTGTGACCGGGCAAGCTATGACATCTGGAAGCAGTATTCTGCGGCCATGCGGGCCAATCCGCCGATCCACATTCGGGATTTGCTGGACATCAAAAGTCTTGGCAAGGCGGTGCCGATTGAGGAGGTGGAATCTATCACCTCGATCCGCAAGCGGTTTGTGACGCCGGGGATGTCGCTGGGGGCGCTGTCGCCTGAGGCGCACAAGACGCTGAACGTGGCAATGAACCGGATTGGGGCGAAGAGTGACTCGGGCGAGGGCGGGGAAGACCCGGCGCATTTCCATCCGGAACCGAACGGCGACAACCCCTGTGCCAAGATCAAACAGGTGGCCTCGGGGCGCTTTGGAGTGACGGCGGAGTATCTGAACGCTTGCGAGGAACTTGAGATAAAGGTGGCGCAGGGCGCGAAGCCGGGTGAAGGCGGGCAGTTGCCGGGGATGAAGGTTACGGCCTTGATTGCGCGGTTGCGGCATTCGACGCCGGGGGTGACGCTGATTTCGCCACCGCCGCACCATGATATCTACTCGATCGAAGACCTGGCGCAGTTGATCTATGACCTCAAGCAGATCAATCCGCGGGCCAAGGTGACGGTCAAGCTGGTGTCGTCTTCCGGTGTGGGGACGATTGCGGCGGGTGTGGCCAAGGCCAAGGCGGATGTGATCCTGATTTCGGGGCATAACGGCGGGACCGGGGCTTCTCCGGGGACGTCGATCAAGTATGCGGGTCTGCCGTGGGAGATGGGCCTGACCGAGGCGCATCAGGTTCTGGCGATGAACAACCTGCGCGAACGGGTGACGTTGCGTACGGATGGGGGGCTCAGGACGGGCCGTGACGTGGTGATGGCCGCGATGATGGGGGCCGAGGAGTATGGCATTGGCACCGCTGCGCTGATTTCCATGGGCTGCATCATGGTGCGTCAGTGCCAGTCGAACACCTGCCCCGTGGGGGTCTGCACGCAGAACGAAAGCCTGCGCGCGAAGTTCACCGGAAGTGCGGACAAGGTGGTGAACCTGATCACCTTCTATGCGCAGGAGGTGCGGGAGATTCTGGCCTCGATTGGCGCGCGGTCGATTGATGAAATCATCGGGCGGGCGGATTTGCTTTCCCAGATATCACGCGGTTCGGCGCATCTGGATGATCTGGACCTGAACCCGCTGCTGATCCTTGTCGATAGCACGCAGCGGATCACTTATGACCGGTCCAAACCCAGGAACGCGGTGCCCGATACGCTGGATGCGGAAATCATCCGCGATGGGGCGCGGTTCTTTGAAGATGGCGAGAAGATGCAGTTGTCTTATGCGGTGCGCAATACCTTGCGCACCATCGGGACAAGGGCCTCAAGCCATATCGTCAAGAAGTTCGGGATGCGCAATTCGTTGCAGGCCGATCATCTGACGGTGAAGCTGACGGGGTCTTGTGGGCAGTCTTTGGGGGCCTTCGCGGTGCGGGGCTTGAAGATTGAGGTGCAGGGCGACAGCAACGATTATGTCGGCAAGGGGCTGTCGGGGGGGACGATTGTGGTGCGGCCCTCGATGAACTCTCCGCTGAAGGCAGAGGATAACACGATCATCGGCAACACGGTGCTGTATGGGGCGACGGATGGCTATCTGTATGCCTCAGGACGCGCGGGGGAGCGGTTTGCCGTCAGGAACTCGGGAGCCAAGGTGGTCGTCGAGGGCTGCGGGTCGAACGGGTGCGAGTATATGACCGGCGGTGTGGCTGTTATTCTGGGCCCGATCGGGGCGAACTTTGGCGCGGGCATGACCGGGGGGATGGCGTATATCCATGACCCGTTGGGTGTTGCGGAAGAGTTCATGAACCGCGAGACGATCCTGACCTGTGGTCTGGGCCATCCGTATTGGGAGGGCCAGTTGAAGACCCTGATCGAGGCGCATGTGGCGGAAACCGGGTCACGTCATGCGGCGCGCATCCTGTCGAACTGGGCGGAAGAGCGGCGCAATTTCCTGCAAGTCTGCCCGATCGAGATGATCAACCGTCTGCCGCATCCCCTGTCGGATGAGGCGATCAAGGTTCCCGCGGAGTAAGCGCGGGGCCAGCCCCGCACACTCCGACAAAAGCGGGGGGCCCGCCCCCCGCACCCCCCGGAGTATTTGTGCCAAGATGAAGGAGGAAGGGGAAACCTTTCCTCCTTTGACGTTCGGCGCTGACTTGCGGCAGGGCGCGGTGGTCGGATCGGGTGCATGAGGTCTGCAAATTGATGGAGAGCCAAATGTCTGATCTGATCGTCGTGTCGTTTGATACTGAAGCCACCGCGTTTGAAATGCGGGCAGAGCTGGTGAAATTGCAGAAGGAATATCTGCTGGAGATGGAGGATGTTGTCGTTGTCACCCGCAGTCTGGATGACAAGGTGCAACTGCATCAGGCCGCCAATCTGACGGCGTTGGGCGCTGCGAGTGGTGGGTTCTGGGGCTTGCTGGTGGGGATGCTGTTCTTCAACCCGTTGATTGGTGTGGCTTTGGGCGCCGGTGCTGGCGCGCTTTCGGCCAGCATGACTGATGTGGGGATCAATGACGACTTCATGCGCGAACTGGGCCAGCGTCTGAAGCCCGGTACGGCAGCCGTCTTTGTGCTGGCCCGCAAGTTCAACACCGCAAAGGTGGTTGAACGGTTGGGCGAGTTCAAGGCCAAGGGGCAGATTCTGCAAACCTCGCTGAGCCATGACGACGAAGCCACGCTGCGGGCGGCGCTGGAAGCCAAAACGGTCTGAAGGCTTGACCCTGCGCGGGCGCTGAGGCCTATGCTGCGGCATGGTCGAAAAGAAATCCCGCGCGAAGAAAACCGCTGCCCAAGCCCCCCGCCCCCTCTGGCGGCGGGCCTTGCGGTGGTTGGGGCGCGGAGCGGCGGCGGTGGCGGGCTTTTACGTTCTGCTGATCTTTCTGTTTTCCTTCCTGCCACCGCCGGGCAACATCTACCAATGGCAGGAAAGCTGGCGCTTAGGCGGCATTCAGCGCGTTTGGGTCCGTTGGGATCAGATAGCACCTGAGATGGGCAGATCCGCCGTGGCGGGCGAGGATGCGAACTTCTGCCTGCACTGGGGCTTTGACATGGCGCAGATCCGCGATGCCATCAAGCATGGTAAACAAAGGGGTGCATCAACCATCAGCCAGCAGGTGGTGAAGAACGTCTTTTTGTGGCAGGGCCGGTCTTATATCCGCAAGGCGCTTGAGGCGGCTTTGACGCCGATTGTCGAACTGATGTGGTCCAAGCAGCGCATTCTGGAGGTTTATCTGAACGAGGCGGAATTTTCGGAGGGGGTTTTCGGTGTGCAGGCGGCGGCTGAGGCGCTGTTCAAGACCGATGCCGCCCATCTGACGCCCACGCAGGCGGCGCGGTTGGCGGCCGTGTTGCCCAGCCCCAAAGAGCGGCACGCGGCCAAACCCTCGGCCTTCGTGCGCGCGCATGCGGGAGAAATCATGTCAGGGGCCGATACGATTGAGGCTGATGGTCGCGCAGCCTGTTTCGAGACGGCTGATTGACCGGAGGGGAGTTGAATTCCCGCGCCAAGCGTTGCATTGAAAGATGAAACCGCCGCAGGATGCCATGATCCGTCTGTACCACTTCCCGTTGTCTCCCTACTGCCGCAAGGTGCGCCTGACGCTTGCCGAAAAGAAGCTTGAGGTGGAGTTGGTCGAAGAGCGCTATTGGGAGCAGAGCGCGGAGTTTCTGCGGCGCAATCCCGCGGGCAAGGTGCCGGTCTTGAAGATCGACACGCGGATGCTGTCGGAAAGTCAGGCGATTTGCGAGTATCTGGAAGAGGCTTACCCCAGCCCGCCTTTGATGCCGCGCGATACCGATACGCGCTATGAGGTGCGCCGCTTGTGCGCGTGGTTTGACGACAAGTTTCATTCCGAGGTGACCTCGAAACTGCTTTACGAGCGGGTCCACAAGAAGCTGATGGGGCAGGGCTATCCGGACAGCAAGAATGTGAAATCGGGGGCGAGCCGGATCAAGTATCACATCGACTATCTGGGCTGGCTTCTGGAGCAGCGGCGCTGGCTGGCGGGGGATGTGATGACGCTGGCCGATTTCTCGGCGGCGGCGCATCTGTCGTGTCTGGACTATATCTCGGATGTCGACTGGAACCGCAATCCGGCGGTGAAGGACTGGTACGCCAAGATCAAGTCGCGGCCGTCATTCCGGCCTTTGTTGTCAGACCAGATCCCGGGCTTTCCGCAACCGGCGCATTACGCGGACCTGGATTTCTGAACGACGCAGAGTCGGGGCACGCACCGACCCACGGAGAGCTAAGGTAGGGTGGGGTTCAACCCCACCCTACGGTCACATGCCTTTGTCGAGGGGCTCTTCGACCGGGCCGCCGGCTTCTTTCCAGTCCTTGAAGCCGCCCAGGTTGAAAACCTGAGTATAGCCCATATCGACCAGCAATTTGCCCGCAAGGGCCGACCGCCCGCCGCTGGCGCAATGCAGGATCACCGGGCGGTCCTGTTGCAGTTCCGGGTCGTGGTAGGGCGAGGTGGGGTCGGCGCGAAACTCCAGCATACCGCGCGGGATGTGGTGTGAACCTGCGGCGCGGCCCATCGCTTCCAGTTCGGGGGCGTCGCGCACGTCAAGCAGCAGGGCGCCTTTGGCAAGCATGTCCTGTGCATCTGTCGTGCTGATGCGGGGCACGACGGCATTGGCTTCGGCGACAAGGTCTTTGGCGGTGACGGGCATTGCGGCCTCCTAAAGGTCGGGTTGATAGCGGACGTAGGCGAAGGCGGTGCCGTTGGGCGACCAGTTGGGCACGTTGATGGTGCCCTGACCGCCAGTGAATTCAAGGATGCGGCGGCGGTTTTGGCCTTCGGTGTCCATCAGGACCAAGGCCACGGACAGGTTCGCAGGGTGGCCGGTGGTTCCGGGCGGGTAGGCCATGTACAGCACCGTCTTGCCATTGGGCGAGGGATGGGGGAACCAGTTCACATGATCGTCAGCGAACAGCTTGCGTTGACCGGTGCCATCTGTGTTCATCACCCAGATCTGCGCGTGGCCGTCACGGTCGCAGTTGTAGTAGATGCGTTTCCCGTCGGCGGAGAAATCGGGGCCGTCGCAATGGCCCTCGCCCATGGTCAGGCGGGTTTCGGGGCAGCCATCCAGCGCCATCGTGTAGACGTCGACCACCTTCTTGTCGCCACGGGCGGCAACGTAGGTGATGGCTTTTCCATCGGGCGACCAGCCATGCCACCAGCTTGGGGAGTCGGTGGAGATCAGGGTAGGTTCACCGCCCTCGGCTGGCAGCAGGAAGATTTCCGAGCCTTTGCCCCTATGGTTGGAGATGATGATGTGGCGGCCATCCGGCGAGATGCCGTGGTCATTGTTCAGCTTTTCGGCGCTGCCGGTGGCGACGGGGATCAGACTGGGGGTATCCAAGGGCACGCGGTACAGCTTGCCGCCGCCGTTGATCAGCAGGGTTTGGCCGGACGGGTCCCAGTTTGGCGCTTCGATCACGCTGTCATGGGTCAGCAGAGTGCGGGAGGTGCCTGAAACGAGGTCGTAGATTTCCAGAAAGCTTTGCATGTCACTCGCGCGGTTTGGGGGTCAGCAGTTTGGCGGGGCGCAGGGCCTCGGCGGATTTGAAGAGGGCGAAGGTCTGGTTGACGTAATTCACGACGCCGCTGATCTGGTCCATGTATTTGGTCAGTTCGGGGGTGCGTTCAGCCTCGACCACCTGAAAGGCACGCTCGGGGCCGTCGGCTTCGAACTGGCAGTAGAACAGGGGCTCGCCGCGCTTCAGGATGATGTCTTTTTCCGGTTCATGCCATTCGAAGGCCCACATGAGCGGGCGGGGCCAGGCGTTCAGCGGGAAGCGCCCGCCGAAGATGGTGCCGGGCAGGGGGGTGGGGCGATAGTGGGCGAAGGTGCCGATCTGGGAGATGTAGACCAGTTCATCGGCGATGAAGCAGTAGGGCAGGGACAGTTGCACGGTGGGGCGGTCGGGGTAGCGCCACTCGGTTTCATTCACCAGTGTCAGAAGTTCGTTCAACTTGTTGGCCCGAACGGGGGAAGCCGTGCCCTGCCGGTTGATCAGGTGGGCCTTGCCTTTGTCATCGCGGCCAAAGCCGATGTGCAGATCATAGGGGCATTTGATGACGAAATAGCGGCTTTCCATCTGGATCACCGCAGGGCAGCGGCTGGCGGATTTGGCGTGGGCCTTGTTGGTCTGGCGGAAGATCAGCCGTTCAGGTGGGTCGAACAGGACGGCACCTTTGTCGGAGGTCAGGAACCAGCCCACGGTGACGGGGCCGGATTTGGGGCCCTCGTCAGGCCGGTCGAATGCTATGGTGATTTCCATGAAATGCCCTTTGGTGTGGCGGCAGTTGACCGCTGCGGGGGCTGGGTGTCAACGGGGGACGGCGGCCTTATGTTGCACCAGAGAGGAACCGGCAGACGGGGCCAGTCTGGAGAAGCCAATGGCCGAAGTGATCGACAATACGGTAATGATGCCGAAAATATAGGGGAAGTTGCCGATGTCGGTGGCGGAGGTGCCGCGCAGGGCGCCTGCCACCGCTAGTCCCATGGCGGCGATGGTGATGCCGTTGGAGCCTGACAGTTGTTGCAGGACAGCGGTGAAGGTGGTGGCAGAGGACAGGCGCGGGGCCGAAACCTCGGCGTAGCCGATGGCGTTGACGGCGGTGAACAGGAGGGAGCGGGACAGGCCGCCGGCGAGGAGGACTGCCAGCATGATCACGACCGGCGTGGTGGGGGTGAAGAGGGCGGGGCCTGCGAGGAGGACGGAGGAGACGAGGGCGTTACCCATGAGGACGCCGCGAAAGCCGAAGCGCCGCAGCAGGGGTTGGGCCGCGAACTTCATCAGCATGGCCCCCATGCCGGACACGAAGGTAAGCGAGCCGGATTGAAAAGCGGTCAGCCCGAAGCCAGGCTGGAACATCAGGGGCAGAAGGAACGGCAAAGCACCTACTCCGATGCGGAAGAAAGTGCCCGCGATGATCGAGATGCGGAAGGTTCAGAAGGCGCAGGTCAACGAGGGGGTCCGTGACGTTGAGGGCATGGCGGACGAAGGCGATGGTCAGGGCCGCTCCGCCACCGATCAGAAGGGTGACCAGCCACAGGGGGGCAAGGTTCAGGCCGGCAAGGGTCGCGCCGGTCAGGAAAGCCGCCAGACCGGGGCCGGCCATCAGAAAGCCCTTGGTGTCGATACGGGTGACGGTTTCCTCGCCGATGTTGGGGATCATCAGGGTGGCGAGGATGATGCCCAGCACGGCGAGGGGGATGTTGATCCAGAAGATCCAGCGCCAGTGCCAGTAAGTGGTGATATAACCGCCGAGTGGTGGTCCGATGACCGGGCCGAGGAGGGCGGGGACGGTAAGCCATGCCAGCGCGCCGACAAGGCCATCGCGTGGCACGCTGCGCAAGACGATCAGCCGCCCGACCGGCACCATCATCGAGCCGCCGATGCCTTGTAGGGGCGGGCCAGGACCAGCTCCCACAGGTTCTGGCTGAGGCCGCAGGCGATAGAGCCGAGGGTGAAGACCATGATCGCCCGCCGGAAAATGGTGCGCGCGCCGAAGCGGTCGGCGGCCCAGCCGGACGCGGCGATGAAGACGGCGAGGGTGAGGAGGTAGGAGGTCAGGACCAGTTTCAGGTGGATGGGGTCGGTGGCAAGGTCAATGGACATCGCGGGCAGCGAGGTGGAGAGGACGGATGAGTCGATATTTTCCATCAGCAGCGCGATCGCCACGATCAGCGGCACGGCGCGCGTCAGGCGCGGGGCGGAAAGGATGATGAAGGCCATGGCGGGTCTGTCCGCGATGGGGCGGGCATGCGCAAGCGGTTGTGCGTAAGGATTTCGTGAAAGGGGTTGTCAGAATTGGACCGTTCCAATAATGGTTGGGAACAGTGTGGAACGGTCTAACGGGGTCTGGAACCTGGGGCTGGACCGCGTTGCGATAGTGGCGGGATTTGGCTTGCAGCCGACGGGTGCGGGGGTCTCACACCCCCGCACCCGTTGCCAAGAGCGGGGGTTTCACACCCCCGCACCCCCGTGGGATATTTGAGCCAGTATGAAAGACCAGCAGGAGAGCGGGATGGCGGAGCCGGACATCATCATCATCGGGTCGGGGATGGGGGGGGCGACATTGGCGGCCTCACTCGCGCCGTCGGGTCGGAGCATTCTGATACTGGAGCGGGGGGACTGGTTGAAGGATAGTCCGCAGGCGCGGTCGGGGGCGGCGATTTTTGGCGGCTATTTCCGGGCGGATGAGACGTGGCTGGACCCGGCGGGCAAGGAATTTCATCCGGGGAATTACTATTATCCGGGGGGAAATACCAAGTTCTATGGCGCAGTGTTGCTGCGCTATCGGGCGGAAGATTTCGCGCCGTTGCAGCATGTCGAGGGGCGCACGCCGGGGTGGCCCTTTGGCTATGAGGTGATGGAGCCGTGGTATGGCAAGGCGGAGCGCTTGTATAACGTGCGGGGGGCTTTGGGGTATGATGCGACCGAGCCTGCGCATTCGGAGCCCTATCCGTTCCCGCCGGTGCCGGACGAGCCTGTGGTGGCGGATTTGGCGGCGCGGCTGCGGCGGCAGGGGTTGCAGGTGGGGCCGGTGCCTTTGGGCGTGGATATTGACAAGTGGCTCGCGGGTGGGCCGCAGACTTTTGACGGTTTTCCCAACACGCGCGGCGGCAAGATGGATGCGGAGACTTGCGGGCTGGCGGAGGCTTTGAAGTGGCCGAATGTGACGTTGCAACGCAATTCCGAGGTGGTGAAATTACATGCCGAGGGGCGGCGCGTTACCGCTGTCGAATATGTGCGCGAGGGGAAGGTGGAGCTTGTGTCGGCTCCGCTGATTTGCCTGTGCATGGGGGCGGTGAAGTCTTCGGCGATGCTGTTGAGTTCGGCTACGGCGGAGCATCCGGGGGGGGTGGGGAACAGCTCGGATCAGGTCGGGCGGAATTTCATGAACCACAATATCTCGGCCATTCTGGCGTTCAGTCCGTTTCGGAAGAACAGCTCCGTTTATGAGAAGACCATTCAGTTCAACGACTGGTATCTGGAGGGCGGGCCGGACAACCGGCCTTTGGGCAATGTGCAGATGCTGGGGCGGGTGACCGGGGATATTCTGGCGGCGGAGACGGGGTGGCCTTTGTGGCTGGCGTCTTATGTCGCGGATTACTCGATGCATCTGATGACGATGTCGGAGGATTTGCCAAAGCCCGAAAGCCGGGTGATGGTGAAGGACGGCAAGATCGTGCTGCATTGGGAACGCAGCAATTTCAACGCGCACAAGATATTGAACGGGAAATTGAAAGGCGCTTTGCGGCGGGCGGGGTGGCCCTTGGTGGTGTCGAAGACGTTTGAGCGGAAGTCGCCCAGCCATCAGTGCGGGACGGCGCGGATGGGGGATGATCCGAGGGCCAGTGTCGTGGACCGGAACCTGAAGGCGCATGATCTGGACAATCTGTATGTGGTGGATGCGTCGGTGCTGCCGACCTCGGCGGCGGTTAATCCGAGCCTGACGATTGCGGCTTTGGCGCTGCGTGCGGGGGATCATATTCTGGGGCTAAGCGATGGAGTATGATTTCATCATCATAGGCGGCGGGTCGGCGGGGGCGGTGCTGGCGGCGCGTTTGAGCGAGGGCGCTTCGCGCGTGCTGTTGCTGGAGGCGGGGGGGCGGGATCGGCATCCGTTTTACCACCTGCCCGCTGGGTTTGCGAAGATGACGAAGGGGATCGGGTCGTGGGGCTGGCATACGGTTCCGCAGCGCCACATGAGGGATATGGTGGTCCGCTATACGCAAGCGAAAGTGATTGGCGGCGGGTCTTCTATTAACGCGCAGATTTATACCCGGGGCAATGCGCTGGATTATGACGAGTGGCGGCAGATGGGCTGCGCAGGTTGGGCATATGAGGATGTTCTGCCGTATTTCCGCAAGGCGGAGGATAATGACACCTTTGACAACCGGTATCATGGCAAGGGCGGGCCTTTGGGGGTAAGCATGCCGCGGGCTCCGCTGCCGATTTGTGAGGCTTATTTTGCCGCCGCTGGGCAGTTGGGGATACCGCGCAACCTGGACATGACGGGGAAGGTTCAGGATGGCGTCGGGTATTACCAGCTGACGCAGAAGAATTACCGGCGGTCCTCGACAGCGGTGGCCTATTTGCGGCCAGCGCTGCGGCGGGCGAATTTGACGGTGCGGACGGGGGCACAAGTTCGGCGAATTGTGGTCGAGGGCGGTCGGGCGGTTGGGGTGGAATTGCCGGAAGGGGTTGTGCGGGGCGGCGAGGTGATCTTGTCGTCGGGGGCGATCGGGTCGCCTCGGTTGTTGCAGCTTTCTGGGATTGGGCCTGCGGATCATTTGCGCAGTTTGGGGGTGCCGGTGGTTTTTGATCAGCCGGGGGTCGGGGCGAATTTACAGGACCATGTGGATTTGTATGTCATTGCGGAGTGTACGGGGCCGCATACCTATGACCGGTATTCCAAGCCGCATTTGTCGGCTTTGGCGGGGTTGCAGTATTTGTTGACCAGGCGCGGGCCTGTGGCCTCCAGCCTGTTTGAGACGGGCGGGTTCTGGTATGCGGACGAGAACGCCCGCAGCCCGGATATTCAACTGCATCTGGGGTTGGGGTCGGGCATTGAGGCAGGGGTGGCGGCGATGCCTCAAGGGGGGGTGACGCTGAACTCGGCATATTTGCGGCCCCGGTCGCGGGGGACAGTGCGGCTTGCCAGTGCGGACCCGCTGGCTGCGCCATTGATTGACCCGAACTACTGGGCCGATCCTTATGACAGGGAAATGTCTATCCGGGGGCTGAAGCTGGCGCGAGAGATCATGGCGCAAGATGCGCTGAAGCCCTATGTGCTGGCAGAGCGGTTGCCGGGGCCTGATGTGCGGACGGAGCAGGATTATTTCAACTACGCCTGCGCCCATGCCAAGACCGACCATCACCCGGCGGGGACCTGCCGGATGGGAGCTGATGCGGAGGCTGTGGTCGATACGCAGTTGCGGTTCAATGGGATTGCGGGGCTGCGGGTTGTCGATGCCTCAATCATGCCGACTGTCGTTTCTTCCAACACCAATGCCACCACGATCATGATCGCGGAGAAGGCGGCGGATATGATCAAGGGTGCAAGATGATACGCCATATCGTACTGATCCGCTTTCGGGCGGAGGTGACTGAGGCGCAGATTGCAGAGATGTTCACCGCCATCCCCCGGCTGGCGACCATACTGCCGGGCGTGATCGCCCATGGGTCGGGACGCAGCGAAAGCCCCGAGAAGATCGAGCGCGGCTATCTGCATGGCTTCATCATCGACTTCACCAGTTGGAGGGATTTGCAGACTTACGCGGACGATCCGGGCCACAAGGCGTTCGGCGGCCAGTTGGTGGCGCATACTGAAGGCGGCATTGACGGCATTCTGGTCTTTGATCTGGACATGGGCTGAGCCATGCGGAGGCCGACCATCATCGACGTCGCCCGTGAGGCGGGGGTTTCGAAATCCACTGTCAGTCTGGTTTTGCAGGAAAGCCCCGCGGTGCGTCCGCAAACGCGGGTCGCGGTCCGGCAGGTGATGGCCGATCTGGGCTATGTCTACAACCGCAATGCCGCCAATCTGCGGTCTTCGAAGATCGGGCTGATCGGCTTGGTGATCAACGATCTGCGCAACCCGTTCTTTGCCGAATTCGCGACCTCACTCCAGATGGCTTTGGCGGCGCGGGGCTATGCCACCGTGATCTCCAATACCAATGAGGACCCGGCGTTGCAGGCGCAGGTGGTGGCCTCGATGATTGAACACGGGGTGACGGCGGTGGTGATCTCGCCAGCCTATGGGCAGGAAGGGGCGACGTTTGCACCGTTGAAGGCGGCGGGGTTGCCGGTGTTGCAGGTGCTGCGCAAGGTCGAGGCGGGGACGTTCCCCTTTACCGCACCGGACTATCGTTTGGGCGGGCAACTGGCTGCGCAGCATCTTGTGGCCAGCGGTGCCCGGCGTATCGCCTTTGTCGGTGGGGTGGAGGGGCGGGCGGTGACGGCAGAGCGGATGGCGGGCTATCTGACGTGTCTGGCCGATCAGGGCCTGACCCCGCTGATCATACCCGGCCGCGCCAGCCGTGCCTTTGGCCGTGAGGTGGCGCTTAGGCTTGTGAACGACCATCCAGAGGTGGATGCGGCGATCTGTTTCAATGACCTTGTGGCGCTGGGCCTGCTGTCGGGTTTTGCTGAACTGGGCAGGCCGGTGGGGGCTGCGTTCCGCGTGGTGGGCTTTGACGATATCGAGGAATGCGCGCAATCCTTCCCCGCTTTGACCTCTGTGCACTGCGACATCGCGGGCTTTGGCGCGCAGGTGGCGGGCACGATTTTGGCTTGGCTGGAGGATGGCACCGTGCCGCCACCCGAAGCGCATACCCCGGTGCGGCTGGTTGTCCGTGCCTCCAGTGGTGCTCCATGACCCCGCAAATCCTTCTGCGCGCCCTGTTTGACAAGGCGGTCGAGGTGGCCGACCCGATGCGCTCGCTTGCCGCACATCTGCCGGACAGGCCGCAGGGCAGGGTGGTTGTGGTTGGTGCCGGCAAAGCCAGCGCCCGAATGGCCGAGGCGGTGGAAGCGATCTGGGGCCCATGCGAGGGGCTGGTGATCACCCGCTATGGCTATGGCCGCCCGTGTCAGGGGATCAGGATCGTCGAGGCGGCTCACCCGGTGCCGGATGCGGCGGGTGCAATGGCCACGGCGGAAATGCTGGCGCTGCTGGAGGGTTTGGGCGAGGGCGACTTCGTTCTGGCGCTGATTTCCGGTGGGGCCTCGGCCTTGTTGGTGGCACCGGTGGCGGGCGTCAGTCTGGCCGAAAAGCAGGCCGTCAATGCGGCTTTGCTGGCCTGTGGCGCGCCGATTTCCCAGATGAACATGGTCCGAAAGCACCTGAGCCGCGTCAAGGGTGGTCAGCTTGCGGCGGCGGCTTATCCTGCGCGGATGCTGGCCTTGATGATCTCGGATGTGCCGGGCGATGACATGGCGTTCATCGGGTCGGGGCCGACGGTGGGCGATGCCTCGACGCCCGCGCAGGCCTTGGAGGTTCTGGCGCGATGGGGGGCCACGGTTCCGGCCTCGGCGCTGTACGCTTTGCAGGGCGTGTCGGGTGTGGTGCGTCCCATAGATATCCGCCTGTCACGGACCCAAAGCCGCATTTATGCGGCCCCCGCCCAGTCGCTGGCTGCCGCGCAAGCGGTGGCCGAAGCGGCTGGGATTTCGGTGCGGCTGCTGGGTGATGCGCTGGAAGGCGAGGCGCGAGACGTGGCGGTTCAGATGGTGCCGCTGGCACTGGCGGCGCGGGGCGCAGGTCCGGTCTTGCTGCTGTCGGGCGGAGAGTTGACCGTCACCCGGCGCGGCGATGGAGTTGGCGGGCCGAATGCCGAATTTTGTCTCGCCCTGGCCATCGCGCTGAAAGGTGCGCCGGGCATCCACGCCATTGCCTGCGACACTGATGGGGTGGACGGCGCGGCCGAGGTGGCGGGGGCGCTGATCGGGCCAGACACCTTGGTCAGGGCAAGGGGTGCAGGGGTTGACCCCGCTTTGGCGCTGGCCAACAATGATGCGCATGGGTTCTTTGGCGCGATTGGTGATCAGGTGGTGACCGGGCCGACGCTGACCAACGTGAACGACTTCCGCGCCATTCTGGTTTTGCCTGCCGGGCGGTGAGCCCAAAATTTTTCGCCGAAAAATTTTGGGATCTGCGGGTCAGGCAGCAAATCCCGTCAGGATTTCGACAACCTCACCATCGGTTTGGCTCAGGAAGATGGCCTGCAACCCGTGGGCGCGGGCATAGTCCGGGCCGGCCTTGTCGCCCAGCACCATCAGCACGGTGGCCCAGGCGTCGGCCGCCATGCAGGTGTCGTGCAGCACGCTGACGGACACCAGCGCGCCCACGGCAGGCCCTCCGGTGCGCGGGTTCATGGTGTGCGACACCCGCAGCTTGCCCACGTTGACGAAATGCCGATAGCTGCCCGAAGTGGCAATCGCCCGGTCGTTCAGTTCTATCATGCTGCGGCCCGCGCGGCAGCTTGGGTCGGGCTGTTCCAGCGCCACCGCCCAGGGCTGGCCATCGGGGCGGAGGCCTTTGGCTATCAGTTCTCCGTCCAGACCGCAGAGGCAGTCTTCCACGCCATGCGCTGCCAGCACCTGCGCCAGCACATCCACACCGTAGCCCTTGGCGATGCCCGACAGGTCAATCGTCATCGGTGCGGACTTCCGGGCCCGCTGGCCCGGCAGATCAAGCTCCAGCGTCTCAACGCTGCGCAAGGGTTTGCCAAGATGCGCGGTGATCGCCTTGGGGTCCGCCTGACCCTGCGCCTGACCCTGCGCCGGGCCAAAGCCCCAGGCCTGCACCAAAGCGCCGACACCAATATCGAACAGCCCGTCCGAGGCGCGGCCAATCGCCAGCGACTTCGCCAGCACGGTCACCAGGTGTGGCGGCAAATTGACCCATTCCCCCACCGCAGCAGCATTCAACCGGGACAGGTCTGACAGGGCGCGCCAGGTGCTGGTCGCCTGTTCCACCGCCTCGACGGCGGCGGCACAGGCGTCTGACAGGATGGCGGCGAGGCCCGCGTCACAGTCCAGACGGGCGGTCCAGCGGCTGCCCATCGCCGGGCCGGACAGAGTGCGCAGCATCAGTAGACATCCTCAAGATAGCGGCCCTCGGCGCGAAGCGCGGCGACAGACAGGCCCAACGGGGCCAGCGCCTCTTCGACATCGACCGCGACAGCACGGGCCATGGCGATACTGCCGCAGACCAGCACCTGCCCGCCGCGCCTGATCTGGTCGCGCAGGTGGGTGGCATCGGCGCGCAGGCGGTCCTGCACATAGGCGCGGTCCTGCACGCGACTGAAGGCTGTAACCAGGCGTGACAGGCGGCCTTGCTTCAGCCCCTCGGCCAATTCTGCTTCATAAAGGTAATCCGATCCCGGATCGCGGGCGCCAAAGTACATCTCGGCCCCGCGCCCTGGCTTCAGCCCGCGCAGAAAACCGATCATCGGGCCGACACCAGTGCCCGCGGCAATCATGATCACCGGGCCTTTGGCCTGCGGGCGGAAGGCCGGGTTCTGCCGGACAAACGCGCTGATCGTGGAGCCGACCTCCATATCGTTCAACCAGCCGGAACACAGGCCACCGGGCATCTTGCGCACGGCAATCTCTATAAACCCATCCCGCCGCGATGAGGCCAGCGAGTACAGGCGCGGCAGGTCACTTTCAGGCGGCAGGATCCCCAGAAGATCGCCCGCCTCAAACTGCGGACCACCCGACAGCAGACCACGCCAGCCCTTCGGTGCCACCGGTTTGAAGCGCAGCACCGCGACCGGCGCCTGCACCTGCGCGCCGTAATCGTGGCGCGAGACCAGTTGCAGTTCGATGGTCTTGGGCCGGTTGGCGAGGTGTTCGGGTTCCAGTTTCAGCGACAGAAGGGTGCCCAGGTCTTGCACCCATTTGTCAAAATCGGCGTTGGACTGGCGGTCGACGCGGGCGAAGGGCAGAAAGGCCTGCCAGCCGGCATTCTCCAGCGCTTCGGCCAGCTTCTCGGCATAGCCGCAGTACGACGGGAACATGCGGTCGCCGAAGGCCAGGATGGCGACGGGCAGCGGGTTTTTCGCCTGCGCTGCCCTGTCAAGGAAGCGGTTGGCTGAGGAGGGCGCTTCGCCATCGCCATAGGTGGCCGTCATCAGGATAACCCCACCGGCTTGCGGATATTCCCCCAAATCATTCATCGCGGTGACGTGGATGTTCAGGCCATGCTTGTGCAGGGCATTCGACAGCGATGAAGCAAAGCCCCAGGTCGAGCCACCCTCGGAACCCACCAAAATTACCAGATCAGCCACCGAGGCCCGGGCGTTGTGGCGCAGGCGGGGCATGGGGCGACGGCGACTGAACCAGATGGCAGTCCCGGTGGCCGACAGCAGCGGCACGGCAACAGCGGACAAGCCCAGCAGCAAGCCCACAATCCACAGGCCCTGACCGGTGTGAAGTTTGTAGATGAATTCCCACACTTGGCGTGCGGTGCCGTAGTCCATCCAGTTGACCATCTGACCCGAAACCTGATCGACATAGCCCTCGCCGGTAGAGGTGGACAGCAGGAAGGCATCGGTCGGATCGCCAGCCGCCGGGAAGGTCAGATCGCGCAGGTTGGACAAGGGCACGGCTTGCAGGGCGGTCAGTTGATCCACGGCCAAGGCGGTGCCGGTGGCGACCTTGTCGGGGAAATTCGCCTCGACCGAGGTGCCGTCATTGAGGATGCCGAAGGTTGACAGCGACATATAGCTGCCGGTCAGGGCCGAGACGAACAGCCCCGCCACTGCCAGCCTTGCAATCTTGGCATGCCAGCCACGCGACCCGGTGGCGCGAACGGCTTTGCCGATCCGCCGCCAACCGCCAAGTGAGGCGGCCAGCAGGAACAGTCCGGTCAGCGTCATCAGGAACATCGCCCCGGCACTTACCCCGGCAATGCCGTGACCGGTCTGGTCCAGGAAGAACGAGCGGTGCAGTTCCTTGATCCAGTCCAGAAAGCTTCCCGCCCCAGCGGCCCCAGTGGCTTTGCCGGTGGCGGGGTCGATGGTGACGGTCTGGAAGCCAAGCTTGGCCTTGACTGAGCCCACAATCACCCCGTTTGGGCTGCGGTGCAGTTTTGACAGGCCAGGGTTAGCCGCGTAGGCCTTGGCTGCCACATCAGCCACGGTCAGGCTTGCCACGCTGGACGCCTGCATCCGGTCCAGCATTGGGGCCAGCGACAGGATCGCGCCGGACGATGCCAGAACCAGAAGCACCAGCCCGAAGATCAGGCCGGGAAGGGAATGCAGACGTCGCAACATGGGGTGGTCCTGACTATAAGGGTCTTAAAGCAGGATGATGTTTGATCGAAACATCATCCCGCTCTGGATTCCGAGTGGTCGCCTGATTGTTGAGGAAAACCGGACTCCACTTTTCCTCATCACGCTTTAAAGGCCGTACTGGAAGTTCGCGATGAAACCGTTGCCGGCAACCGGCTTGGCAGCACCAGCCGAAGTCAGCGGCACCTGAATTTCATCCGGACTTTCGCCAACACCCTCTGCCGCCGCATCAATGTGCAGCACATAGCCCGCGTCGATCATCGAGGCGGCAATGTCTGGCGTCACAGTCAGCGTGCGGCCTGCGCCGACGCTGGCCCCGGTCACACCATCAGCCCCCTGTCCGCCGTTTGCAGCAAACCAGGTCCGCAGGTGTCGCCAATAACGCGTGCTGTCGCCTGCCACCCAAAGGGTGCTGGCATAGGCACCCGACTTGTCGGTCAGATACATCGCCAGAAAGGTATTGGGGCCGCTGTATTGCGCGATGGTGACGCTGATCTTGACCGGGTTGGCTTTGGCTGCACCAGCAATCAAGGTGGCGGGGGCCAAAGTGGCCAGCGAAAGGGCAAGGGCGGTGGTTGTACGGTACATGGTAACTCCGGTTTCCAAAGGTCTTTCAGGGGCGCTCAGTTCAAGCTGCCGGTGTTGGGCTTGTCGTGATCGGCTTTGCCTTCCTGGCCTTCGTCCGGGCGGCCAA
This sequence comes from Rhodobacterales bacterium, assembly GCA_043721775.1. GTDB lineage: Bacteria > Pseudomonadota > Alphaproteobacteria > Rhodobacterales > Rhodobacteraceae > Stagnihabitans. The sequence goes on from JAYSQA010000114.1 coordinate 22,607, forward strand.
GAAGCTTCAACGACTGCGGGTCGAACACGCCTTCAACGGGCTTGCCGTCCTGATCCGTCGCCTTCACGTGATAGCAGCCGTCGTCGGCACGGATTTTCTCGACCGTCCAGCCCAACTTGACGGCCTCGACCCGCAGGGCTGCGATGGGTTTCCAGTCGTCCATCGGGGTGGAGCATTCGATTTCCGCCAGTGCCGGACCGACCAAACCGGGGACGGCAAGGCAGGCCAAAGTGGCGGCAAGGATGATTCGGCGCATGGTTTTCTTGTCCTGTTTGCAAGGCTTCACCAGCACTTTGAACCTGACACCGATCTGAACGCCACCTTGCCCTGACGTTCAGCTTGGTGTCAGCTTGATGGGGTCATAGCAGAGCACCAGTTTGCCGGGCCGGGAGGACTCATGCGTATTCTGCTGATCGAAGACGACCCGGGCCTTGGAAGCGCCGTACGCGACCAGATTGCCGCCGAAGGCCATGTGCCGGATCTTGCCCCCACGCTGGCCTATGCCCGCGACCTTGTGGCGACGATGGCCTATGACCTGATCTTGCTGGACCTTGGCCTGCCCGATGGCCGCGGCCTCGATTTCCTGAAAGCGTTGCGTGCCAAGGGGTCGGTCACGCCGGTGATGATCCTGACAGCACACGACCGCATCACCGAACGGATCGAGGGGCTGAATGCCGGGGCGGATGACTATATCGTCAAGCCGTTCGATCTGAATGAACTGTCGGCCCGCATCAACGCCGTGGCCCGCCGCTATTCCGGCAACCCCAACCCGCTGATCTCATTGGGGGGGCTTGAGATTGACCTTGCCGCCCATGCCATCCATGGCCCTGAGGGCCTGATTGATCTGTCGCAACGCGAGTGGATCATCTTTGAGGCATTGTTGCAGCGACCGGGGCAAATCGTCTCGAAAAGCCAGATCGAGGATCAGCTTTACTCATTCGATGCCGAGGTCGAAAGCAACACGATCGAGGTTTACGTCAGCCGCCTGCGCAAGAAATTGGGGAAAGACGTTGTGCATACGATCCGAGGCCTGGGTTACCGGTTGGGCACGCCATGAAGCTGATGAGATCCTTGCGCGGCCAGTTGGCTGTGGGCGTCTCGGCCATTCTTGTCATCCTCTGGCTGGGGGCGGTTGCCGGTAGCACCTACGTGGTGCACCGCGAGATCGACGAAAGCTTTGATGCGGCGTTGCAGGAAACCGGAGAACGGATTTTGCCGCTGGCGGTGGTGGAGCTTATCGGCTCGGACGCTACCGCGGCGGCGCAGCGCATCCTGCCGATTGCCCAGCATGACGAGAAGATCACCTATGTGATCCGCGATGCTGACGGCAAGATATTGCTGTACTCGCATGACGCGGACCCGAAGATCTTCGATCCGATCAAGGGGCAGGGCTTCTTCACCACGCAAAGCCACAGGATTTACAGCCGCTCTGCCGTGTCGGGCCAATATACCATTCAGGTGGCAGAGCCTTTGACGCACCGCCAGACCGCGCTGCGCGAGACCATTCTGGCAATGTTGGTGCCGCTTGGGGTTCTGTTGCCCTTGTCGCTGATTGGCGTGGCCTTGTGGGTGCGGCGGGGGTTGCGGCCCTTGGGGCACCTGTCGGTGGCGCTGAGGTTGAAGGGGGCGGATGACCTGACGCCGCTGGACCTGTCGGGCCTGCGCTCTGAACTTATCCCGATCCAGCAGGCCGCCAACCGCCTGATGGCTCGCCTGAAACGCGCCTTGCAGGCGGAACGGTCCTTTGCCGCCAATGCCGCCCATGAATTGCGGACGCCGATCGCGGCGACGCTTGCGCAGACCCAAAGGCTGGTCGCCGAAAGCCCGGAAGGGCCATTGCGCCAACGGGCAGCGCAGGTGGAGGCGGAACTGAAACGCCTTGCCCGGTTGGCAGAAAAGCTGATGCAACTGGCGCGGGCGGAAGGCGGGGCGATGATTGCGGCAGAGCAGGCCGATCTGGTGCCGATCCTGTCGGTCGTGCTGAACGACTTCAACCGCAGCAATCCGGGGCGCATCACGGCGGATATGCCTAAATCCGCCGTGCTGTCCCGGCTTGACCCGGATGCCTTCGCCGTTCTGGCGCGTAACCTGATCGAGAACGCCTTGGTGCATGGCACGCAATCTACCGTTGCGGTGGCGCTGTCGCCGACCGGAGTTTTCACTGTCACCAACGATTGCCCGGCGATCCCGCCCGAGATTCTCTCCACCCTGACCATGCGCTTTGAACGGGCAGGGGCGCGCAGCAGCGGGTCGGGCCTTGGGCTGGCGATAGCTGCAGGCATTGCGAGGGGCTTGGGCAAGGACCTGACGCTGCTGTCACCTGTCGCCAGGGACCGCGGCTTTCAGGTGGCATTGCCTTTGGTGTGACGCTGGCCGCCCAAAAATTTTCGCCGAAAATTTTTGGGGTTTATGTCTTGAGGCGAAAGCGTTGGATCTTGCCGGTTTGGGTTTTCGGCAAAGCATCGGTGAAAATCACCCGGCGCGGATATTTGAAGGGCGCTATCATCCGCTTGACGTGGTCCTGCAAGATGCGGATCAACAGGTCCGAGGGTTCATGCCCCGAAGCCAATACCACATGCGCCTCGACGATACGGCCGCGCTCCTCATCTGGCGCACTGACCACGGCGCATTCCAGCACGGCGGGATGTGACAGCAAGGCCGCCTCCACCTCTGGCCCCGCGATGTTGTATCCGGCCGAGATGATCATGTCGTCCGACCGTGCTGCAAAGTGGAAGCGGCCCTCGTCATCCTGCCAGAAGCTGTCGCCTGTCAGGTTCCAGCCGTCCTTCACGTATTTCCGCTGCCGGTCGTCGGCCATATAGCGGCACCCGGTCGGCCCCCGCACGGCCAGCCGTCCGATTTCACCACGCGGCACCTCTGCCATATCCTCACCGACAACCTTCGCCTCATATCCCGCCACGGGCCGCCCCGTGCAGCCGGGCCGGTGGTCTTCAAACCGGTTGGTGATGAAGATATGCAGCATCTCGGTGGCACCAATGCCATCCAGCATCGGTTTGCCGGTGCGTTCGATCCACTCATGATAAACCGGGGCGGGCAGCGTTTCCCCGGCACTCACCGCCGCCCGCAGGCTGGACAGATCGGCCCCCGCCTCCATCGCCTTCAGCATCGCCCGGTAGGCGGTGGGCGCGGTAAAACACACCGTGGCCTTATGCTCTTGTATAAGCGAGATCATGTTGGACGGTGACGCCTGTTCCAGCAACGCTGCCGCAGCCCCGAACCGCAGCGGAAAAATCGCCAGCCCGCCAAGGCCGAAGGTAAACGCCAGCGGAGGCGAGCCCACGAAGATATCCTCTGGCGTGACCTTCAGCACCTCTTTGGCGTAGCCGTCGGCGATGATCAGCAGGTCGCGGTGAAAGTGCATGGTGGCCTTGGGTTCGCCCGTGGTGCCAGAGGTGAAACCCAGCAAAGCCACATCGTCGCGCCCGGTCTGCACGGCGGCAAAGCGCACGGGCTTGGACAGCGCAATCCGGTCAAGTTCCGCATCATGGTTGGCCGTGCCATCAAACCCCACCACTGTTCGCAGGAAGGCCGAGCCTTTGGCGCAGGCCACCAGTTCCTCCATCAGCCTGGTGTCGCACAGGGCATGGGAAATCTCGGCCTTGTCGACAATCGCCGAAAGCTCGCCCGCCCGTAGCATCGGCATGGTATTGACCACCACCGCACCGGCCTTGGTCGCAGCCAGCCAGGCGGCCACCATCGCCGGATTGTTGGCAGAGCGGATCAGCACCCGGTTCCCCGGCATGACCCCATAAACCTCTACCAGGGCATGGGCGATGCGGTTCGACCAATCCGCCAGCTCCTTGTAGGTGCGCTGCCGTCCGTTGCCGATCAGGGCCACATGGTCGCCAAAGCCGCGCTCGACCATGCGGTCGCACAGTTCGACGCCAGCGTTCAGCCAGTCCGGATAATGAAAGACCGAGGCAATCTCTGGCCAATCCTCGGGTGCGGGCAAACGATCCCGCGTGAATGTATCCGCATGTCCTGTCGGTCCCAGCATCTTGCTCTCCTACTCCGGCACCACGGCGGTCGCTTCAATCTCGACCTTCGCCCTGTCTTCCACCAAAGCCACCACCTGCACCAAGGCCATCGCCGGGAAGTGCTTGCCGATGGTGTCGCGGTACGCCTTCCCGATTTCCTTCAGGCTGGCCAGATAGTCCTGCTTGTCCGTCACATACCACGTCAGGCGCACCAGATGTTCCGGTTTTGCACCGCCACAGGCCAGAACCTCGACAATCGAGCGCAGCGTCTGCGCCACCTGTCCGGCAAAGTCATCCGTCTCAAACTCCTGCTGGGCGTTCCAGCCGATGATGCCGCCGGTCAGCACCAGCCTGCCACGCGCGGAAACCCCACTGGAATAGCCCGGCGTGGCCTTCCAGCCCTTCGGGTGCAAAAAGTCGTGCGAAGAAGTCATGTCGCCTCCTTGGGCCGGATGGAACGAGCAATCACCACGCGCTGCACATCACTGGCGCCCTCATAAATCCGTAGCGCCCGGATTTCCCGGTAAAGGCTTTCGACGACCGAGCCGCGCCGGACCCCCTCGCCGCCATGCAACTGCACCGCCATATCAATGACGCGCTGCGCCGCTTCAGTGGCGTAAAGTTTGGCCATGGCGGCTTCCCGCGTCACCCTCGCCGCCCCCATGTCCTTGGTCCAGGCGGCGCGGTAGACCAGCAGCGCCGCCGCATCGACCTCCAGCGCCATATCCGCCAGATGGCCCTGCACCATCTGCAACTCCGCCAAAGCCTGCCCCTGAATGCGCCGGGATGCCACGCGTGCAAGACTTTCATCCAAAGCCCGCCGCGCAAACCCCAAAGCCGCAGCGCCAACCGTGGAACGGAACACATCCAGCACGGCCATCGCCAGCTTGAAGCCCTCGCCCGCCTTGCCGATCAGGGCATTTTCCGGCAGTTCCACCCCATTCAGCTTCAGTCGGGCAAGGGGATGCGGCGCCATCACCTCCAGCCGCTCCTCCACTGTCAGGCCCTTCACATCGGCGGGCATCAGGAATGCCGACAGGCCGCGCGCCCCTGGCGCCTCGCCCGTCCGCGCAAACACCACATAGATATCCGCAATCCCACCATTGGAAATCCAGGTCTTCTCTCCTGAAAGCCGCCAGCCGCCCTGCACCCGTTCCGCAACTGTCGCCGTCGCCGCCACGTCCGAACCTGACCCCGGTTCCGTCAGCGCGAAGGCGGCAATCGCCGTCCCCGCCCGCGTTTTGTCCAGCCAAATCTTCTGCTCCGGCGTGCCGAACAACGACACCGCCCCCATCCCCAATCCCTGCATGGCAAAGGCAAAGTCCGCCAGCCCGTCATGCCGCGCCAAAGTCTCGCGGATCAGGCACAAGGTCCGCACATCCAGAACTCCGCCGGAATGCTGCAACCAGCCATCTGCGCCCAGCATCGCCACCAAGTTGCGGCAAGCGGCATCAACGTCGCCATGATCTATCGGCAGATGCGCAATGCACCACGCGTCCAAAGCCGCTGCCAATGCCCGGTGCCGCGCCTCAAAGAAGGGCCAATCGAGGAAACTCTGATCGCTCATCTGCCTTGCGCCTTTCATTCTTGCTCAAATATCCCGGGGGTGCGGGGGCTGGCCCCCGCCCTTAATCACCTGCGAAAACGGGCCGCTCTTTGGCCACGAAGGCGCGGTAGGCCCGTTCAAAGTCCTTGGTCTGCATGCAGATCGCCTGCGCCTGCGCCTCGGCTTCAATGGCCTGCTCCAGCCCCATGTTCCACTCATGGTTCAATTGGGTCTTGGTGATGCCATGTGCGAAGGTCGGGCCAGAGGCCAAACGCTCGGCCAAGGTGCGCGCCTCCGCCTCCAGTGTCACGGCCGGGTGCAACGCGTTCCAAAAGCCCCACCGCTCGCCCTCAACAGCGTGCATCGTCCGCCCGGTATACAGCAGTTCGGCCGCGCGGCCCTGCCCGATTATCCGGGGCAGCATGGCGCAAGCCCCCATGTCACAGCCCGCCAAACCGACGCGGGTGAACAGGAACCCGCATTTGGCCTCTGGCGTCGCCAGCCTCAGGTCTGACGCCATCGCAATGATCGCCCCCGCCCCCACCGCCACGCCATCGACTGCGCATATGATCGGCTTGCCGCAACCGATCATCGCCTTGACCAGATCGCCGGTCATCCGGGTGAAGGCCAAAAGGTCCTTCATGGGCAGCCCGATCAGCGGCCCGATAATCTCATGCACATCGCCGCCGGAACAGAAATTCCCACCGTTCGGGGCGAAGATCACCACATCGACATCCTCAGCGTAAACCAGATCGCGGAACAGGTCGCGCAACTCGGCATAGCTTTCGAAAGTCAGGGGGTTTTTCCGTTCTGGCCGGTTCAGGCGCACGGTCGCAATGCGGTTTGAAACCTCCCACAGGAAATGCTGCGGCTTGCGGTCTGCCAGTTTCATTTCGTCCCCATCCGTTTGAGAATATCGGTCAGCACATCCAGATCGCTTTCCGACAGGCCACCAAACACCCGGCTTACTTCGGCCTCATGTTCCACAGCCAGGCCTTCGAACTGCTGCATGCCGTCGCCCGTCAAAGCCACGAACACCGTCCGTCTGTCGGTTTCTGACGGGGTGCGGCGCACCAGACCGTCCTTTTCCAGCCGGTCCACCACCGTCGTCGCATTGCCGTTCGACACCAAGAGCATGCGGGAAAGTTCCGACATCGTCACCCCCTCGCGCCGCCGGTACAATGCGGCCATCACGTCAAAGCGGGGCAGGGTGGTGTCATGCTTGACGCGCAGAAACTCGCGTAGTTCGGATTCGGCGGCACGCGTGACGCCCAACAACCTGATCCACATCTTGAGCCGCCGCTTGGACGATGGGTCGTTCACACCTCGCCCCCCGCGATCACGATGGCTTGGCCGTTGACGCCCTCAGACCCCGGCCCGCACAGATACAGCGCCGCCGCTGTCACCTCGGCCGGCTGGAACAACCGGCCTTGCGGGTTCAACCCCTCCAGCGCGGCTTTGGCCTGTTCGGGGGTTCGGCCGGTCTTTTCACTGATGATGCGGATGGATTGATCCGTCATTTCGGTATCGAGAAACCCCGGGCAGATCGCATTGACCGTCACCGGCCCGCGCGCCACCTCCAAAGCCAAAGACCGCACCATCCCCATCACGCCATGCTTGGCCGCAGCATAGGGTGCCACCTTGGCATAGCCCTTGACCCCCGCGGTCGAGCATACCGCCACCAGCCGCCCCCAGCCCTCCATCTGGCGCAGCCCCTCACGGAAGGTCAGGAAAACGCCTGTCAGGTTCACCGCCAGCATCGCGTTCCATTGATCAAGACTGGTCTTGTGAAACGGCGCGGAATCCGCCTGTCCGGCGTTGGCTACGACGATGTCCACCTGGCCTGCCTCGGTGAACAGCGCTATAACCGAACGTTCGTTCGTCACATCGCAGGCCAGTCCCCTGATGCCGGGATGCAGGGCGGTTGTCCGTGCCAAAGCCTCCACCCGGCGACCGCAGATGATGACCTGTGCCCCGGCCGTGGCAAAGCCAAGCGCCAGGTCTGCCCCTGCCCCTGACCCGCCGCCGGTGACCAGAACGCGCTTGCCAATCATGCCCGCAAAACCTCGGTCGCCTTGGTCAACAGCCGCACCGCCTGATCGCGGCCCGCCAGATAGGGCAGCGGCCAGGCCGTCGGATCGCCCGTCTTCACGGCCTGATGCAGTGTCCAGTAGGGGTCCGCCAAATGCGGCCGCGCCAAGGCGACCAAATCCGCCCGCCCGGCCAGCAATATCTGGTTGACCTGCTCGGCCTCGGTGATGTTGCCCACCGCCATCGTCGCCAGCCCCGCCTCATTTCGGATACGGTCGCTGAACGGGGTCTGGAACATCCGCCCATAAACCGGTCGCCCATCGGTTGAGGTCTGGCCCGCCGAGACATCAATGATATCCGCCCCAGCCGCCGCGAACATAGCGGCAATCTCCACCGCTTCCGCAGGGGTCACGCCATCGTCGCCCACCCAGTCCGTAGCGGAAATCCGCACTGACATTGGCTTGGACCCGGGCCATTCCGCCCGCATCGCGGCAAAAACTTCCAGCGGATAGCGCATCCGGTTTTCCAGACTGCCGCCGTATTCATCCGTCCGGGTGTTCGACAGAGGACTGATGAAGCTTGAGATCAGATAGCCATGCGCCGCATGAAGTTCGATCATGTCAAAGCCGCAGATCTTCGCCATCTCGGTCGCCTTGACGAACTGCAACAGCACTTTGTCCAAATCGGTGCGGTCCATTTCCTTCGGCACCTGATTGGCAGGTGTCCACGGCAGGGCCGAGGCGCTTATCACTGGCCAGTTGCCACGCGGCAAGGGGGCGTCGCCCTCCTCCCAGCCAACCTGCGTTGACCCCTTTCGCCCAGAATGCCCGATCTGGCAGCAGATCTTGGCCTGCGTCTCGGCATGAACGAAATCGACAATCCGCTTCCACCCGGCTTCATGTTTGGGCGTGTACAGCCCCGGACAGCCGGGCGTGATGCGGCCTTGCGCGGAAACGCAGGTCATCTCGGTATAGACCAGCCCCGCGCCGCCCTTGGCACGCTCAGCATAGTGAATGAAATGCCAATCGCCCGGCACGCCATCGACCGACTTGTACTGCGCCATCGGCGAGACGACGATGCGGTTCTGCAATGCCATATCGCGCAAGCGGAAGGGCGCGAACATGGGCTTGCGGCCCGGTTCCCCCCCGGCCTGTTCCTGAAACCAATCCTCGGCCTGTCGCAGCCACGCCGGGTCACGCGCCCGCAAATTCTCATGCGAAATCCGCTGGCTGCGTGTCAACAACGAGTAGGCGAACTGCAAGGGCGGCATGTCCAGATAACGCTCGACCTCTTCGAACCACTCCAGCGAGTTGCGGGCTGCCGATTGCAACCGCAACACCTCTACCCGGCGTTCGGCCTGATAGCGTTCAAATGCGCCTTCCAGCGTGGGTTCGGAATGCAGATATTCCGCCAGCGCAATTGCTGAGTCAAACGCCAGCCTTGATCCCGACCCGATCGAAAAATGCCCGGTTGCCGCCGCATCGCCCATCAGCACGACATTCTCATGATACCAGCGGTTGCAGATCACCCGCGGGAACTGCATCCATACCGCCGAGCCGCGCAAATGCGCCGCGTTCGACATTAACGAATGACCGTTCATATGGTCGGCAAAGATCGTTTCGCAGGTGGCAATCGTCTCTTCCTTGGACATCGCCTCAAAGCCCAGACGGTCCCAGGTGTTGGGCAGGCATTCGACGATGAAGGTCGCGGTGTCGTTGTCGAACTGGTAGACATGCGCCCAGACCCAGCCATGCTGGGTCTTCTCGAAGATGAAGGTGAACGCGTCGCCGAACTTGGCATGCGTTCCCAGCCAGACAAACTTGCACTTCCTTGTGTCGATATCGGGCTGGAACACGTCCGCATATTCGCGCCGCACCAACGAGTTGATGCCGTCGGTTGCCACCACAAGATCATAGTCGCGCCGGTACTCCTCCGCCGTCTTGAACTCTGTCTCGAATTGCAGATCGACGCCCAATTCCCGCGCCCGCGCCTGAAGCAGGATCAGCATCGCCTTGCGCCCGATCCCCGCAAAGCCGTGCCCGCCTGACACGGTGCGGTTGCCGTTGTGGACCACCGCAATATCATCCCAATAGGCGAAATTGCTGCGAATGGCGTCCGTCGACACCGGGTCATTCTTCTGCATCCGGCTTAGCGCATCGTCCGACAACACCACCCCCCAGCCAAAGGTATCATTGGCCCGGTTCCGTTCCAGCACCGTCACCTGATGGCCAGGGTCGCGCAGCTTCATGGATATGGCGAAGTACAAACCAGCGGGGCCGCCGCCAAGACACAGAACTTTCATGGCGGTTCCTTTCCGGAATGGGTTGGATGCAGGATGCACCACCCACAAATAATTTCAAGCTTAAAACTTTCCAGCTTGAAACTTCGCCTCAGCAAGGGATGATGGACCATGGACCTGATCATCGACCCTCAGCAAGGCTGGACCCGCCTGACCCTGAACCGGCCAGAGGCGCGCAATGCATTGAACACCGCGCTTCTGGGGCGGCTTGCGGCAGCTTTGACTACCCTCTCCACCGACAAGACCTGCCGCGCCGTTGTCCTGACCGGCACCAACGGAAACTTCGCCGCCGGGGCGGACATTGGCGAGATTGAACACAAGTCCTCGGCTGAAGGGGCTGCTGACCCCCGCAAGGCGTATTGGGCCAGCATCCGCGCCTTCCCCAAACCGCTGATAGTTGCGGTTGAGGGTTTCGCCCTTGGCGGTGGCTTTGAACTTGCACTTATGGCCGACATGATCGTTCTTGGGCCGACCGCCAGGCTGGGTCTGCCCGAGACAAGTCTTGGCCTGATCCCTGGCGCCGGTGGTGGCCAACGCCTGCTGGCGCTGGTCGGTCGCGCCCGGGCCACACGGATGGTTCTGATGGGAGAGATAATTGACGCCGACACGGCGCTGGCATGGGGCATCGCCGCCTTTCAGGCCGACGCGGCCTTGACCGAGGCCGAAGCCCTCGCCACCCGCCTTGCTCTGCGTGCGCCCCTTGCCCTGATGGCAGCCAAGCGCGCCATGGTCGCCAGCGAGGCAGCCTTGGCGCTTGGCCCGGAACGTGACGCCTTCGAGGCATTGCTTGACACATCTGACAAAACCGAGGGCATCCGCGCCTTCCGCGAGAAACGCAAACCTGATTTCCGGGGGGATTGATGTCCGAAACGATCACGGTCGGCGTGGTGGGCCTTGGCACCATGGGCCTTGGCATCGCCCAAGTTTTTGCTGCGGCAGGTTACCGGGTTGTGGCCACCGACGCGCATGAGCCCGCCCGAGGCAATGCCCATGCCCGCCTGCGCGCTGCCCTGGAACCTCGGGTTGCGAAAGGCGCCCTGACGGCTGCGGCGATGAAGGCGACGTTGGCCAACTTGACCGTGGTGGATGCGCCAAAATCGCTGGCGCCGGCGCAATTGATCATCGAGGCGATTCTTGAAACCCTGCCTGCCAAGCAAAGCCTTTTCGCGGCGCTGGAAGCTGTTGTCGCGCCTGATGTCGTGCTGGCAACCAACACCTCCTCCCTGTCGGTCGAAGCCATCGCCGCCAGCCTGAAGCACCCCGAACGACTGCTTGGTCTGCATTTCTTCAACCCGGCCCCGGTGATGAAACTGGTCGAGGTGGTGGCCCATTCCGCCACGTCGCAAGCTGCCCTGATCCTTGCCCGCCAAGTGACCGAAGCCGCAGGAAAGACCGTCATCGCCGGCCCGGACCGCCCCGGTTTCATCGTCAACCGCTGTGCAAGGCCCTTCTACGGCGAGGCGCTGGCCTTGCTGGAGGAAGGCCGCACCGCCTCTGACATCGACGCCGCGATGCTGGTGGCGGGCTTCCGGATCGGCCCGTTCGGCCTGATCGACCTGATCGGTGCCGACATCAACCTTGCCGCCACCGAGGGCTTGTACGCCGCGATGCATCACCCGCGTTATCACGTCTTTGACACGCTCAGGGCGCAGGTTGCCGCAGGACGTCTGGGGCGCAAGTCCGGCCAGGGCTTCCTGTTCCCCGCCCCCCCCGGCGCCGCCCCCAAAGACGCCCAAGCCATCGCCCTGCGCATCGAAACCGCCCTCGCCAACGAGGCCGCATGGCTGCTGTCCGAAGGCGGTGTCTCGGCCGAAGGCATCGACCAGGCCCTGAGGCTTGGCCTGAATTTCCCGCGCGGGCCGTTCGAGGCAGCAGTGCTGCACGGCCCCGACCGTATCCGCGACACCTTGGAACGGCTGGAGGCTGCCGCGCCGCCCCATCTGAAAACCCGCTACCTGCCGCCCTTAGCGTAGCGCGCGGCCCTTGATGATCGCCTCGTGCCCAAAGCGGGCGCGGATGGCATCGGCAGCGCGTTCGGCCTTGGCACGCGTTGCGGCGTCCGGGTCAAGCAGGTCCGGCGAAAGGTCCGCCTGATCCTCGGCGGCGAGGTCAGAAATGCCGACGCCGATCAGGCGAAAGGGGCCCTTGGTGCCCGCGTGGTCGTAAAGGTCGCGGGCGGCGCGGTAGATCCGGTCAGTCAACTGGGTTGGGTCTGACAGGGAGTGGCGGCGGGTGACGGTCTGGAAATCGCCGCGCTTCAGTTTCAGGGTGACGGTGCGGCCCGACAGCTGCTTGGCTTTCGCCCGGTCGGCCACCTGTTCGGACAGGCGCCAAAGGTGGCCATCCAGCAGGTCAGGGTCGGAGGTGTCCTGAAAGAAGGTGGTCTCCTTGGAAATGGATTTCAGGCGCCCTTGGGGGGTGACGCGGCGGTGGTCCTCTCCCCTAGCGAGGTGATAGAGGCGGTCGCCCATCTGGCCGAAGCGGGCTTGCAGGTCTGACCGGTCCCATCTCAGGAGGTCGGCGATGGTGCGGATGCCTGCGGCTTCCAACTGGGCTTGGGTGGCTTGGCCTACGCCCCAGATGATGCGGGTGGGTTTGTTGGCCAGGAAAGCTTCCGTTTCGGCGCGGCCGACGATGGAGAAGCCGCGGGGTTTGTCGAGGTCGGAGGCGATCTTGGCGAGGAACTTGTTGTGGCTGAGGCCGATGGAGCCGGTGACGCCGATCTGGGTTTCCATGTCCTTCGTGAGGCGGGCCAGCATGACGGCGGGGGGGTGGCCGTGCAGGCGGGTGGTGCCGGTGAGGTCGAGGAAAGCCTCATCCAGTGAGAGGGGTTCGATGGCGGGGGTGAGGGCTTCCATCAGGGCGCGGATCTGGCGGGAGGTTTCCACGTAGACTTGCATCCGTGGCTTCACGACCACGGCGTCGGGGCAGAGTTTCAGGGCCTGGAACATAGGCATGGCGGATCTGACGCCGTGGATGCGGGCGAGGTAGCAGCAGGTGGAGACGACCCCGCGGGTGCCGCCGCCGACGATGAGGGGGTGGTCGCGGAGGGTCGGGTTGTCGCGTTTTTCCACGCTGGCATAAAAGGCGTCGCAGTCCATGTGGGCGATGGAGAGGGTTTCCAGTTCGGGGTGGGCAATCAGGCGGGGGCTGCGGCAGGCGGGGCAGCGCGGGCCGACAGGGAAGAGGGTGAGGCAGTCTCGGCATAGGGAGGGCATGATGGGGGGAGGGTAGCATGGGGCGGCGGGTGAGGGGAGGGGTCAGCGGAGTCTAGGGACTCCCAGCCGTGCAATCGGGACGATTGCACGCGTGCAATGTGTGGTAATATATTGATTTTGTTTAATTATTTTGTGTGGTGTTAAGGGTTTGTTAGGATTTGGGGGTGTGAAATGGGGGGTGTTTAAGAGCGTAGACTTGAGGTGTATGGTTCTTCCGGTAGGCGCGAGGGTGGGGCAATGACTGAAGATGATAAAAAGCGGGCCTCTCTGGAAGATATTCGCCGGATGAAGATGGAGGGGGAACTGCATCACGACCCTGCCGCGCCCGAGGGCGAGGGCGAGGGCGAGGATTTGGAGCCGGAGTTGTGGGCCAAGGCGCAGGTCAAAGGGTAGAAGCCGACGAGGTAAGGTTAGACCACCAAGTCAAACGGCAGGTCGGCAATGTCGCGCAATCGTTGGCCCTCGATCATTGTTTCAACCAGATCAAGGCTTTCGCGTTCTTGTTCCTTCAGAACTTCGACCAGTTCCGGAAGGGCGAAATGGTAGACGCAATCAATATCGCCCGTGCCGAGAGCAATCGCAGCAATCCTTGAGGGCAGGGGTTCACAGGTGACCGCCGCAATGTGAGGCAAGCGCCCTTTGCGGTTTCGGATCAGGTTCAGGGCTTCCGAACGGGTATTTTGCACACGGTCACTTCGGATCGTCAGCTTGCAGCTAATTGAAGCGTGCAGGGTTGATCGCGCGCCATTCTTTGTCCGCAGCGCCGTCCGCCGTGCAACGTGATCATCAACAAGCAACTGGTTCAGATTGATGTTCTCGTCGTCTTCGGCTGCTCTGGCAACAATCACATCAGGGGTGATCAGGTAGTCGCTGCCGAGCAAAGTCTTGAGTTCCCGGTTAGAGTCAGAGAGCCTGCGTAGCTCATCAAGGTGCGCGTATTGGTCAAACTGGGAAATCTGGCGCCCCCGTTCAACGGAGTACCTGCCGGGACGAATGTGCTGAAGTTGCGCAAGCGACTCTGTGAGGAAGACTTGGCAGGAACTTTCGAACATTGACCCTGCCGTTTGTCCCGCTGGCTTTTTCGCCAAAACCTGAGTCGAACCGATCTTGTTTACCAAGGCGATGGAAATTGCACGGCTTGGGCCGTTTGCAACGTCAGCAATGCTTGGAACGCCATCGGTAAACGATATTGGCCCAGACAAACAACTTGCGTGGAATCGGCGGCGTGCGGCCTCCATCCAAGTAATCATCAGGCCACCGCGTAGAGTTGGCGAACCGTTATGGCCGCTCGCAGGCTGCTGGCGAAGGCTTGTGCCACGGGTGGTGGAAACGCGTTGCCAACCTGCCGATACGCCGCTGTTTTCTTTCCCGCAAAATGCCAATCGTCGGGGAATCCTTGAATTCTGGCAACCATGCGGACCGTCAGCCTTGGCACGCCTTCAAAGCCGGGATCAGGCGCATGCTCGGCTATCGTTCCACCGTTGACGCCAAGAGTGGCCCATGCCTGTCTCGCCCTAGTTGGGCCGAGGTCGGGGCCACCGTGTTTCTTTGACCCACCAACGATTGTCGGGGCTATTTCGCCGGCTTGATCTCGCCAGGCGCCTGCACCCTCCCAGCCACGCGCGGCCATCAAGTCATAGAGGGTTTCGCCAACGGTGCGCGCTTTGACAGCCCGAAAATCTGGTGGCGAGAATCGGTCTGCGTAGCGGTCTTGGACAGCGACAATGACAACGCGGGGGCGAAGTTGGGGAACCCCAAAGTCTGAGGCGTTGATCAGGTAGGGTTTGGCGTTGCTGTAACCCAGCTTTCGCAACTGTTCTTTGAGGCTTTGGCGGTAATCCACGAAGACAGCATCAAGGAAGCCGCGCACGTTTTCGAGCATCACGGCTTTCGGGCGCACCTGATCAATCACGCGGATCGCCTCGGGGAATAGGTCGCGTTCGTCGGCGGAGCCAAGTTGCTTGCCTGCCTTGGAGAAAGGTGGGCAAGGGACACCTCCAGCAACCAGATCAACGCCCTTGAAGGGGGTCGCGTCAAACTTGGTAAGGTCGGATTGATCTCCTTGAATCACGTTCCAACGCGGGCGGTTGAGGCTGAGAGTCTGGCGTGACCAGTCGTCGATTTCGACCAAGGCTTCATGGCCGAAACCTGCACGCTCGATTCCCAAGGCTTGCCCGCCGCCACCGGCACAGAGTTCGATAGAGGTCAGTCCGCTCTGCATGTGGCACTCCTGAGGCAATGGCTATCAAGATACAGTATCTTTGCCAAAGATACAGGGCCTTGGTTAGCGGACGGTAAACGCGCTCACACCGGCGAATACATCCTCTCGATCTGGTCCAGAACGCTGTCCATCATCATGCCGCGGGCCTCCTCGCCGGTGAAGGTGAGGCGGTAGCCGTTGGGGAGGCGCTCGCGGCGGATGATCAGGTTGGCGCGGGGGTAGACGAGGCGGCGGGGGCGGCCGGGGGCTTGGGGGGTTTGCGGCTCGGTCAGGGATTGTTCGGCTTCGAGGAGGATGTTTTGCATCAGGTCCCATTGGACGGCGGCGGATTTCTCGTGGTGTTGGGTGAGGGCGGTGGTGATCAGGGGGGCGAAGCCTGCGCGGAGTGCCCCGGAGATGCGCAGGAGTTGGCGGAGGGAATAGGAGGGGCCGTCGTTGAGGTGGTCGCCAAGCGCCTCGACCACGGCGACGACGGCGCGCAGGCGGGAGCGGTTGGTGGGGGTGGCGTGCGGGTAGAGGGTTTGCAGGGCGGCGTCGGGGGTGGCGAAGTAGTCTAGGCGGACGGATTCGAGGATGAGGGTTGCCTTCTCCCACGGCGTCACGTCGGTGCGGACCTCATTCTCGGTGACCATGGCGGCCATGGCGTCGGGGATTGAGGCGGGGGTGCGGATGAAGGCTGCGATGGTGGTGTAGTCGCCGTTGGCGCGGATTTTCGCGAGGGAGCGGTAGACGCTCAGGCGGCGGAAGCCGGAGATGAGGCCCCAGGCGTGGTCGCAATTGGCGAGGGGAAAGACCTCTATCGGTTGGCGGAGGCCGTCGAACAGGATGGAGCGGTTGAGGGTGGCCATGGCCTCGTCGTCGACATGGAAGCGGTCGCGGGGGAGGGCTTCGGCGTCGATGGTATCGGTCGGCAGGTCGGTGATTTGCATGGGAGGCTCCTTTCGGGGGAGCATACGATGGGTTTGGGGGGTGTTGCCGAAACGCGGGAGTTGCGTGCGGGGCGTTAAGGGGGCAGCATGGGGGGAGATTTCAGGGAGGTTTTCATGAACGGTCTGACGGGCGGAAGTATTGTGTTCCTGGCGCTGGCGGCTTTGATCGTCGTGGCGGTGTTCAAGGCGATCAGGATCGTGCCGCAAAGCATGAAGTATGTGGTGGAGCGGTTTGGCCGTTTGCATGCCGTGCTGGGGCCGGGGATCAACTTCACGGTGCCTTTCCTTGACCGGGTGGCGCATAAGGTTTCCGTGCTGGAGCGGCAGCTGCCGTTGGCGCATCAGGATGCGATCACGACGGACAACGTGCTGTTGAAGGTTGAGACGAGCGTGTTCTACCGGATCACCGAGCCGGAGAAGACGGTCTACCGGATCAAGGATGTCGATGCGGCGATTGCGACGACGGTGGCGGGGATTGTCCGCAGTGAGATTGGCAAGATGGAGCTGGACCATGTGCAATCGAACCGCAATGAGCTGACGGCCAGCATCCGCAACCATGTGCGGGCGATGGTGGATGACTGGGGGATCGAGGTCACGCGGACCGAGATCCTGGATGTGGCGCTGGACGATGCCACCCGCCATGCCATGATGCAGCAGTTGAACGCCGAACGCGCGCGGCGGGCGCAGGTGATGGAGGCCGAGGGCAGCAAGCGGGCGGTTGAACTGAACGCCGATGCGGAGTTGTATGCGGCCGAGCAGGGCGCCAAGGCGCGCAGGATCTTGGCGGACGCGGAAGCCTATGCGACACAGGTGATTGCGGTTGCCATCAAGGAAAACGGCATTGAGGCGGCGCAGTATCAGGTGGCGCTGAAGCAGGTTGAGGCGCTGACAGCGGTGGGCAAGGGCGAGGGCAAGCAGTTGGTGATTGTTCCGGCCTCGGCTTTGGATGCGTTTGCCAACGCTTTTGGGATGTTGAAGGGACGGTAGGATGGAAATCTGGACGATCTGGTGGGTCTGGGTGGTGGCTGGCATCGTTTTGGCCGTGCTGGAGATTGTGGTGCCTGGCTTTGTCTTTCTGGGCTTTGCGATCGGCGCCGGGCTGACCGGCGTGTTGGTTGGCGTGGGGCTCGCTCCTGGCAATGTGGCGCTGCTGGCGCTGGTTTTCGCGGTGCTGTCGCTGGTGGCTTGGGTTGTGTTGCGCCGCGCGGTGGGGGTGACGAAAACCCAAGTGAAGCTGTGGAAAAAGGATATCAACGAGAACTAGCTTAACCCTGTGTTCACCTTCGCCGCCTAGGCTTGGCCGGAAAAGGAGAAAAGCATGATCCGGCTTTACGAAAACCCCGGTTGGGGATCGGCTATTGTCGAACTGCAACTGGCGTTCTACGGCCTGCCGTGTGCGCTTATGGCAGCGGGGAATGTGCATCAGGACCCCTCGGCGCGGGCAGCGTTGGGCAAGGTCAACCCACTGATCCAGGTGCCGACCATGGTGCTTGAGAATGGGGAAGTGATGACGGAAAGTGCTGCCATCTCACTTTTGCTGGCCGATATGGCGAAAAGTGATGCCTTGGTGCCGAAGGCGCGGGCCCGCGACCGGGCGGCGTTCTTTCGCTGGCTGATATTTCTGGTCGCCTCGATCTATCCCAGTTTTGTATATTCCGACGCGCCAGAGCGGTTTGTGAAGGGTAATGGCGGGGAAACCTATCAGTTGAACGTCATCGAACACCGCAAGTCCTTGTGGAAGGTGATGGATGCCGAAGCGGCGCGGCGTGGTGGGCCGTTCTTTCTGGGTGCCCGGATGACGGCGATTGATTTCTTTCTGGCCTGCATGGTGCATTGGCGACCACGGGAAGACTGGTTCAAGGCAGAAACGCCCAGCCTGTGGCGGTCGGCAGAGGCGGTCTGGGCCTTGCCTGCGGTGGCGGAGGCTTACAAGCGCAACTTTGGCTGACTTTTTGGGGGCGAAGCTGGCTTTGGTGGCGGGGGGATTGATCCTGACCTGCCTGCGCGATGACTTTGCCCATATTCCGTGGCCGGGCCATTGGGATTTGCCCGGCGGCGGTCGGGAAGGTGACGAGACGGGCGAGGCTTGTGTCTTGCGCGAATTGCAGGAGGAGTTTGGTCTGAAGCTGGCACCGGACCGGCTGATCTGGCGGCGGCAGATGCCTGCAATGCTGGATGCGGCCAAGGCAAGTTGGTTCTTTGCGGGGGTTCTGGCGGCGGAGGAGCTTGCGGCGATCAGGTTTGGCGATGAGGGGCAGCATTGGCAAATGATGCCGGTGGCAGAGTTTCTGGGCCATCCGCAAGGCGTAGCCCCCTTGCAGGCGCGAACGCGGCTGGCATTGGGCGAGTTGGGCTGGCTATGACGCGAAGTTGCCGACGCGCGGCGGTGGAAAACAGCCGGGCGTCGCGGGTACCCGGGGGGGCTGCTGTTCGGGCGAGGTTGCGAAATCTTGTCGGAAAACAGTCGGCGGGGAGCCCAGGAATTTTCGTCGAAAATTCTTGGGTTCGGTTTGGCGGCTGACATCCTGAAACGCTCGATTGTCAGGGCTTGGGCAGTTCGGCGATGATGGCGCGGGCGGCGGCGGCGGGGTTGGTCGCTTGCCAGACCGGGCGGCCGACGACGATATGGTCGGCCCCGTCCGAAATCGCCTGATGAGGGGTCGCGGTGCGTTTTTGATCGCCCAAGGCGGCACCGGCAGGGCGCACCCCCGGCGTCACGATCAGCTTGCCACGGGCCTGCGGCAGGGCGCGGATCAACGCAGCCTCTTGCGGTGAGGCGATGACGCCATCGGCCCCGGCCTCCAAAGCGCGGGCGGCGCGTTCCAGGGTAATCTCGTGGATATCGCCCGCTTTGATCAGGTTGGCGTCAAGATCGGCGCGGTCGAGTGAGGTCAGAACCGTGACGGCAAGGATTTTGAGGTCGGTTCCCGATTTACCCTCGGCTGCGGCGCGAACCACCTGCGGGTCGCCGTGGACGGTCAGGAAATCAAGGTCGTATTGCGCCAGCCCGCGCACGGCGGCTTCAATCGTGGCGCCGATATCGAACAGCTTCATGTCAAGGAAAATGCGCTTGCCGCGTTCCTGCTTCAGCTCATTGGCCAACGCAAGGCCGCCTCCGGTCAGCATGCCAAGGCCGATCTTGTAAAAGCTGACGGAGTCTCCAAGCCGGTCAGCAAGGGCAAGGCCCTGGATTATGTTGGGCACATCCAGTGCTACGATCAGGCGGTCGTCAGACATTATGGCCTCCGTGGTTGCGGTCTGTTGCAAGGCGCGGCGGGCGCTGTCAAGACTTCGCGACGCAATTGGGTGGGGACGGCGATGATCCTGGCGTTTGACATAGGCGGGTCGCGGATCAAGGCGGCCCGGCAAGATACGGGTTTGGGGGCTGTGGTGCTGGGCGAGGTGGCGACACCGCTGCACGACGCGCAGGCCTTTGTCGCGGCGCTGCACGGGTTCCTGCGGCCGGGGGACCGGGCGGTTGCGATCTCAATCGCCGGGCTGGTCGATCCGGACAGCGGGCGGATCACGGTGGCCAATATCCCCTGCATCAACGGGCGGGCCCTGGCGGTTGAATTGCAGGCGGCGTTGGGGCTGCCGGTGCTGGTCTTGAACGATGCCGATTGTTTTGCCGTGGCCGAGGTGGCGGTGGGGGCGGCGCGCGGGCACCGGAACGTGTTCGCGCTGATCCTGGGGTCTGGTGTCGGCGGCGGGCTGGTGATTGACGGCCGCGTGGTGCAGGGTGCCGGCGGTTATGCCGGGGAATGGGGGCATGGGCCTGTCATCCGCGACCCGGTCTTTGCCTGCGGCTGCGGGCAGAAGGGCTGTCTGGATACCGTCGGCTCGGCCCGTGGCATCGAACGCCTGCACCAGCATCTGACGGGTGAGGTGATTGGCTCGGTCGAGGTGATACGGCGCTGGCGGGCCGGTGAGGCCTCGCCTGCGGTGAACCTGTGGCTGGAGCTGGTCAGCGGTCAACTGGCGATGGTGCTGAACGTGGTCGGCGCTTCCGTGGTGCCGGTGGGCGGCGGGCTGGCCAACGACCGGGCGCTGATTGCGGCGTTGGACCGGGCGGTCAGGGCGCGGATCTTGCGCCGGGTGGATCAGCCTTTGGTGGTGGTGGCAGACGCCGGGGCCGATGCCGGGTTGATCGGGGCGGCAGCGGCAGGGGAGGCGGCATTTGGTCAGGCTTGAGGTGTGCGTGGATGACGCGCTTGGGTTGGCCGAGGCTATTGCAGGTGGCGCAGACCGGGTGGAATTGTGCGCGGCGCTGGCGCTGGGTGGGCTTACCCCTTCTGTTGGCCTGATGGAGCAAGCCACCCGCGCGCCCATTCCCTGTTACCCAATCATCCGCCCGCGTTCCGGCGATTTCGTTTTCACCCTGCCAGAGGTTGCGGTGATGAAAGCCGATATCCGCGCCGCCCGTGCGCTTGGCTTGCCCGGTGTGGTGCTGGGCGCCAGCCTGCCGGATGGGCGGCTTGATCCCGCTGTCCTTTCGGACCTGATCGCCGAGGCCCAGGGCCTCGATCTGACCCTGCACCGCGCCATCGACCTTTGCCCCGATGCCGCCGAAGCCGTGGAAACCGCCATCGAGCTTGGCTTCCGCCGCATCCTGTCCTCCGGCGGCGCGAAAACCGCCGCCGAAGGGCTGGGCCGCCTCGCGCTGATGATGGCAAATGCGAAAGGCCGCCTGATCATCATGCCAGGCTCTGGTGTGAGCCTTGACACGCTCCCCACCCTCGCCCGCCTCCCCCTGACCGAGGTCCACGCCAGCTGCGCCGCCGCCCTGCCCGCCGCAGGCGCCCCCCTCACCTTCGGCTTTCAGCCCCCCAACGACAAACGCACCGACCGTAGCAAAGTCGCCGCCCTGAAGGCCGCCCTCAGCCGTGTTTGACCCTTGCATTTGCCCTTTGTCGAAATACTCCGGAGGGGCGCGGGGAGGCTGGCCTCCCCGCCGTTCCCCAAGCGACCGGGTTCAGACCCAGACCTGCGCCGGGTCGGGCAGCGGAATGGCGTCCAGCAAGTCGCGGGTGTATTGCGCCTGCGGATGGGCGAACAGGGCCGCCGTCTCGCGGTTTTCCACGATCACCCCGTGTTGCAGGACCATCACGCGCTGACACAGGCGTCGCACCACGGAAAGGTCGTGGCTGATGAAGGCCAGCGTCAGGCCAAGGTCGCGCACCAGCCCTTCCAGCAGGTTCAGGACCTGCGCCTGGGATGACACATCAAGGCCCGAGACAATCTCATCGGCCAGAATGAACTCTGGTTCCAGGGCTAAGGCGCGGGCAATGCCGATCCTTTGGCGTTGGCCGCCGGACAGTTCGTGCGGGTAGCGGCTGGCGAAGTCCTGCGGCAGGCCGACATGATCCAGCGCCCGCTGCACACGGGCGGGGATGCCGTCAAAGCCATGCAGCCGCAGGGGTTCGGCGATAATCGTTCCAACCCGGTGGCGCGGGTTCAGGCTGCTCATCGGGTCCTGAAAGATCATCTGAAACCGGCGGCGCAGGGGGCGCAGTTGGGCATCGCTCAGGTGGGTGATGTCAGTGCCGTCAAACGCCACCGTGCCGCCCGATGGCTCCAGCAGCCGGACCAGCGCCCGCCCGAGGGTGGACTTGCCCGAGCCCGAGCCGCCGACAATCCCCAGCACGGTGCCCTTCGGGATTGAGAATGTCAGCCCTTTCAGGATATCCAACCGGGGTGCCATGCCGAACAGCGGTTTGCGTGTCATGTCGGCCAAAGACAGGTGCAGGTCAGTGACGGTGTACAGGTCAGCCATGCTCAACCTCGGCTTTCACTGCGGCGATGACGGTATCGGACACCGGGTTCAGGCCTGCGGAAGGGTCGGTGTATTTCGGCGTCGCGGCCAGAAGGGCTGCGGAATAGGGGTGCTTGGGGGCGCGGAAGAAATCGGTGACGCTGGTATCCTCAACCACTTTGCCAGAGTACAGCACCGACAGGCTTTGGCAGACCTTGCTGACCACGCCAAGGTCATGCGTCACAAACAGCAGCGCCGTGCCATGTCTGGCCTGAAGGCCCGCGATCAGCTTCAGGATCTGCTTTTGCACCGTCACGTCCAGCGCCGTCGTCGGCTCATCCGCCACGATCAGCTTGGGTTCGGCGGCGAAGGCCGATGCAATCAGGATGCGTTGGCGCATGCCGCCCGACAGTTCATGTGGATACTGGCGCATGACGCGCTCGGGGTTGGTGAACTGCACCTCCGCGAGCAGGGCCAGCGCCCGCGCTTGCGCAGCGGCCCGCGTCCAGCCCAGGATATGGACCAGCCGGTCAGTGATCTGCGGCCCGATCCGGCGCGAAGGGTTCAGCGCCGTCAGCGGGTCTTGCGGGATCAGGGCGCAGGTCGCACCCACCTTGATGCGGCGTTCGGCGGCGGGCAAAGTCAGAAGGTCAGTGCCATCCAGCAGGATCTGACCTGCGGTGATCTCTACCGCCCGCGGCAGGATGCCCAATATGGCCTTGCCGATCATCGACTTGCCCGCTCCGCTTTCGCCGACCAGGCCCCGGACCTCGCCCGCCATCACCTTCAATGAGACATCCCGCAGCAAGGGCCCGCCGCCCTTCACCCGTGCCGACAGATGCCTGACCTCAAGATAGGTCATCGCAGTACCGGATCGAAGCGGTCCTTCAACCCCTCGCCCAGCTGGCTGAACGACAGGACGGTCAGGAACAGGGTGATCAGCGGGAACACCAGCACCCACCACGCCTGATGGATCGAGGTGCGCCCTTCCGAAATCATCCCGCCCCAGGTCGGGTCATCGGTCGATATCGACAGGTTGACGAAAGACAGAATGGCCTCGACGATCACCGCAATCCCCATCTCCAACGTCAGCAGCACCACGATGATCGGCAGCACGTTCGGCAGAATTTCCCTGACCATGGTGCCAAAGCGCCCCCGCCCGGCCACCCGCGCCGAGGCGACATAGTCCATCGCGCCCTGCGCCATGGCTTCCGCCCGCACCACGCGGGCAAAGCGGGTCCAGTCAATCACCACAATGGCCGCGATGATGGAAAACAACCCCGGCCCGATGACAGCGATCAGCAATATCGAGAACAGCACCGGCGGAAAGGCCATCCAGATGTCGATGAAACGCGAAACCACGATATCCACCCAGCCCCGGTAAAACCCGGCCACCAGGCCAAGGCTCGCCCCGATGATGCAGGTCAGCGTGCCGGAAATGAAGGCCACCGCCAAGGCGATCCGCGTGCCAAAGATGATCCGGCTTAGCACATCGCGGCCCAGCGAGTCGGTGCCCAGCAGAAACGCCGGGTCTGCCCCATGCACCCAGAACGGCGGCAGGCGGCCCAGGAACAGGTCCTGCGCCAACGGGTCTTTCGGCGCCATATGCGGTGCGAAGACGGCCACCAGCACCAAAAGCACCAGCCATGCGGCCGACAGCCACAGCCGCACCCCGGCGCGGCGGCGGACTTGGGCGCGCCCATCAGCCATGCCGCAACCGCGGGTTCAGGGTGGCGTAGGTCAGGTCGACCACAAGGTTCACTCCGGTGAAGATGACGGCAAACAGGATGACGATGCCCTGAATCAAAGGCAGGTCGCGGTTGATGACAGCGTCGATGGCCATGTTGCCAAGGCCTTCATAGGAAAACAGCCGCTCGATAATCACCGTGCCGCCGATCAGAAAGGTGAACTGCACGCCCACAAGGGTCAGCGTTGGCAGAATGGCATTGGGCAAAGCCTCGCGCCAGATCACCCGGGCCTCGGAATATCCTTGGGTGCGGGCCAAAGTCACATAATCCAGATGCATGGTTTCCTTCAGGCTTTGCTTCAAAAGCTGCCCGATGATGGCCGCCAATGGGATGGCCAAAGCCACCGCCGGCAGCAACATATGGCTCAGCAAATCCAGCGTCAGGTCAAACCGCAGCCGCAGGATGCTTTCCACCAGATAGAAGTTCGTGACAAACGGCAGCTGCAACGAGGGCGTCACCCGGCCCGAGATCTGAAACACCGGCACCAGTACGCCAAACACCAGAATAAGCACCAGCCCCCACAGGAAATCCGGCACCGACAAGGCCATTCCATTGGCCACATCAATCCCGCCCTCCACCTTGGTCTCCCGCAGCCTGGTCCCGGTCAAAGCCGCCGCGCCACCGACCAGCACCGCCATAACCAAAGCCAGCACCGAAAGTTCCAGCGTCGCAGGCAACCGCCCCAGCACCAGCGCCAACACCGGCTGCCGCAGCGTGATCGAGGTGCCAAAGTCGCCCCGCAGCACCCCGGCGCCCCAGATCACGAACTGCTGCGGGATCGACTTGTCCAAGCCATACAATGCCGTCAACCGCGCTATGTCCTCCACCGTTGCCCCCGGTGGCAGCATCATCGCAATCGGATTGCCCGGCACCACGCGGATGACGAAGAACACGATCACCGCCACGCCGAACAACGTCACCGCCGTCGTCACCAGCCGCAGCAAAAGGGTTTGTAGAAGCGCCATAAACCTCACCGGGGGCCGCCCACCCCTCTTTCATTTG
Organism: Rhodobacterales bacterium; assembly: GCA_043721775.1. GTDB lineage: Bacteria > Pseudomonadota > Alphaproteobacteria > Rhodobacterales > Rhodobacteraceae > Stagnihabitans. The sequence continues at coordinate 47,351 of JAYSQA010000114.1, forward strand.
TTCATAAATATCCCACGGGGGTCCGGGGGGTGTGAAACACCCCGGCGAGGGGGGGTTGGGGGGGCGAGAAGCCCCCCCAATTCGGGTCCGCCGAGCGTTTACGCCCGCTTCATCAGGAACGGCAGCAAAGCACCCGAGTGGTGCGGTGTCACCACGACACCCTTGGCCGCCAGGATCGGCTGGACGTATTGCAAGAGCGGGATGACATAGGCGTTTTCCGCGATATAGCGGTCAACGTCCTTCCAGCCTGCAATCCGCTTGGCCTCGTCCTTCTCGCCCCACAAGGGCCCGATCATGTCGATCAGATCCTTGCTGTCCCAGACCGAGTGTGGGCTTGGGCCGAACATGGCAAACCCGGTCGAGGTTGTGGGATCGCCCACCGAATTGCCCCAGTTGTAGAAGGCCGCCGGGGCCAGCTTGTCCGCCGCACGCAGTTCGTAGTGCTTGGCGATTTCATAGACTTCGATGGTCGCCTCAATCCCCACCTTGCGCCACAGCCCGACGATGGCCTGGATCATCTCGTAATCCTTGGGCATGTAGCCCTTGGTGGTCTGGATGGTGAACTTCACCGGATTATCGACACTGAAGCCCGAGGCCGCCAGATACTTCACCGCCGCATCCGGGTCATAAGGCGTCTTGATCGAGGCGTCATAGGCGTCGTAATCCGGCGTTTCCAGCGTATCAATCGGCACACCGTAGCCTGACAGCAGACGATCAACGATGGCTTGCTTGTCAATCGCTGCGACGGCGGCCTTGCGCACATTGGGGTCCAGCATCGCCTCGATGTCGTTCAGGAAGATCATCCCGATGTTCGACACCGGTGTTGCATAGCCGTTCATGCTGCCCTTCAGGCGGTCATATTCCTCATACGGCATCTCCAGAGTGACATGGCTTGAGCCGCTTTCAATCTCTGCCACCCGCGCCGCCGCATCGGTCACGAACTTGATCGTCACGGTGTCAAAGTCCGGCTTGCCGCCCCAGTAATTGGCGTTGGCCTTCAGGCGGACAAAGGCGTTCTGTTCGAATTTGTCAACCATGTAGGGGCCGGTGCCGATGGGCGCCTTCTCAAACCCTTCCGCGCCCACTTTGGTGTAATAGGCTTTCGGCAGCACATAGCCGGTCAGGAAATACATCCACTTGAAGATGGTCGGATCGAACTGCTTGACGTCGGCGGTGACCTTTTTGCCCTCTACCTTGAAGTTCGCCAACGAACCCCAGACGAACTGGATCGGGTTGCCGGTTGCCGGGTCGGCGGCGCGTTCCAGGCTCCACGCCACGTCATCGGCGGTGAAGGGGCTGCCGTCATGCCAGGTCACGCCGTCGCGCACGGTCAGATGAATTTGCGTCTTGTCGTCGTTCCAGCCCCATTCCGTCAACAGGCCCGGGGCCGGTTTCAGGTCAGGTTGTTGCAGGATGTATTGGTCGAAGACCGACTGATACAACCCTTGGATCGTCGGGTTCACAGCACTTGGCCCCGTGGTCGGGTCCCACGACGGCAGGTTGACATTGTAGGCGATCACCAACTCTTCGATGGCTTGGGCGAAGCTGGGCAAGGCTGTCGCGGTGGCCACTGCCGCCACGGACAGCTTCAGAAGGCTGCGTCTGCTAAGGTTCATGGTTTTGGTCCCTGTTGTGGTTTTTCTTTTGTATCGGTTCAGTTTCCGGCCAGTTTCCGGGCCAGCAGATATCCCGGGCCCGCCCCGGTGCCTGCGCCGGGCCAAACGGCGGCCCCGGTCAGGTGCAGGTTCTGGATCGGGGTCGAGCCGTCGGCATGCCCGCGCATGGGACGGAAAAGGAAGTGCTGTGACAGGTGGTGCGACCCGCAGACCTGATCGCCGCCGACAAGATTGGGATTGTCGGCCTCAAAATCCACCGGGTTCACCAGGCGGCGGGCGAGGGTCTTCGCCCTTGTGCCCGGGGCATGCGCCTCAAGAATATCCAGCGCGCGTTCAGCAAAGGGCAGGGTGGCGTCGGTCCAGTCGGTGCCGGTGATTTCGCCCTTGGCATCGCCCAGGATGACACCGGGCACCAAGCGGACCTGCACCCAAAGTGTGTGCTTGCCCTTCGGCGCGCGTGAGGGGTCGACGACGGTGGGTTGCCCCACCACAAGGACCGGCTCGTCCGGCAGAAGCCCGGCCTTGGCCTGTTGATAGGTGCGCGCCATCTGATCCAGGCTGGGGACAATGTGGACATAGGCGAAGGTTTTCAGATCCGGCACGTTCCAGTCCGGCAGGCCCGACAGCGCCAGGTGGATCATCATCGTGCCGGGCGCATGGGCAAAGCGGATCATGCCCTGGTCAAAGGCGGGCGTCGTGCCGCCGGTCAGTCTTGGCAGGACGCGGGGTGCCACACCGGCGATGACCGCCTTGGTCGCGGTGATCTTGCGGCCATCCGCCAGTTCAATGCCGCTGGCACGGGCGCCGTCATGCAGGATACGGGTGACGGGTGCGTTCAATTCCACCACCCCACCCCGCGCCTGAACGGCCGTCACCAGCGCCTTGATGATCGTATCCGCGCCGCCCTGACCTATCACCATGCCGAAGGCCTGACCTGCCATCCCCTCCAGATAGGGAAACATCGCGCCGCCCGCGACATCGGGGGCGAAGTCCAGATGCATGCCCCAGGCCCCCAGAAGTGCTTGGACATGCGGGTGTTTGAAGGTGTCCGTCAGCCACGCCCTGGGCGATTGCAGCAGAAAGCGGGTCAGGTCCAGCGTGCCGCCAATGCCCTTCGCCCGCAGTGTTTTAAACATGAAATATGCAAGCGCACGCAGTTTCATCGGACTGCCAAGCAGGCCGAACAGATGCGGAGCCTCTGCCCCGAAGCCTGCGAACAGGCGCTTCCATGTAATGGCATCCTCAGGCGACAGCGCAGCGATCAGGGCTGTAGTCTCGTCCAGGCGGGTCGAAACGCCAACGTGTTTTCCATCCGGGAAAGAGGACGCGAAGGGTTTGGCGACTGGCACGAAAGCGCAGCCGTGTTTGGCCAGTTCCGCGCCGTACAGCTTGAAAAACGGGCTTCCGGCGAACAAAGACAGGTTCATCGCGGCCCAGTCATGGCGAAAGCCGGGCAGGGTGTATTCACCGGTTTTCACAGCACCCCCTGCCACCGAGGCGCGTTCAAAGACACCGACGCGCCAGCCCTTGGCCGACAGGTGCAACGCGGCGGCCAGCGTGTTGTGGCCCGCCCCAATCAGCACTGCGTCGAACGCGCGGTCAAGCTGTGGCAAACGATCATCCCTCCGGTTACGGCTTACAGGATATTTGCAAATGCATCTAAATCTGTCTAGCATGATTTTTATCCGGCACGGGCCATATCGCGCCGCCCTGCCAGACGGATTAGCAAGCATAGCGACAGGGAGAGTATCAATGACATCTGCAAACGTGCTGGCCAGTCTGGCCGGAATGCTGGCCTCGGGCGGGGTTGAGGTGGTGGATTGCACCGGGGTTCTGGGGCCGGACACGCCCCTCTTGAAACTGCCACCGGATTTCGCCAAGGACACGCCGAAGATCGAGATCCATACGATTTCCAACTATGACGAGAACGGGCCGTTCTGGGCGTGGAACTGGCTGAAAGTGGGGGAGCATTCGGGCACCCACTTCGACGCGCCGCATCACTGGATCACCGGCAAGGATTATGCCGACGGGTATACGGATACCCTGGCCGTGCAGCGCTTGGTCGCTCCGGTCAACGTGCTGGACTTTGCCGCCGAGTGTGGGGCGGACCCGGACTTCCTGTTGACCATCGACCATGTGCAGGCGTGGGAGGCCAAGCATGGTGCGATCAACGCCGACGAGTGGGTTGTCTTGCGCAGCGATTGGGACAAGCGCGGCCATGACGAGGCGCTGTTCCTGAACGCCGACGCCACCGGGCCGCATACTCCGGGGCCTACGGCAGAGGTTATTCAGTATCTGTTGTCGAAGGGCATCGTCGGCTGGGGCAGCCAGTGCATCGGCACCGATGCCGGGCAAGCCGGTGGCATGACGCCGCCGTTCCCGGCGCATAATTTGCTGCACAAGAACAACTGCTTTGGGCTGGCCAGCCTTGCCAATCTGGACCGGTTGCCTGCCAAGGGGGCGATCCTGATTGCGGCGCCGTTGAAGATCAAGAACGGGACGGGGTCTCCGATCCGGGCTTTGGCTTTGGTTCCGAGAGCGTAAATGCGGCCTGATCACGTCATCATCGGTTCGGGGATCAACGCTTTGGTGGCGGGTGCGATGCTTGCGCTGAAGGGTGACCGCGTGCTGCTGCTGGAGCGGTCTGACCGCATTGGTGGCTGTTTGCGGACTGATGAGATTACCTTGCCGGGTTTTCGGCATGATGTGATGGCCGCGACGTTCGTTCTGTTCATGACCGGGCCGGCGGGGGCTGACTTGGGCCCCCATCTGGCGCGGCATGGGTTTGAATACTGCCATTCGCCGCATCCGACCGCCGTGGTGCGGCCGGGCGGTGAGGCTTTGGTTCTGACGATGGACCGGGAGAAGAATATCAGCGCCTTCAATGCGCAGGCGATGGGGGATGGTGACGCCCATGCGGCGGTTGTGGGCCAGATCGGGGCGGATGCGCCATTTCTGTTTTCCTTGCTGGGCGGAGAGTTGTGGTCTTGGGCCACGTTCAAACTGCTGTTTGCCCAAGCGCGCAAGCGCGGGCTGAAGGGGTTGGCTGCGTGGTTCGGGCAGGCGCTGGTTCCGGCGCGCGGGTGGCTGGAGACGGATTTCCAAAGCCCCACGGTGCAGGCTTTGTTCGCGCCGTGGAGCTTGCATTGCGGGCTGACGCCGGAGAGTGCTTACGGCGGCCAGATGGCACGGGTGATCGCCTTTGCCTTGGAGGCTGCTGGTGCGCCGATTTCCAAGGGTGGCGCGGGGAAAGCGGCGGAAGCGTTCCGGGCGTTGATTGAGGAGAAGGGTGGGGAAATTCGCACCCTCGCCGATGTGGACAGGATTCTGGTGCGGGACGGACGGGTGACGGGCGTGGCTTTGGCCTCGGGCGAGGAGATTGCTTGCGGGTCGGTTCTGGCCTCGGTGGCGCCCGGGCAGTTGCTGGGGCGGTTGTTGCGGGATGTGAATTTGCCCGCTGACACGGCGGCGGCGAAGGGCTTTCGTCATGGCCGGGGGAATTTCCAGCTGCATTATGCGCTGGATCGGCATCCGGAGTGGCTGTCTGCGGGCCTTGATGATGTGGCTTTGATCCATCTGGCGGATGGCATCGACAGCGTGTCGAAGTCGGCCAATGAGGCGGAGCGGGGGATGCTGCCTGCGGTGCCCACGATCTGTGTGGGGCAGCCGCATCGGCTGGATGCCTCGCGCTGTCCTGCGGGGAAGGCGATCTTGTGGGTTCAGGTACCGGACGCGCCAAGGGTGATCAAGGGGGATGCGGGCGGCAAGATTTCCGGGTCGGATTGGGATGCGGTGCGAGAGGCCTATGCGGACCGGATTGAGGAGATTTTGGCGCGGCATATCAAGGATTTCGCGGCGATCAAGCTGGCGCGGAGGGCTTATTCGCCCAAGGATCTTGAGGCGATGAATGTCAATCTGGTGGGGGGTGACCCTTACGGCGGGCTGTGCAGCATCGACCAGTTCTTCATCTGGCGGCCCTTTGCGCAGTCTGCGGGGGGCAGCCACGTGCGCGGGCTAAGCCATATCGGCGCTTCAACCCATCCGGGGCCGGGGGTGGGCGGAGGGTCAGGCTTTCTGGCGGCCAAGAGGTTGGGCGCATGAGGGACGATCTGCCCCGGCTTGGCGAGATCGGGCTGGCGAACTATCCGCCTTACCTGATGAACCGAATCATGGGGCGCTATAATGCCGCGATAAGGGCGGAGATGGCCAAGCTGGGCCTGACCACACCAAAGATGCGGGCGCTGGCGGTGCTGTCGGTGATGGACGGTCAGCTGATCGGGCAACTGGCGGTCCATGCGATTGTCGAGGCTTCGACCCTGTCACGCGCCGTCGATGCCTTGCAGACGGACGGGCTGGTGCGGCGGGCGGCGGATGCCGCTGACAGCCGGTCAGTCCGGGTCTTCATCACGCAAGCGGGGCGGGCAGCGTTTGAAAGCCTGTGGCCGCATATGGCCGATACTTATCAGGACATGTTCGCCGGGATCGACCCCGACGAACAGCGCGCCTTCGTGGCGACATTGCAGAAAATTCACGCCAACACCCAGAAGTCAGAGGTTTGACATGGCAGAACGGTCCTTCAAGGCGGAAGTCGAATATTTGCGGCTTGGGGAAGGCGAGACCTTCACTGGCGAGGGGATTCTGGCGATCACCAAGGCGCTCTTGGAAAACGGCGTGGGTTATGTCGGCGGCTATCAGGGCGCGCCGATTTCCCACCTGATGGATGTGCTGGCCGATGCCGAGGAGTTGCTGGGGGAATTGGGCGTGCGGTTTGAAGCCAACGCCAATGAGGCGGCGGCGGCGGCGATGCTTGCGGCCTCGGTCCATTATCCGATCCGGGGGGCGGTGACGTTCAAAGGGCCGGTCGGGGTCAATGTCGCCTCGGATGCTTTGGCCAACCTGGCGTCATCGGGGGTGAATGGCGGGGCTTTGATCATCCTGGGGGAGGATTATGGCGAAGGCTCCAGCATCATGCAGGAGCGTAGCCATGCCTTTGCCATGAAGTCGCAGTTCTGGTTGCTGGACCCCAGGCCCAATTTGCCGTCGATCACCAAGGCGGTGGCGGATGGCTTTGACCTGTCGGAGGCTTCGAACAGCCCGGTGATGCTGATGGTGCGCATCCGGTCGTGTCATGTGACCGGCAGCTTTGCCACCAAGGCCAACCGCAGGCCGACGCTGTCGGTGAAGGAAGCGCTGAGCGCGCCGCAATCTGACTTTGCCCGGGTTGTGTTGCCGCCGATGTCTTATGTGCATGAGCAGGACAAGATCAAGAACCGCTGGCCTGCGGCGGAGCGCTTCATCCTGGAACGCGGGTTGAACGAGGTGTTCGGGCCGAAATCTGCGTCAGTCGGGCTGGTCATTCAGGGCGGCATGTACAACGGCGTCATCCGGGCGCTGCAACGGCTGGGGCTGGCGGATATCTACGGCGCAAGTCAGGTGCCGATTTATGTGCTGAACGTGACGTACCCGCTGATCTCGTCCGAGTTTCTGGCGTTCTGCACGGGCAAAGAGCAAATTCTGGTCATTGAGGAAGGCCAGCCAGAGTTCATTGAGCAGACCTTGACAACCTACCTGTACCGGGCCGGGTCGACGGTAAAGCTGCACGGCAAGGGCATGTTGCCGATGGCGGGTGAGTATACCGGGCAGGTGATGCTGGACGGGCTGACGGCTTTCCTGCGGCAGGCGGCGCCGGATATGTTGCCAGCCATGGTGCGGGCGCCCAATCAGGACCGGCCCAAGGTGCCGGACCTGTCGAAGACCGTGCCGATCCGGCCTCCGGGCTTTTGCACAGGCTGCCCGGAAAGGCCGATCTTTGCCGCGATGAAGCTGGTGCAGAAGCAGACGGGCAAGTTGCAGATCACGGCGGATATCGGGTGCCATCTGTTTGGCAGCCTGCCGCCGTTCGAGATCGGCGGGGCCACCATGGGCTACGGCCTTGGCCCGGCCGCCAATGGTGCGTTTGACGGCGGCGGCGAACGTCGCCCGATTGCGATCATCGGCGACGGCGGCTTTTGGCACAGCGGGCTGAACGCGTCCTTCACCAACATGGCCTTCAACAAATCCGACGGCGTGGCGATTGTGGTCGACAACTACTATTCCGCCGCCACCGGGGGGCAGGACAACATGTCCTCCCGCGCTGACAACGCCACCAAATCGACCAAGAACCCGATCTCCCGCGCGCTGCACGGCATCGGCATCGGCTGGGTCCGCCAGATCGACAACACCTATGACGTCGGCAGACTGCGCGACACCCTGCGCGCGGCGCTGACCACCAAAACCCCCGGCCCCAAGGTCATCGTTGCCTCGTCAGAATGTATGCTGAACAAACAGCGCCGCGAAAAACCGCTGCGCAATCAGGCGATCAAAGACGGTCGCCGCGTCGAAGCCCCGCGTTTTGGCGTCGATGAAGACATCTGCACCGGCGACCATGCCTGCATCCGTCTGTCCGGCTGCCCCTCGCTGTCGCTCAAGCGGCTCGACGACCCGCTGCGCGACGATCCGGTGGCTGCAATCGACCAATCCTGCGTCGGTTGCGGCAATTGCGGCGAGGTGGCCGATGCCGCCATCCTGTGCCCCAGCTTTTACCGCGCCGACGTGATCCACAACCCAAGCCGCTTGGAACGCCGCCTGGCCGCCTTCCGCGCCGGGATCATCC
>JAYSQA010000115.1:0-2171 GCA_043721775.1 Rhodobacterales bacterium
CTTCTGTCCTCTGGCGAAATCGGCATCGCCGAAAAGATTGCGGAAGGTGGGCTGAGCGTCAAGGCCGGGCAGGAGGTCCGTATGATCGACGTCGTTGCAGACTCTTGCGAACATGGAGCGTTCGACGAACTGCACAGTTGCGCCGATGGCGCAGCCTTTGCGAAGATGATCAGTAAAGAATCCAGCGAAAACTATGGAACTGCCGGGCTCGCGTTCGTTGAATGGCTTTTGAAGAACATGGGCGAGGTCAACAAGCAGGTTGCGATTATTTCCGAAAAGTTCACTGATGCCGTCGATCGGAATTACGAGCCGCCGAATGATGGAGTGACGCTCCGTGCCAAGGACTGGTTTGCGCTTGTTGCGGCGGCTGGTGTTCTCGCCGCCAAATCCGGGCTTACGGACTGGCCTGCACTCGGTGCCATCGGGGCTGCCGTGGGCACGTTCGGCGCGTGGCTTGACGCCAGAACGCCGGATGAGCCTGACGCGACCGCTGCGACAATCTTGCGGGTGCGCACCTATCTTGCAGCGAACGCGGGCCAGTTTGTGAGCATCGCCAAGGCAGGAGAAACCGGTGCCTCGTCTGTGGGTTGGCAGGATGAGAGCCTCTTCCACATCCTGGCGACGACCTGGAAGGTGATCCACAACGGCATCGATGGCAGGATTGCCGCGCGCGAGGTAGGGCAGCGTGGCTACCTGGTTTCTGGCGAAGCCGGCAACCGGATGCGAAAGACACCGGCAGCCGTCCCCGGGCGCCCGAGGGCCTACTCCATCAGGAAGTCGATCCTGGTCGACACGCCCGCGACCGATCCGGCGACATAGACACCAAACCAGTCAGGAGCACCTTCAAACAGCGCTGAATAAATCGGACTATCCGGACCCGTCTGCTTTCTGGTCCGGATAGTCCGGGCAGTCCGGGTCGCACTCATCACGTCACAGGGGAAACTTGAAGCAGTCAGGTATGTATTGGGATCAAGTCTAGCCTGATTTGACATTGCCCTTCGCACCCATCCCAGATCCCACCGGTCCCCATCAGGCCGTCGCTATAACTGATCAATGACGCGCAGCACGCACGTCATTGATCACAGTGGAGACCGAAGATGGCGAAGAAACCTCATGAAAACAGCCGGCTGGCGAAGTTTCTCGACACGCGCCTTTTGGAATTGAAGCACCTGAAAACCCACGCGCAGATCGCCGAGGACGCCGGGTTCGTGAACGCGGACATGGTGACGATGGTCAAGCAGGGTGCCACCAAGCTTGCCATCGATCACGTGCCGGCCCTGGCGAAGGCGCTGGACTGCGACCCCGCCCTTCTCCTGCGTCTGGCCCTTGAACAGGCTGAAGGCAGCACCGTAGCGGCCGCGATCTTCGACATCATCGGCGAGCCCATCACCGAGAACGAGAGGGTCTGGCTTGCTGAGATCCGGGATGCCTCTGGCGATGCCGACCCCAGGCTGACGTCAAGGGCCAGGGCTGCCATCCGCGCGGTGTTCGGGAAATGAGCGCCAAGGACAGGTATGTCTACGAGGGCTTCAAGCTGCCTTCGACGGACCCGATCACCAAGAACGAACTTGCGTGGGTCGACATGCTGCGCCCGATCGTGGGCGATGCTGATCCATCGCCGCCGCTCGCAGGGGTGCAGGCGTTGCGGGTGGCGCTGATGGGGGACAGACGTCCGGAAGTGAGGCGCAACGCCCGTCAAAGCCACGAGCCGAAACCTGGCTGATCCGCTGTTGCATCAACTCCTGGCTTGAACGACGCTCAGATGACGACCTGATATCGGCGATTGAAGAGCGCGCCGACCTCGGCACTCCGCCGGAGAAGGAAGCAGAAATCCCGACCCTTCTTGCCAAGGCCACCTTGCTTGCACCAGGAAACATTCAGGTTGCCGGGGCAAGAACGGCGGTCGAAGCGAAACTGCTGGCGCGGCCGGACCTGAAAGACGCAGCATGGGCGGCGGCGAAAGACCTGATCGACAGGACGAAGCGCGGGCAAATGGGGCTGCGGTCGACAAAGGCTGAACCAGCCGAACTCCTTGAAACTCTGGTTGCACTCAGGGCCGCAAGCTTCCTTGCCTAAGTGTCGCGTCCCGGCAGGTTGCGGGGTGATTTGACGAAGAGATGGGGGTGGGACTTGTGCCAGTCCTTCATGGCCTGCATTGGCGTTCGGCTCCC
>JAYSQA010000116.1:0-1797 GCA_043721775.1 Rhodobacterales bacterium
ACGAGAATGGAAAACGCGATGAAGGCGACGACAGCGATGCCCAAGACGATCCGCGCCTGACTGATTCTCGACCGACGACCGCTCATGGCCGCCCTCCCGAAGTCCAGGCAGCGGCGGTGCCCGAGTCGCGAAGTGCGGTCTTGAGGATCTTCCCGGTAGGAGTTTTCGGAAGTTCTCCGCCTGCGATCTCGACGAAAAGCGGCACCATATAGGCCGGCAGGCGCGCGGCAAGGTAGGCGTGCAGCTCTGCAGGCAGCAGCGTGGCACCCGGTTTCAGCGCGGCCACGACCTTGATCTCATCCTCGCCCATGCTGGACGGCACCGCGACGGCGGCAGATTCCAGCACGGCGGGATGGCTGTCGATCTCGCGCTCCACCTCGAAGGACGAGATGTTCTCGCCCCGCCGCCGGATCGCGTCCTTGAGGCGGTCCACGAAATAGTAATTCCCGCCTTCATCGTTGCGGAACACATCGCCGGTGTGGAACCACAGATTGCGCCAGCTTTCGACGGTCTTTGCCGGGTTCTTCCAGTAGCCAAGACAGAAATCCCAGGGTCGGTCAGCACGAACAACCAGCTCGCCGGTCCGCCCGGGCGGCAAGGGTTCGTCAAATTCGTCCACGATGCGGGCGGTGACACCGCGGCGCGGGCGGCCGGCAGAGGTGGCATTGGCAAGGGTGAACCCGTTCGAGTGCAGAGGCACGCTGACCTCGGTCATGTTGAACCAGGTCGCAACCTCGACGCCAAAGCGGGCCTTGAACCCGTCAAGGTCTGCGGGCAGCGGGATGATGATGACCTTGCGCAGCGGGTGATCCCGGTCGCTTGCCTCGGCGGGGCGCGACATCAGAAAGTTCGGCATGGTCGCAAGCAGGATCGTCATGGTCACGCCATGGCGGCGCACGTCTGGCCAGAAGCTGCTGGTGCTGAACTTCTCGCGCACCACCATCGTCGCGCCCGACAGAAGGACAAGGCCGAACATCTGGGCGAGGCCGACATGGAACATCGGGAGGAACATGTAAAAGACGTCCTCTGGCGCGCACCAATCCGCCGGAACCTCGGCCGATGCCCAGGCTTGGGCATGGGAATACAGCACACCCTTGGACGGGCCGGTGGTGCCCGAAGTATAAAAGATTGCCATCGGGTCAAAGCCCGAGACGATGCGCGGCAGCGGCGCGGGATCGGCGCTGTGCAGGTCGGCGGCGTCGGACCAGGCCCAGGGGATTTGAGGGAATGAGTGCCGCGCAGCGCCGCCTGACACGGCGATGTTGCGCAGGTGCGGCAGGTCGGAGGCAAGGTCGATCCAGGCGTCCAGGTGCCGCTCGGCCACGATGGCGAGACCAGCTTCGGAATCATTGACCTGATGGCGCAGCATCGCCCCCTTGTAGGCCTCGTTGACCGGCACCATGATCGCGCCCAGCTTGCACAGGCCAAGCCAGATCAGCACATGCTCGATCCCCGAGGGGATCATCAGCAGCACGCGGTCGCCTTTGCCGATCCCGGCGGCTGCAAGGCCATTGGCCCAGCGGTTCCCCTCTCTATTCACCTCTGCCCAGGTCAGGCTGCGCTCGCCCATCACAAGGCAGGGCTTCTGCGCGATGGCGGCAGCACGGTCTTCAAGAAGGTAGTGAAAGACCCGCTCGACGGACGGCGGGGCGGTAGTTGTTTCTGCGGAAGCGATGTCCATTGGCGCAGTCATGCGATAGGCAGTCCGAAGTGCGGGATCCAGATCTTTCGCGCTGCGCTGCCCCAGGCGCTTTCGACTGGAAAGCCGTCCAACAAGGCGACTTTCGCCTGCCGCGC
>JAYSQA010000117.1:0-16842 GCA_043721775.1 Rhodobacterales bacterium
GCGGCGGTTGAAGCAGAAGGAGACCCTCGTGGCCGAGGTGAATGACAAGGGCGAAGTCACTGTAAGTGGCGAATTCGTGGGCAAGCTGGACGGGTTCCGCTTCCGGCAGGATGCAACCAAGTCGCCGGAAGAGGCGCAGACGTTGCGCACGGCGGCGCTGGCGGCGTTGAAGCCGGAATTCCACCTGCGGGCGGACCGGTTCTACAACGCGCCGGATACCGAGATGGATTACACCAATCAGGGCGGTCTGATGTGGGGCAGTTCTGCTGTCGGCAAGCTGGTCAAGGGCGCGGAAGCCCTGCGCCCGCAGGTCGAGGTGTTTGTGGACGAGGAAGCCGGTCCCGACGTGGCCGACAAGGTGCGCCGCCGCGCCCAGCATTTCATCGACCGCAAGATTGCCGCCCTGTTCGAACCCCTCGCCGCAATGAGCCGGGATGAGGCTTTGACCGGGCTCGCCCGTGGTTTTGCGTTCAGGTTGGTTGAGGCGATGGGCGTCATCCAGCGCGACGAGGTGGCGAATGACGTGAAGGCTTTGGATCAGGACTCACGCGCTGCCCTGCGCAAGCATGGTGTGCGTTTTGGCCAGTTCACCATCTTCCTGCCCTTGCTTTTGAAACCCGCAGCCACCCGCCTGCGTCTGGTGCTGTGGAGCCTTTGGTCTGGCTTGCAAGAGTTTCCCGAAAGCCCGCCTCCGGGCCTTGTGACCATTCCGAACCTGCCCGACGTGCCGCGCAGCCATTACACGCTGTCGGGCTATCACCCCTCGGGTGTCCGGGCGATCCGGATTGATATGCTGGAACGTCTGGCCGACATCCTGCGCACCAAAGACAGTCGCGTGGGCTTTGAAGCCACGCCCGACATGCTGTCGATCACCGGCATGACGCTGGACCAGTTCGTCGATCTGATGTCCGGTCTGGGCTACAAGGGCGATAAGGCCGAACGCGTCAAGGTCAAGGCCGCCCCCGTGGTGGAAGTGAAAGCCGAGGAGTCGGTTTCGCTGAACCCGGTGCCGGAAGAGGTCTCGCTGATCAACCCGGTGGTTGAAGAGCCTGCGGCTGAGGCGGTTGAAGAAGCGGCACCTGAAATGGAAGCTTTTGTCACCTTCACCTGGGCCCCCAAGCCCCGTGCCCGCCCCGAACGCCCCGCGCGTCCGGAACGCACCGAACGTAGTAGCGAACCGCGTGGCGACCGCCCGCCGCGCACCGGTGCGCCACGCCAGGATCGCAATGCTGATCGTGGTCCGCGCAAGGACGTCACCCCGGCCCCCGCACCCGACCCGGCAGCGCCTGTTGTAGAGGGTGCGCCCGTGGTTGCCGCTGAACCGAAATCCCGGCGCGAAGGTGGCGACCGTGGTGGCTATAAAGGCAACAAACCGCGTGAAGGTGCTGAGCCCCGGGGTGAGCGTCCGCAAGCGGATCGCCCGCAAGGCGAAAGCCGATCAGACAACCGTAAGCCCTATCCCAAGGCAGGCGGTCGTGACGGCGGCAAATATGAAGGCGGGAAGCCCGATGCCAAGCCGCAGCGCAGTTTTGAAGCCCGCCCGCCGCGTGTGGAAAAGCCAGTTGACCCGGACAACCCCTTCGCCGTTCTGGCGGCCTTGAAGCTGAACAAGTAATTGGCCGGGCCGGGTGTAAAGACAGCCGCCACTGACAGCCCGAAGATGCGGCTGGACAAATGGCTGGCTCAGGCGCGCTTCTTCAAGGGGCGGGAACTGGCATCTGACATGGTCAGCGAGGGCCATCTGCGGTTGAATGGCCAGCATTGCGCCAAGCCGGGGCATGGCGTCTCGGCGGGCGACGTGCTAACCTTTCCGCAGGCGGACCGGATACGCGTGGTTCGCATCTTGTCTTTGGGCACAAGGCGCGGCCCCGCCCCTGAAGCACAATTGCTTTACGCCGACCTGAATGGCTTGACGCCGCCGGATGCCGCATCAACTCTTGAATGATCGCCACGCCTCGTCTAGTCAGACCTCGCCGCTTTCGAAGGATGGAACTGCCATGACCTATGTGGTGATCGACAACTGCATTGCCTGCAAATACACCGACTGTGTCGAAGTGTGTCCGGTGGACTGCTTTTACGAAGGCGAGAACATGCTGGTCATCCATCCCGACGAATGCATCGACTGCGGCGTGTGCGAACCCGAATGCCCCGCCGACGCGATCCGCCCAGACACAGAGCCGGACTTGGATCATTGGGTGACCTTCAACCGCAAATATGCCGAACTTTGGCCGGTGATCGTCACCAAGAAAGACCCGCTGCCAGACGCCACTGAACGGGATGGCGAAAAGGACAAGATCAAGACGTACTTCTCGGAAGTGGCTGGCCTGGGCGGTTAAGTTGCGCCAGCCTGGGTGATTCGGTCAAACCCGCCATGCTGCGGCGGTAGGAAATAAAAAAAACCTATGGGGATCAACCCCCAGGGCCTTGATAGCGCATAATGCGGTTCTTGGTTTTTCGCATTTTTTGTGTTATACAAGCGTTACAATCAATGAAGGATGCCTGAAACCCTTCCAGAGCAGCTCGCCTGGGACGGTTTTTCCGACGAATGTAAGCTTTGGAAGCGGCGATGCTTGGGCATTGCCGCGTGAATTTTCGTCTTTTCGGGCCGTGTCCCATAGGAAGTGACTGAATGACCAAGACCAAGAAGCCTGACTTCCACCCGAATGATTTCGTGGTGTATCCTGCCCATGGCGTCGGAAAAATCGTGTCCATCGAGGAACAGGAAATCGCCGGATACCGGCTGGAACTGTTCGTCATCTCGTTTGAAAAAGACAAGATGACCCTGCGGGTTCCCACCCACAAGGCGACCGAAATCGGGATGCGTTCGCTGTCAACGCCTGATGTGGTGACCAAGGCGCTGGACACTTTGAAAGGCAAGGCCCGCGTCAAGCGCGCCATGTGGTCGCGCCGGGCGCAGGAATATGAACAGAAGATCAACTCCGGCGACCTGATGGCAATTGCCGAGGTCGTGCGCGACCTGCACCGCTCCGATGACCAGCGTGAGCAAAGCTATTCCGAACGCCAGCTTTATGAAGCAGCGCTGGAACGGCTGACCCGGGAAGTGGCCGCTGTGGCGGGCGTGGATGAGGCCGGCGCGCAGAAGAAAGTCGGCGAAGTGCTGGTGGGCCGCGCCGCCTGATCCTTGCGGACTGCACTGCGAAATGGCGGTCCTTCGGGGCCGCCTTTTTCTTTGGTCCGGGCAAATATCCTTTCGGCGAAGACACCCGTTGGCGCAGTCGATGTCGGAAAACCGGGACAGAGTGTCCTCTGCGTCTGGCCATTCTTTCGCCCTTGGCCTATCTCTCCGACACCCATGACCGAAGGCCCAGCCCGTGACCGATACCCCAGCCAAACTTGCCGATTTCCGCACCCTGCTTGCCAACCTGCCCGCCGCCGATGCGGCGGCAACGGCAGGCGCCCTTGCCCGCAATGGCCAGTTGACGAAACCGCCGGGCGCTTTGGGTCGGCTGGAGGATGTGGCGGTCTGGCTGGCAGGCTGGCAAGGCACCGACAGGCCCTGCATCACAGCGCCGCAAGTGGCGATCTTTGCGGGCAATCACGGTGTGGTTGCCAAGGGAGTCTCGGCCTTTCCTCCCGAAGTGACCGTGCAGATGGTGGCCAATTTTACCCGCGGCGGGGCGGCGATCAACCAACTGGCCCGCTGCTTTGGTGCCTCGATGACGGTCAACGCCATCGAGCTTGACCGCCCGACCGCCGATTTTACCGAAGCTGATGCGATGTCCGAAGCTGACCTGCTGTCAGCCCTTCTGGTCGGCTGGACCGCGGTTGACCTCAAGGCCGACCTTCTGGTGCCCGGCGAAATGGGGATCGGCAACACCACGTCCGCCGCAGCCCTCGCCTGCGCCCTGTTCGGCGGTATGCCCGAGGATTGGGTGGGCCGTGGCACGGGTGTCGATGACGGAGGCCTGACCCGCAAGGCCAATGCCGTGCGCGCAGGCGTCGCCCGCCTGACCACGCGCGATCCGCTGGCGGTTCTCGCTGCCCTCGGCGGGCGCGAAATCGCCGCCATGGCCGGTGCCATGCTGCGCGCCCGCATCTTGCGCATCCCCGTCATCCTCGACGGCTTTATCGCCTGCTCGGCCGCAGCGGTCCTGCACGCCGCCAACTCATCGGCGCTTGATCATTGCATTGCAGGCCACACGAGCGCCGAGGCCGCCCACACCCGTCTCCTCGCCGCCCTGAACAAGACAGCGCTCCTGTCGCTCGGTCTGCGTCTTGGCGAAGGCTCCGGTGCTGCCCTTGCCATCGGCATCGTCAAAGCAGCCGCCGAATGCCACTCCGGCATGGCCACCTTCGCCGAGGCAGGCGTCGCAGGCGGCTGATCCCTTTCACTCTGGCTCAAATATCCACTGGGGTTTCTCAACGGGAGGCGTGCCTCCCCTTGGGGCAGGGGGTCCGGGGGGCGGCAGCCCCCCGGCGGGGTCCGCCGAGCGGCGGGCTCGGGGACTTTCCCCGCGCCCGCTTCAGTCGTCGCCAGCATCCATCGGGCGCAACTCGTAGATTTCCTGGATCAAAGCCGTCTCCAGATCGCGGTCCAGCTTCTTTGCCCGTTCGATATAGGCCGGGTTGCGGTCGACCGGTTGGCCCGGCACCCACAGTTCCGCCAGATCGCGCATCGCAGCCCTGTCCAACCGGAAGAAGGCCTTCGACACCCCAGCCGCTTCGTATTCTGAAAACCCCATGTTCTCCAGCACATAGCGACCAGCCCGGACGGACGAGTCAAAGGTCTCGCGCACGATGTCATCGGCACCGGCCTGATACAGCTCATACACATGCACCCGGTAAAAGGCGCGGGCGACGATGTGGATGTCTGGTCGCCGCGTCCGCACGAACTTCACGATCTGCACCGCCTTGGCCGGTTCATCAACCGCCACCACCAGCACCTGCGCATCGGATAGCCCCGCCGCCTCCAGCAGTTCCGGGCGGGCCGGGTCGCCGAAATAGCCCTTGACGCCAAAGCGCCGCAGCGTGTCAATCATTGCCATATCCGCATCCAGAACCACCGTCGGAATGCCAGAGTTGCGCACCAGCCGGTTCACGACCTGCCCGAAACGCCCCACTCCGGCGATGATGACCGCGCCCTTCTGGTCAATCACATCCGCTGGCCGTTCCGGATGGCGCGCGCTTAAGCGGCGCGACAGGGTTTGGTATCCCAGAAATAACAGCGGCGTCAGCAGCATCGACAGCGAGATCACCAGTTGCGCCATCTGCCCCGCCACCACCGGCAGCGCGCCCTCGCTGCGGGCAATCGAGATGATCAGGAAGCCAAACTCACCGCCCTGCGCCAGCCCCAGCGCAAACAGCGTCCGGTCGCGCAGGCGAAGGCGGAACAGCCAGCCAATGCCGAACAGCACCACCGTCTTGATAGCGATCAGGCCCAGCACCAGCGCCAGCACCAGCAAAGGCTCGCGCAGCAGCAGCGCGAAGTTGACACCAACCCCGACCGTCATGAAGAACAGCCCCATCAGCAAGCCCTTGAAGGGTTGCAAATCGGCCTCCAGCTGATGCCGGAACTCCGAGTTGGCCAGAACCACCCCGGCCACGAAGGTGCCAAGTGCTGGCGAAAGGCCCACCATCATCATCAGAAAGGCGATCCCCAGCACCAGAAGCAACGAGATGAAGGTCGACATCTCGGGCAGGCGGGCGGCGTGGACAAAGCGGAAGATCGGCCGGGTCAGGTAGTTGCCCGCCAGGATGATCGCCGCCACGACAGCCAACGTCAAGGCAGTCACCTGCCAGGCGGGCAGGTGGTGGATCAGGGCCAACAGCGGCTCTGCCACGCCCTCGCCTTGGGTCGGCGCGGCCACCTGCGGGTTCGAGACGCCAAAGGTTCCGACCGTCAGACCGGCCACCGCTGGCAGCGCCAGCAGCGGCAATACTGACAGGATCGGCACCACGGCAAGGTCTTGCGTCAACAGCACCGCAAAACTGGCCCGGCCGCCCGCCGTCCCCATCAGGTTCTTTTCGGCCAGCGTCTGCAATACGATAGCGGTCGAGGACATGGCCCCGATCATCCCCGCGATCAAAGCCACCTGAGGTTGCGCGCCCAAGGCGAAAAGCCCGCCCCCCACGACCGCCAACGTCAGCAAGACCTGCAAGCCGCCCATTCCCAAAAGCTTGGCGCGCATATCCCACAGCGCCTTCGGCTCCAGTTCGAGCCCGATCAGGAACAGCATCAGCACCACGCCAAACTCGGCAAAATGCTGCAAATCGGTGGTGCCAGCCCCTGCCAGCCCCATCACCGGCCCCATCAGAATGCCAGCCGCCAGATAGCCCAACACAGACCCAAGACCAAGACGCACCGACAGCGGCACCACCAGCACGGCAGCACCCAGATAAATCGAGGCTTGCAGCAGAAAGCTTTCCATCCTGTCCCTTCAAATCATGGGTCACAAGCCCGATGGCCATTCTGAAATCAGCCAAACGGGGTCAAGCAGGTATCACATCGGACGCCCGGCATGAAAAGTCCCGTGCGCGGAATAACCCGCAAGTTGGCGCCTATCCATGACATTGCGGCACTTGGTTCAGCCGGTGGGAAGCGACAGGGTCACAATGCGCCCGCCCTTCTGGTACTGAACCGAATTCTCGGTGATGGCCGCCACGCGGCCGCCGTCGACAGTGTCACCGACCTTGATCTTCTTCACCGCGCCATTGCCCTGCCGGATCATGGCAAAGCGGGTCGAGGGGGTGCCGAACACCGCCAGCAACGCCAGTTTGTTGGTGTTGATCGCACGCTTGATGGTGGCCTGTTTTGCGACAGAGGCATTGGTGGGCATGTCGGGGGCAGGGGCCTCGACATCGGGTTCAACCTGCGCCTCGGGCGCGACGTTGTTGCTGGCGAGTTGGGTGTCAGGGGCCGGTTCTTTCAGCGCCGCTGTCACAGCCGTATCCACAGCCGTGTCCAGACCCGACGGACGCGCTGGTGGCTTGAGCGATCTTGAAAGCGCAAAGCCATTCGCTGCAAGCGAGGCAGAGGCCGCACTGGCATCGGCCCCGGTATCCGGGGCAAGCGGCGACACCGGCAGGTCTTTCGGGCGCGGAGCCGGATGTAGCGAGGCCATGCGGCTGTCTTGCTGCGTCGTTGGCGCAGCGCCCTGCTGATCTGCTGGCGCGGGGGCAAGATTGGCCGGTTTATCCTTGGGATGCTTGCCGGCCAACGTCGGGTCCTGCACCAGTGCAACAGGTGCTGTTTCGGTGGCGGGTACTTCAACGGATGGGCTGGCGGCGATGCCTGGCGTGGGCGCGCCAGCCGGCAGGGTTACCGTGTTGGCGATGGGTCCGGTTATGGCAATCGCTCCGGCGGCGGGTGCGGCTGAAGCTGCATCCGACGGTACCGCATTCAAAGTCACCGCATTCATGGTCACCGCATTCAAAGAAGCGGGGGCCAGGTTTGCCGGTCGTTCTGGCGGGGCCAGCTTGGGCTTGCCTGCAATAAGCAGAACGCCCTCAGGCGTTATGATGCCTTCGGGCGTTGGGATGATACGGCCTTCTGCGTCGAACTTGTACACCGTGCCGTAAGGCGGCGGCGGAGGTTCGGCGGCGGGGCTTGCATCGGCGCCCGCCGCGACGGCAGGCAGGGCAATTGGTCCGACCGGCTTGGGCGGCGTATCTGCCATCGCCAGCACGATCTTGTCCTGAACCGTGGTTCCCGGCACGACAACGCCCAGACCCGCAGATAAAACCTCTGTGTTGGGGGCAGGCTCTGCCACCGGGGCGGCGACCAGCTTGGCAGGGTTGGTCGCAGCCAAAGCGGCGATCCTGGCTGCGGCCGTCTGGCTGGGTGTGCCGGTTGCGTCGGCCGCGATGCCGGAGGCGTCAGCCGATACCTGGGGCGCGGCAGACCCCGTGATTACCCCGCTGGTTTGCGCAAGTTCACCGCCCGCATCGGCCGGGCCCATAGCGGCGGCAACAGTATTGGCAGAGTCGGCAGTGGCAGAGTCGGCATTGGCAGTGCCTGAGTTGGCTGCACCAGAATTGATGGCGGCGGCAAGCGTGCTGCCGGACTGAAGCGCTGCCGTATCGGCTGCGGCGGTATCTGCGGCTGGCGTAGCAACTGGCGCAACTGATGCGGTATCGGCAGCGGCGTTCGGTTGGGTTGCCGGAGCGGTGGCCTTGGTGGAGACCTCAGTTGTGACATCCGAGGTTGGCGGGGCAGTCGTGGTGCCCTTGACCTCGGCGGTTGCCGTAGTTGCGGCGTCTGGCGCTGGCAGGCTTGCAGCGGGTGAGATTGCGGCGGGCGAGGTTGCGGCGGGGGCTTCTGCGCCGGTGCCGGTGGTGTCGTTCGCGCCCATGAAGAAACTGGACCACGCCGCCACCGCCACCAGCAGCACCAGCAGCACCACGGTCAGGATCAGCCCCAGATAACGCGGCTTGCCCTTGATCGGGGCAGAGCGGCTGCCCAGCCCGGTTGGAGGTTTGGCGTTGGCCCTGCGGACGGCGGCTGCAGCCTGCTCTTCCGGAGTGCCTGCGGTGGGCAGCGGCACCACGTTACGCTCTCGGCGGACGCCGACAATGCCTGCGGCGGTTACGGATGCACCACCGGGTTTGCCCGACTTGCCCAGGCTGGGCTTCGCGATTGCGGAATTGGGTTTGACGGGGAAGGGCACGGTGTCGCGTGCTGTTGTTGCTGCGGGGCGGGCCACATTGGGGCGCGGGACTGTCGGGCGCTGAACGGGCGCGGGTCCAACCATCGGAATTCTTGCCGCCGGGACGCCGACTTGCCTTGGTGCACCCGCCGTCGTTCCTGTTCCCACCGATGCACTCGCCGCCGGCTTTCCCGCCGTCCCTGCCGTCGCCGCAGCAATCGCTGCCGACCGGCGGGTCGCGAAGGCCGCGACGATTTCTGCCGCCGGGGCCGGTGGCACGTCGTCAAGGACGGCTTCGGCTTCGGGCGTTACGTCCATTGCCATAGGCGCCTCGGGGGCTTGGACGGCGCTGCTGGGTTTGGGGGGCTGTGGCCTGATCGGGTTCTGAACGGATGCTGGTGCAGGTGCTGCCTCGACCACAGGCAGGGACTGGGCGCGGTTGGCCTGCGGCGTCACAAAGGTCGCGGGGCCAGCACCTTGGTCTGCGACCGCTTCCCGGACAGAAGGTGCCCCAGCGGTGGCAGGGGCAGGGATGGCATTGGTGGCGGCAGAGGTTGAAACCTGCCCGGCGGCCTTGGCGACATCCGCGAACGGGGTATCAACGTCTTCACCGATCAGGGCCGCTTGGGGTGCTGCCTTTTGTGCCTGAGGTGCATTCACCGGCACCTTCGCCGCAACCACCGGTTCGGCAACCACCGGTTCAATCAACACGGGTTCAACCGATACCGGCTCGGCAACCACCGGCTCGGCAACCACCGGCTCGGCAACCACCAACTCGGCAACCATCAACTCGGCAACCATCAACTCGGCGGGTTTGGCTTTGGTATCATTGCGCGAAAAGTCCCGGGCTATTACGGTGACCGGATCTGCATCACGCTCGACCTTTTCGCCATCGCTTAAAATCGTGGCGGCAAGGGCAGAGGGGCCGAAGAACGGCTCGCCCAGAAACATGCCGTTGTCCGCCACGCCGACAAAGCTGACCGGATTGAAGCGGTGTTCGGTCGCGAAGGCCTCGGCCTCGGCCAAAGTTTCCCGGGCGATGACTGCGACGTTCAGATCGGGGCCGGTGCCCCACCAGTCATAGACCAGATCATCGACGGGATAGGGGGTGCGCCCTTCCAGCCCGGCGCGGATCTGGCGTTTGCGCTTGGCGGCATCGGGGCCTGGCGCGTGGATCGGCGTATACAGGATCTGATCATTCGGGAGGATCAGCTTGGTTGTGATCCCGCGCGGCGACAGGCCAAGCGCGGTAGAGCGCATGTAGCCCAATGCCTCGACAAAGTCGGGGGCGTCAAATGCGGTAGACCCCACCTTGCTCCACCCCCGCGAGGTGCGGTGCAGCAAGGTGACGAGACCGTCACGGAAGTCGAGGGCGAACGAAGGTTTCATGAGGAGCGTCTAGCACAGCCATCAGATCGCCGGGAAGTGACCCCGGTTTGGTGGCCTGCTTACAGCAGGATTCTGCCGAATGAAAGAAAAAGCCCGGGTCTGGCCAAGGATCATCTTGCGAGCGGCGTCATGGATAGCAATGTCGTATCAACCATGGAGGTTTCCGATGCGAATTCTGACCGCACTTGCCCTGTCCACCGCCCTTGTTTGGCCTTTGGCCGCAGTTGCCGACACGGCAGGCACCATCACCGTCACCGGCAGCGCCACGATCAATGTGGTGCCTGACATGGCCACGGTGTCGCTGGGCGTCACCACGACGGGTGATACCGCAGGGGCCGCCATGGCTGCCAACAATGACGCGGTATCGGCGGTGATAGCCCGGCTGATCGCCGCCAAGGTGGCGGACCGTGACATGCAGACGTCAAGCCTTTCGGTCAATCCGAACTGGGTGACGAATGCGGCGGGGACCGGGCAGGAGGTCAAGGGTTATATTGCCTCCAACCAGCTGACGGTGCAAATTCGGGCGTTGGAGGGCACCGGCACCATTCTGGACGCGGCCATCACCGATGGGGCCAACACGTTGAACGGCCTGAGCTTTGGTTTGGCTGACCAGCGCCCGGTCGAGGATGAGGCCCGCAAGGAAGCCGTCGCCGACGCCTTGGCGCGGGCCAGGCTTTATGCCGAGGCCGCGGGTGAAAAGCTGGGACCGATTGTGTCGATCAGCGAAGGCGGTGGCTATGTGCCGCCGATGCCGATGCTGTCAAAAATGGCGGGGGATGCTGGCGTGCCGGTTGCTGCGGGTGAAGTGGGAGTGTCGGCGGCCGTCACCATTGTCTGGCAACTGGTGCCGTAAGGGCCGGGATTTGGGTAGGGTGCGTGATCTTACGCACCCTTTCCGTCAGGCGGTGGCTTTGGTCAGCGCCTGATCCAGATCGCCGATGATGTCGCGCAGATCCTCGATCCCGATGGACAGGCGCACGACATTCGGCAGCGCGCCTGCCGCTGCGCGTTGTTCATCGGACAACTGACGGTGCGTGGTCGAGGCAGGGTGGATGACCAGACTGCGGGTATCGCCAAGGTTGGCGACATGACTGAACAGCTTCAGGTTATCGACGAATTTGACGCAAGCGTCATAGCCGCCCTTGATGGCGAAGGTGAACAGCGCCCCGGCTCCGCCCGGCACGATCATCTTGGCAAGGTTGTGATAGGGCGAGGAGGGCAGGCCCGGGTAGGTGACATAGTCGACACGCGGGTCCTGTTCCAGATATTCGGCCACGGCTTGGGCGTTCTGGACGTGACGCTCCATCCGCAGGGGCAGGGTCTCGATCCCCATCAGGGTGTAATGCGCGCCTTGCGGGTTCATCGTCATGCCAAGGTCGCGCAGGCCGACGGCGATGGAGTGGAAGGTGAACGCCATGGCACCCAAAGCCGCATGGAAGTTCAGGCCGTGATAGGCAGGCTCGGGGGCAGCCAGCGAAGGGAACTTGCCCGAGGCCGACCAATCGAACTTGCCCG
Source organism: Rhodobacterales bacterium (assembly GCA_043721775.1). Classification (GTDB taxonomy): domain Bacteria; phylum Pseudomonadota; class Alphaproteobacteria; order Rhodobacterales; family Rhodobacteraceae; genus Stagnihabitans. The sequence continues at coordinate 11,511 of JAYSQA010000117.1, forward strand.
AATCGACCACGACACCGCCGGTGACGGTGCCGTTGCCGGTAAGGTATTTGGTGGCCGAATGCACGACCAGCGTAGCCCCATGCTCGATCGGGCGGCAAAGGAACGGCGTGGCGGTGGTGTTGTCGACGATCAGTGGCAGGCCGGCATGGCTGGCGACACGGGCAATGGCATCAAGGTCGGAAATAGCACCGCCGGGGTTGCAGATTGTCTCGCAGAACAGGGCGCGGGTGTTTTCGTCAATCGCCGCCTCGATCGCGTTCAGGTCGTCGAAATCCACCAGCTTGGCCGACCAGCCGAACTTGCGGATGGTGTTGGTGAATTGCTGGATGGTGCCGCCGTAAAGCTTGGTGGAGGCGACCACATTGGTGCCCGGCTGCATCAGGGGAAACAGCGCCATGAGCTGCGCCGCATGACCGGATGAACAGCAGACGGCGCCCGCGCCGCCCTCCAGCGCCGCAACCCGGTTGGCCAGCGCTGACACGGTGGGGTTGGTCAGGCGGGAGTAGATGTAGCCCACCTCTTGCAGGTTGAAGAGTTTCGCCGCGTGGTCACTGTCGCGGAACACGTAAGCCGTGGTCTGGTAGATCGGCACCTGCCGCGCGCCGGTGGCGGGGTCAGGCTCGGTTCCGGCATGAATCGCAAGGGTGTTGAAGCCAAGGGTCATTCTGTCCTCCCAGAGTGGATGGGCAAAGGCTAGGCCAGTCGGCAGAGTCGGGCAACGGTTAAAGCTTCGGTAAGCGGAAAAAACACGTCAGGAACGGTCGTCTTTTGGGCTGTCCATCACAACGAAGGTCGTGATGGCCTGGACCTGCGGTAAAACGCCGAGGATTTCGGTGTGCCAGTGCTTGTAATGCGCCATATCCCGCGTCTCGACCCGCAGCAGGTATTCGACGGAGCCGGTGACGTTGTGACACTCGCGCACTTCGGCGGCGCGCGCAATTGCCCGTTCAAACGCCTCTTGCGCGGCCTTGGTGTGGCTGCTGAGGCCAACCGTCACTTAAGCGACAAAGCCTGTGCCGACCTTGGTGGCATCAATCACGGCGCGGTAGCCCTTGATGACACCCGAGCGTTCCAGGTCCTGCACCCGGCGCAGGCAGGCGGAGGGGGAGAGGCCGACCTTCTCGGCCAGATCAAGGTTCGAGATGCGGCCATCCTGTGACAGGGTGCGCAATATTCGGGTGTTTAAGTCATCCAGATTCGCCATTTGTTGCCAAGATTGTCGTCAAGGCGATCAGATTGCAATCTTTTGTTCGCCATAATGGTGAAGAATTGCGCCATGACACATGACATCTTTCTTGCGCTGATATCTTTCGCCTTCGTCACCTCGACCACGCCGGGGCCAAACAACCTGGTGCTGATTGCATCAGGCGTGAACTTTGGCTTTCGCCGGACGCTGCCGCATATGCTGGGGATCAGCCTTGGCCATGGGGTGATGGTGTTTCTGCTGGGACTGGGACTGTCGGGCGTGTTTCAGGCGGTGCCGGTCAGCAAGCTGGCGCTGAAGGTGGTCTCGGTTGCTTATATGCTGTGGCTGGCGTGGAGGATCGCTCATGCGGCGGCACCGGGGGAGGGCAAGGCGCGGGCGCATCCGATGACGTTTTTGCAGGCAGCGGCGTTTCAGTGGGTCAACCCCAAGGCCTGGGCGATGGCGCTGGGGGCGATCAGCACGTATGGGCAGGGCGGAATTGCAACGGTTCTGGTGGTTTGCGCGGTGTTTGCCTGCGTGAACCTGCCGTCGGTGTCAGTGTGGGCCTTTGCCGGGGAAAAGCTGCGTGCCGTGCTGTCGGACCCGCGCCGCCTTGTGCCGTTCAACTGGACAATGGCGGTGCTGCTGGTTTTGGCGCTGTGGCCGGTGCTGGAGATGTGAGCGAATTGGCTTGCAGCCGCCGGAAGCGGGGGGCCAGCCCCCCGCACCCCCCCCGGCAAGCGGGGGGGGGCAGCCCCGCACGCGGCATACAGCGGGGGCCAGCCCCCGCACCCCCGGGATATTTTTGAACAAATGAATAGGGCGGGGCGCGTTTCAGTCTTGCAACGGCTGGGCTTGAAAAGCCGTGCGTCCGGCCACCAGCGTCCGGCCACCAGCGTCCGGCGCGGGGCCGGGGTGCCGCCTTCGGGCCCGTCGATCAGGGTCAGGTCGGCGCGTTGGCTCAAGGCAATCTCTCCGCGGTCGGTCAGACCGGAGGCGCGGGCGGGGTTGGTGGAGACCAGCTTCCACAACGCGGGCAGGGCGTGGTCATCGGACAAGAGCCGCGCCACGGCAGTCAGCAAGGCCGGGTAGAAGTAATCCGAGGCGAGGATATCGCAGAGGCCCCGCTTGAGCATATCGGCTGCCCCCGGCGAGCCAAGGTGGCTGCCGCCGCGTGCCGCGTTGGGGGCGCCGACGATGATCCAGTCGCCGCCGTCCCGCGCGGCCTCGGCGGCGCGCGGGTTCATCGGGAATTCGCAGATCCGTGCGCCAAGGTCGCGGTAGTAGCGGCGGGTTTGAACTTGGCTGTCATCATGGCTGAGCATGGCAACCCCGGCGGCACGGCCTTTGGCCGCCACCTGGTCCATCACGGCGGGCACCTGCGGGCGGCGCTGCCATATGGTCTGGATCAACTCGACATAGGCCGCTTGCGACAGGCCGGAGCGTTTGGCGCGCTCGGCCATTTTGCTGACGAAGGCGGGTGAGGTCATGTCGGTGACCGGAAAGCCTGCGTCATGGTCAAACGGGCGTACCTGCAAGGGCGTGCCCGGGTCCAGCACCGCCATCGAGGTGTGGTCGTTGAACGCGATCGAGGGGGCCAATGGCCCGGCCAAGGCTTGGTCGATCAGCGGCAAAGCCTCAAAACAGAAGGTTTTCCACCGCAGATGCACGCGGTTTTCCACGGTCAGGCGGGGGGCGAGGGCGGTCAGCGCGTCAATGAAAGCCTGCCCGGTGGCGACAGAACGCAGGCTCGGCTCCCATGACAGGGTCAGGGCGTGGTAGGCGGTGGCGATGCCTTTGGCGGCAAGCTGGCGGTCGGTTTCCAAGAGCGCAGCCTCCAGCGGGAAATCGACACCGGGGCGCGGCTTCAACTGCCGTTCAAAGGCGTCACCGTGGATGTCGACCATGGCGGGGGCAAGGATCATGCCCCGCGCCTGCACCACGCGTGCGCCATTGCGTGGCGTGTCCAGCCCGGTGATCACGCCATGTTCGATGCGAACCGACACGCCAGCCATTTCGCCGGGCAGCACAACCCGCGCCCCTTCGATGATGATCGCGTCCATGCGGGCCCCTGCCGTGGCGTTTGTCGAGCGGTTCATGGCAAGCCTGCGTGGCAGTGTGATGACAAGGCCTTAGCGCAGCCAAAGACCTTCGCGTTTCAGGGTGTTGCGGATCGCCTGTTCGCGGACCGGCAGATTGTCGCGGTCAAATAGGGCGCGCGCCTCGGCGCCTTTGCGTTGATAGATCATGCGGCGGAAGGGTTCATAGGCCTTGATCACCTTCTTGACCGTGTTGGGCTGCGCCACGGCTTCCAGTACCGCAACCGCCTGGTCGCTTTCGCGGGCATAAAGCAGGGGCAGTGTGCGGTAGTGGCAGGTCACATCGCCGTCCATTCCGTCCAGTGCCGCGCCCGGACGACCGCCTCCGAAGGAATGGATGACCAGCGGCAGCACCACCTGATCAAGCCAGGGGTTCATCTCCTGGCATTCCAGCGTTTCGGGCGGATGGTCGCGGACCTCTTTCGCATAAGACAGGAAGCGGTTGCCAAAGGCTTGCGGGCTTTGGTGGTAAAACCAGCCCGCGTTGAAATACAGATAGCGTCGCCAGTATTCATCGGGCTGCGCAAGGTCCAGCGAACTGTCATAATCCAGATCAAACCGATCATAGAGCGATTTCCAGATTTGCCCATAGCCCGGCCCGTAAAGTTCGATCTGCGGCCAGGTGCCTTCGCGGCGCATCGACGCGGCGGGCCTGGCAAAATCGAAGCTCACCTTGGCGAAACTGTCCAGCACCAGCGTATCGGTGTCCAGAAACAGGAAAGGTTCATCCGGCAGCGCCGTCAGCGCCTCGATCTTGTTGCCATAAGGATAAGATGACCCGAACGCCCGGTTTTCAAACGGCAGAAAGGTCGCGCCAAGGTCGGTCAGCAGGCCGCGCAGGGCAGGGTCCGCAATGCGCGGATCTTCCGACCAGCGCGGGCCGGGCTGGGGTTCCGCAATGAAAACCTTGCCCGGAAAGCCCGGGTCCTGCGCCCGCAGTGAAGCCAGAAGCAAGGCCGCCTCATATGCCAGCCGACCCTTTTGCCCAATGGCAAGGATGTTGAAAACCTGACGTTCCACGCGATGCACCTGTTCTCAAACCCTGCCTCTATACCTTGCAAGCAAAGGGCAGAAGTCAAGCGCTCGTCAGGATTTGGGTGTGAAACGCAAGGAAAGACATGACATGCCGCCGTCCAACCTGGCACATTCGGAATTGCCGATCTCGCGCACGGTGTAACCTGCCGCAAACAGCGTGTCGCGGGTGCGCGGGAAGCCTGCGGGCATCAGGACAAGGTCATTGAAGCGGATGGCATTGGCGCAGGCCTCTTCCCCCGCCGCCGTATGGATGACCTTGTAGCCCGCAAAACAGCCCGAGGCATCCAGCCGTTCGGTCGAAAGGATGGTTTCGGCATCCAGCAACGAGCAATCGGTCTTGAAATGCAGAACCCCTGGCGGAGTGAACACCTCTCGCACCGTGTGGCCCCAATAGGCGACCTTGGCTGACAGTTTGGCAATGCCTGCGCCATTGGTGCGGGCGGACCGGCCGATCAGAATTTCAGTTTCGGTGGTCAGGATGTCGCCGCCTTCGATAAAGCTGTCCGCCCCGTCAATCCACCGCACATCGCCGTAAAGCGCGGTCAGATGCGGTGCCATTGCAGCCGCCTCGCCCAGACGGGTCGGCGCACCGGGGCGCATGACGACGGCACCCTCGGGCAGACACAGGGCGGTATCCTCGACAAAGACCGAATCCGGAAAGGCCTCCAACGCGTCCAGTTCCACCACCGTGGCTCCGGTTGACCGCAGGGCGGCGACATAGTCCGCATGATGCTGGCGCATCAGATCCAGCGAGGGCATGCCGGTATCGACCGCCCGCAGCCCGTTGATGATAGACGCCGCAGGCTTGCGCGTGATGGCATGGGTGAAACGGAAGGACCGGTCGGACATATCAAGCCTCATGCAGATGGAAGGGCTATTGCCCTGCCGCATCTTGCTTCGGCAATATCCAGTAAACGGGTAGATGGTGGGCGACCCTGGAATCGAACCAGGCATGAGTCGCCTCGGGAGAGTTACAGTCTCCTGCCACACCTTGTAGCATGTCGCCCACTGA
>JAYSQA010000118.1:0-14929 GCA_043721775.1 Rhodobacterales bacterium
CAGGGTCTTGCAGGCCGGCGTGTTCGGTCCGCTCATCCACCCCAGCTATCACGCTGGATTCACAAGATGAATCCCTAACAGGATTTGTGCAGCAGAGCCCATCACGCATGAAAAAACCTGAGGCGCGAACCTCGGGCCGAACCAAACTTTGCTTGATCTCAGCTGCGCTTGCGCTGAAGGGTGGCTGCCACCCTGATCGGGATCAACTTGCCGCCGCGCGGGCCTTCATCGTCGGACAGTCCCATCACGGCAATACCAAACTGCACCCCCGCGAACAGCACGCCATGAAACACCCACGGCATCAATGCCGCAAAGATCCCCATCTCAGACTGCAAGACAAGCGGCCCGATCCCGGCAATACCCAGCCCCACCAAGGCTCCGACAAATCCTGCTGCCAGCGCAAAGCCGAAAGCCACGTTGACGATATATAGCCGGATAAGCTTGGGCATGATTCCCCCCCGGAAAGCCATGATCACAATATGACGCCAGCATGACGCTGTTACAAGGCAAGCCAATCAATCTTGATCGCCGCCCCGCCACGAACGCTGAAATCCGCCCACCCCCGTCCAAAAATCGGGCACGAGATCAGGCCGCATCAGCCACCCCTCGGCCTTTCATTCTTGCACAAATATCCCACGGGGGTGCGGGGGTGTGAAACCCCCGCTTGCGGCAGAGACAATAGTGCCAGGCCCGTCAGAACCCTTCCGGCTTGATCTCATGCGCCATGTGATCCAGCACGGCGTTAACGAATTTCGGCTCTTTGCCATCGGGAAAGAACGCCTTGGCCACATCGACATATTCGGTGATCGCCACCCGTGGTGGGGTAGGCATCGCGGTCAGTTCCGCCCCCGCCGCCCGGAACAGCGCCCGGATCACCGGATCAATCCGTGCGATCGGCCATTTGGCCACCAAAGCGCGGTCGGTCATCTGGTCGATCCGGGCTTGCAGGTTCACGGCATGGTCTACCACAGCGCGGAAATGGCCCACGTCGCCCTCGGCCATCTCATCCTCGTCATAGATGGCGCCAAAGCGGTGAGTCTCGAATTCCTTCGTCACCGACTCAACGGTTTGGCCCGAGGCTTCCATCTGAAACAGCGCCTGCACAGCATAAAGCCTGGCTGCGGACTTCATCTGTTTCTTGTCCGCCTTCTTCTGGTCTGCCGTCACTTTGTCAGCACTCATGCGCGAAACCCGATCCCTTTCGTCTGGCCCGCCCATTTGCGCGAGATTGCAATCAGGTGCAAGGCCGCAGCCACCGCCTGCCCGCCTTTATCCGAACCCGCCGGATCGGCCCACATCAGCGCCTCGGCCCGGTTTGTGGCCAAATGCACCGCTTGCCCGATCAAAGCCCCGCCAAGGTTCAACGCCATCAGCGCCCGCCCCACCTCGGCCGCCATCTGCACTTGTGCGGGGGTCTGACCGATCACCAGGCCCAGTGCGGCATAGCCATCAAACTCCGCCAACCGCTCAGCCAGGGCAAGAGCTGGAGGAATTTCAAGCACACCCGGTACCTCCAGCGTTTCCACCACCACCCCGGCAAGGCTGGCCTTGGCCATCGCACCGGCCAACAGACTTGCGGAAATTTCGGCGTCCTGCGCGGCAGTCACGATCAACAGGCGCACGGGTTTGTCAAACTGGGGCAAGGGCAGCGCAACACTTGGGTCGGCCATGGGATCACCTCCTTGGGGCTTGCCCCTCCTCTACCGAAAAACCGCCCCGCGCGCCAGAGCGTGCCCAAGCCTCGGGCATCAACCTCCGAAATACCGCTCGGCCGGCAGACAGGCGGCCAGACGGCCGGGGTACCGCGATTCCCGCTCTACCCCGGTGTCCCCGATCCGGATCACCCGGTTCGATGGGGTCTGGCCCAGGGCGGCACGCAAAGCGCTGCGGGCTTGGGCAAAACGCTGGCCGGTAGGCGGGGCCGGATGGGCCGCGTCAAGATGCGCCGGATTGCGGGCAAGGATCTGCGCAGGCAGCATGGCCACCGCACGCGCTGGCCGGCTGGCGGCAATCTTCGCCAGCCTTGCCGCCCACTCTTCCGGCAGCACCGGCTTCAAAGCCGTCATCCGCAGCGCAGTGGACGAAAACAGGAACGCCACCACATCATGCCCCGAAGCCGCCCGGACCGAGGCATAGGTCTTGTCCTCCAGCCCGAGATCACACGCCCGCTTCGCACGGGTCCGCAGCACCCCGATCAGCAAGCACAGAGGCAGTGCAGCCCGCGCCGCCCTCCCGCAACGCCCCCCGCGTCATGCCCTCAGCCACCGATGGACCGCCACCGGGGGCCGGACATTGTGCCCGATCATGCCGACCGCTTTTTCTGTTCTCCAACAGCCAGCGCCGCGATCTTTCCATCGCAAGCTTGGCTTTTGCCTCAGATTTGCCATTTCGACCGAGGATTGTCAGAGATTGGAAAGGATTTCCGCTTTATCCTTGCCAGAATTCGCGTCAACACGCCAAGACAAGGGGGATTGGATGATGCCAGACATGCAAACCTCGGCCACCGGCCACCGCTTTTTGTTTCTTCAGGGGCCACATGGGCCGTTCTTTCACCGTCTTGGGCGGATGCTGACGCAGGCCGGGGCACAAGTCTGGCGCATTGGCTTCAACCGGGGCGACCGGGCCTTCTGGCCCACGCTGTCCAACTACATTCCCTTCAAGGCAGTGCCAGACGATTGGGCCGCCACCTTCCGCGCCCTCGTGGCCGAGAAATCCATCACCGACATTGTGCTTTATGGCGACACAAGACCCATCCATGCCCAAGCCGTAGCCGAGGCCCGCGCCCTTGGCCTGACCGTTCATGTGTTCGAGGAAGGCTATCTGCGCCCGCACTGGATCACCTATGAACGCGGCGGCGCCAATGGCCACTCGCGCCTGATGCAGATGGCGCTGCCTGCCATGCAAGCCGCCACCGCCCAACTGGATATGGAACTGCCCGACGCCCCCGCCCATTGGGGCGACATGCGCCAGCACATGTTCTGGGGCGCGCTGTATCACTGGTTCGTGCTGGTCGGCTTCTGGGACTACCGCAATTTCCGCCCGCACCGCGCCCTGACCGTGGGCCAGGAGTTCCTGTTGTACCTGCGCCGCCTTGCCCTGCTGCCGCTTCACCGGGCTGAACGTCTGGCGGCCACGTTCCGCGTCCAGCACGGCGGCTTTCCCTATCATCTGGTACTGCTGCAACTGGAACACGACTCAAGCTTCCAGATGCACTCGCCCTTCCGCACCATGACCGAATTTCTGGCGCTGGTCGTCGATGGCTTTGCCAAAGGTGCTCCCAAGCACCACCACCTTGTCTTCAAGGCCCACCCGCTGGAGGATGGCCGTGTCCCCGTCGCCCGCGACATCCGCAGGCTGGCCGCCCAGCATGGCGTATCTCACCGCGTCCATTTCGTGCGCGGCGGCAAACTGGCCCGGCTTTTGAACCACGCCCGCACGGCTGTGACCGTCAATTCCACCGCCGCCCAGCAGGTGCTGTGGCGCGGTCTGCCCTTGAAAGTCTTCGGCGCCGCCGTCTATGCCAAGCCCGAATTCGTCTCCAGCCAACCCCTGGCTGAGTTCTTTGCCAGGCCCACACGCCCCGACAGCAAAGCCTACCGCGACTATCGCCACTATCTGTTGGAGACCAGCCAGATCCCCGGCGGATTCTATTCCGCCCTTGGCCGCCGCGAATTGTTGCGCCAGGTCGTCGACATGATGCTGCAATCTGAAGACCCCTACGACGCCCTCACCTCTGGAAACGCGGCACCACGGCAACAGTTGCGCCTTGTTACTTAAGGTTTTGCACTTCGCCCCACACTCGGCACTTTCATTTTCCACTTTGGTTCTGTAGCCTTACGGGCAAAACTTGAGGCAAAACTCCACCAAAGGAGCCCGGGCAGTGAAATTGACGAAATCAAGGGGGGCGCTGGCCCTGACCCTTGTTGTGGTCCTTTTAGGCACGGCAAGCTGTGGCTTGCCGCGATCCGGACCCAACAAACGAGAGATCTTCGCAGGCTCGGTCCTGAACGGGGGCGACGCCTTCGTCGTGACGGTGAACCCTGCGGTGACGCGGTCCACCTCGGTGATGCCGGCCTTGGGCTTCTCTTCGATCTTCCTGAAGGCGGGGGTTATGGCGCCTGACATTATCTCGTCCGGCGATACGCTGGGCATGACGGTGTTTGAAAACGTCAAGGACGACCCGCTTCTAGGCAACACCGGGCAGCGCGTATCATCCTTGCAAACGCTGCAAGTTGACGGGCAAGGCTACATCTTCGTGCCCTACGCCGGTCGCATCAAAGCGGCTGGCCAGACGCCGGACGGCCTGCGCGACGTGATCACCCGCAAGCTTGACCCGCAAACCCCTGACCCGCAGGTCATCGTGCAGCGGCTGGCCGGCAACGGCTCTACGGTCACGGTATCCGGGTCTGTCGCAGGTCAGGGCAACTTCCCGATTGACGCGCCAACCCGCACCCTGTCCGCCATGATCGCCAAAGCTGGCGGCTCGACGCTGCCGCTGCCGGTCGCCGTGGTGAACGTCACACGCGGCAACCGGACCGAGAAGGTCTGGCTCGCCGACCTCTATTCCAACCCGCATCTCGACATCGCCCTGCGCCCCGGCGACACCATCGTGATCAGCCAGGACACCCGCGCCTTCGTGGCGCTGGGTGCCACCGGCAGCCAAAGCCGCGTGCCGTTCCAGACCCAGACCCTGTCCGCGCTGGAAGCCATTGCCACGGTCGGCGGCCTGAACTCCAACATCGCCGACCCGACCGGCGTGTTCGTCCTGCGCAACGAACCGGCCGAGATTGCCAACACCGTCCTTGGCCGCACCGACCTGATCGGCGACCAGCGCATGGTCTACGTGCTTGACCTCACCAAACCCACCGGCCTGTTCGATGCCCGCGATTTCCTGATCCGCGATGGCGACACCGTCTATGTGACCGAGGCCCCCTTCGTGCAGTGGAACAAGACCATCGGCGCCATCACCGGCACGGCGGGCCAGGCCAGCACGCTGTCGTCCACCGCCACCAAGCTCACCGGCGGCTGAATGGGCAGCCCAGACATCAAAGCCGCCGGGGCAATCCCCCGGCGGCTTTTTGCATATTCGGCGGGCTTTTTCACCCAACACCGCCTTCGCCGTATCCTGACCCTCGCCGGGCACGAGGTCGCTCTTGGCCTGCCCGGCCCGCAGGATGGCGTCGTGGTCTGGGGTCGGTCTCCCTATTCCGCCCGTGGCGAGGCGATAGCCGCCCGTCGCCACGTCCCCCTGATCCGGATCGAGGACGCCTTCCTGCGCTCCCTGCGCCCCGGTAGGATGGGCGATCCGCCCATGGGCCTGCTGATCGACCCGCAGGGTGTACACTTCGACAGCGGCGCGCCGTCCTCGCTGGAACAGGTCCTCGCCCGCCACCCCTTGGACGATTCGAACCTCCTAACCCGCGCTCGTGATGCTATGGCTCGTATTTCAGCCATCGACTTGTCAAAATACAATATTCACGATCCTACCCTGCCCGTCCCCCCACCCGGTTACGTGCTGGTCATCGACCAGATCAAGGGCGACGCCTCCATCACCCATTCCGGCGCCAGCGCCGTCCGCTTCGCAGAGATGCTGGCCCTGGCCAGGTCCGAGCACCCGACCGCCCGCATCGTCCTGAAAACCCACCCCGAGACTCACTCCGGCCTCCGCCCCGGCCACTTCGCCGCACTTGAAGGCCGCGTCACCCTGTGCGACCAGCCTGTCTCGCCCCGCCGCCTATTCGAAGGCGCCGTGGCCGTTTACACCGTCTCCTCGCAACTGGGCTTCGAGGCGATCCTCGCCGGCCACCGCCCCGTCGTCATGGGCCAACCCTTCTACGCCGGATGGGGCCTGACCGACGATCGTTTCCCGATCCCCCGCCGCACTCGAACCCTGACCCGCACCCAAGTCTTCGCCGCCGCCATGATCCTTGCCCCCACATGGTACGACCCCTGCCGCGACCGCCTCTGCGATCTCGAACAGGGCATCGACCATCTCGAGGCCCAGGTCCGCGCCTTCCGCCAAGACCGCCACGGCCACGTCGCCGCCGGAATGCGCCTTTGGAAACGCCACCGCCTGCAAGAGTTCTTCGGCCACCCCAAGCCACTGATCTTCCGCGAAAACCCCGCCGTAGCGGCCGCCATGGCCCAGACCAGCAACCGCAGCCTGCTGGTCTGGGCCGGAAAAGCCCCGCCCGACCTGCCCTGCCTGCGCGTCGAAGACGGCTTCCTGCGCTCGCGCGGTCTTGGCGCCAGCCTTGTCCCGCCGCTCTCCCTCGTTACCGACGACCTCGGCATCTACTACGACCCGACCCGCCCCAGCCGCCTTGAAACCCTGATCCAGTCGCCGCTGCCGCAAGCCGCCGCAACCCGAGCCCGCCACTTGCGTGCTACGCTGATCGCCGCCCGCATCAGCAAATACAACCTGCAAGGCACCCTGCCCGACCTACCGCAAGGCCACCGCATCCTCGTCCCCGGTCAGGTCGAGGATGACGCCTCCATCCGTCTTGGCACCACTAGCGTGCAAACCAACCTCGCCCTCCTGCAAGCCACCCGCGCCGCAAATCCCACCGCGATCATCGTCTACAAACCCCACCCCGATGTCGAAGCCGGTCTGCGCCCAGGCGGCTTGTCCGCCAAAACCTTGCAGGGCTTTGCCGATGTCACAGCCCATTCGGCCGATCCCCTCGCCCTGATCGACGCCTGTGCCGAGGTCTGGACGATGACCTCGCTCCTCGGCTTCGAGGCTCTTCTGCGCCGCAAGCCGGTCACCTGCCTCGGCGCGCCCTTCTACGCCGGTTGGGGCTTGACCATCGACCTTGGCCCAACGCCCGCACGCCGCAGCCATGCCGCCGACGGTCACCCGCTGCCGCGCCCCAGCCTTGACGCCCTGACCTACGCCGCCCTGATCGCCTACCCGCGCTATTTCGACCCGCTCACTCGCCGCCCGTGCCCACCCGAAGTCGCCGTCGAGCGGCTGGCCAGTGGTACTGTGCCCCGCCATGGCCTGCCGCTCCGCCTCCTCGCCAAACTGCAAGGCGCCTTTGCAAGCAAGGCCCATCTCTGGCGCTGACCCCCCGCCCGAAACCCAGGACGCCCGCAACCCAAGACGCCCGAAATCCAAAACGCCTCAAACCAAAGAAGTCTCAATTTCTGGCATCTGCAACACCGACACAAACCAACGCTCTGCGCAATGCGCCATCGCACATCCGCCAAATCGTCTCGCCCGATTTCGCCTGCGCCAGACCGTGGAAGGCCGTAACTCCCCGTCGCACAAGGTTGCGCGCCCCCGCCCGATCGCAGACCATTGTTCTGTGACACGGGGCGACGCAGACTGTTTGGCCTGACCCAAGCAATGCAAAATGGGCCACCCCGTTCAAGAAGGCCGCCCTTCTTTCCCTTTCACCTTGGCGCAAATATCCCGCAGGGGGTCCGGGGGGGGGGGTGCGCAGCCCCCCCCCCGACCGGGGCCGCCGCGCGCCTACCGGCAGACGTCAGTAGATATACCGGATCTGCTCCGTCCAGAACCGCTCCATCCGCTTCAGCGAAGAGTTGATGGTCTCCATGATCTCTGGATTGATTACGCCGCGCTTGCCCAGCACTTCGGAATGGCGCTCGAACAAGTCGCCGATCAATCCGCGCACCCGGCGGCCCTTTTCCGTCAGCCGCACCCGCACTGATCTCCGGTCAATCTCGGACCGCTGGTGGTGCATATAGCCCAGTTCGACCAGCTTTTTCAGGTTATAGCTGACGTTGGAGCCTTGGTAATAGCCACGAGATTTCAGCTCCCCCGCCGTTACCTCGTTTTCGCCGATGTTGAACAAAAGCAAAGCTTGCACCGAATTGATCTCAAGGATGTTGAGCCGTTCAAACTCATCCTTGATCACATCCAGCAAAAGCCTGTGCAGGCGTTCCAGCATTGATAGGCTGTCCAGATAGCCAGCCAAAAGGGCTTTTTGCGATCCGTCCAGAAGGGGGGCGTGCAGCGTCATGCTAGTCTCCGATCCGTTGTCCCATAGGGCTGCATACAGAATCGGCACAAAACAAAAACATAAAGTAAACACGTGCTGGTTTTGCGGCAAATTACAGGGTTAACCGGCCCGCAAACGACGTTCTGCGAAGGCCGACAGCACCGAAATCAGCCCGACATGGGCCACAGGCGTTGCTTTTTGCCCCAGCAGCCAGGCCATCAGGTCCTGATCGTTCTCCTCCAGAAGCGAGTCGAACGCGTCCAGTTCCGCCCCCGACATGCCCGAAAGCTGGGTATCGGCATAGGGCCCCAGCACCAGATCCATCTCTTTGGTGCCCCGCCGCCAACTGCGCATCCGCATCCTCTTCAGCCGTGCGTCATCGGTTTCCATGGCCACCCTCCTTGATCAAGGCCCCATTGAATTAGGCTGCGCCCCGGCCTATGACGCCCGCATATCAAACCCAACCGGAGCCCGCCATGGCCTTCCTGTCCGACACCCTCGCCCGCGTCAAACCCTCGCCCACCATCGCCGTCACCACCAAGGCGGCGGAACTGAAGGCACAAGGCCGCGATGTGATCGGCCTTGGTGCCGGAGAGCCGGATTTCGACACGCCCGAAAATATCCGCACTGCGGCGAAGGCGGCGATTGATGCCGGGAAAACCCGCTACACGCCGGTTGATGGCATTCCTGAACTGAAGAAGGCGATCTGCGCCAAGTTCCTGCGCGAAAATGGCCTGACCTATACGCCCGCCCAGGTCTCGGTCGGCACTGGCGGCAAGCAGATCCTGTACAACGCGCTGATGGCGACCTGCAATCCGGGGGATGAGGTGATTATCCCTGCGCCCTATTGGGTGTCTTACCCGGATATGGTTCTGCTGGCTGGCGGCACTCCGGTGCCAGTGGTCGCGGGTATCGAGACCAACTTCAAGCTGACCCCGGCACAGTTGGAAGCCGCCATCACACCGCAAACCAAGTGGTTCATTTTCAACAGCCCCTCGAACCCTACAGGCGCGGGCTACACGGAAGCCGAACTGCGCGGCCTGACCGATGTGTTGATGAAGCATCCCCATGTCTGGATCATGTCGGACGACATGTATGAACATCTGGTGTTCGACGACTTCACGTTCACGACGCCCGCCCAGATCGAGCCGGGCCTGTACGACCGCACCCTGACCTGCAACGGCGTCTCGAAATCCTACGCCATGACCGGCTGGCGCATCGGCTATGCCGCAGGCCCGGTGGCGCTGATCAAGGCGATGGCGACCATCCAAAGCCAAAGCACCTCCAACCCCTCATCGGTCAGCCAATACGCCGCACTTGAGGCGCTGAACGGCCCGCAGGACTTCCTTGCCCCCAACCGCAAGCTGTTTGAACGCCGCCGCGATCTGGTGGTGTCCATGCTCAACCAGACCAAGGGCATCACCTGCCCCAAGCCCGAGGGCGCCTTCTACGTTTATCCCGACATTTCCGGCTGCATCGGCAAGACCTCGGCCGGGGGTGCATTTATTTCAAATGACGAAGATTTTGCCACGGCCTTGTTGGAGGAAACCGGCGTCGCCGTCGTCTTTGGTGCGGCCTTCGGCCTTTCGCCCAACTTCCGCGTCAGCTACGCTACCTCGGAATCCATCCTGGAAGAGGCCTGCCGCCGCATTCAGACCTTCTGCGCGGGCTTGAAATAAGGGGCCAGACTTAACGAGGAGACGTTATGCCGGGCGATCTGCCGGACTATTACTTCCGCATCCGCGAGAATGGCGCGGTGGTGTTTCGGGTTGATACCGAAAACCGCCTGCGCCGGATCGAACTTCTGGAAATCGCCACCGTCAACGTCAAGAACGGCAACATCAAGCCGCATGGCGATGTGACGCTGACCCAAGCCGACCGGACCGAGATTCAGAAATGGCTGGCCGCCCGCAACGCGCTGTTGGCCGAGCGGGATATAGACGATATCCTGCGCGCGGTGGATCACCTGAACCTGACCAGCCAATGGGCGCAGACCAAGGCCAGCGATGACCAGTTGGAGCGGGTGACTGACGATCTGCTGCTGGCCATGCTCGACCTGCGCACGGTTCTGGTGCGCCGCAAGGCTGACAGGCTGACCAAGGGCGACCCCAAAGCCGCAGACGATTAAGGCTGGGGCGATCAAGGCTTGGGCTGAACCTTCGGTGCCTTGCGCCAGAACCGCAGCATCAGACTGGTCGAGGCGAACAGCAGGCCCACGCACAGACCCAGCCAGATGCCCTGCGCGCCCAATCCCATGGGGAAGCCCAGCACATAGCTGCACGGGATGCCGATCCCCCAATAGCTGAACGCCGCCGCCCACATCGGCACCCGCGTGTCGCGGATGGCGCGCAGCAGGCCCAAAGCCATGACCTGCATCGCATCGCCCAACTGAAACAGCGCGGCCAACGCCAGCAGCCCGGTGCCAGTGGCCAGAATCTGCGCCGCATCGGGCTTTGACATATCCAGAAACAGGCTGATGATCGGCACGGGCAGGCTCAGGAACAGCACAATCCCCACGGCGCACAAGGCCGCCGACAGGCAGATCGCCGTCGCCGCAATCTCGCGCATCGCGCGGATATCGCCTGCCCCCTCCGCCCGCCCGGCCAGCACCGTAGCAGCATTCGACAGGCCCAGATGCACCATGAAGGCCAGGCCCGCCACCTGCATCGCAATGCCGTGCGCGGCCAGCGGCACCGTGCCCACCCAGCCCATCATCACCGAAGCCCCCGAGAACAGACCGCTTTCCATCAACCCGGTCACTCCAATCGGCCAGCCAAGGCGAAACACCCGGCCCATCGCCGGATAATCGGCCCGCCAGAACCGGCTGAACAGGCGAAAGCGGTGCAGGTCGCGCTGGAACTGCGCATAGACCCCCAAGGCCAGAAACGTCACCCATTGCACGGTGAGTGTCGAGATCGCAGCCCCCCGCACCCCCAGTTCCGCAGCCCCCCAATGGCCAAAGATCAAGGCCCAGCCCAGACACAGGTTCAACACCACCGCCGCCAACGTCACCCACAGCACCACCTGCGCCTTGCCAAGGGCGGACAGATACGACTTCAACGCCATCACCAACAGCGCCGGCACCATGCCCGGCCCGGCAATCCGCAGGAAATCCTGCCCCAGCTGCGCCACCTCGGGCGTCTGCCCCATGGCCCGAAGCCACTGCCCCGAGGTCCAGAACAACGGATAGGTCAACAATCCGTACACCAATGACAGCCAAAGTCCCATCCGCGCATCGCGCCGCACCTCTGTGCCGTCACCGCGCCCCAGGGCACCGGCAATCAACGGCAGGATCGCCTGCGCAAAGCCCGAACCGAAGATGAACACCACGAAAAATGCCGAACTCGCCAGCGTTACCGCCGCCAGTTCGCTGACGCCATAGCGCCCCAAAAGCATGGTGTCTGAAACATGCAATGCCATTTGCGCCAGATGGCTGCCGATCAAAGGCAGCCCCAGCGCCAGCATCGCGCGGGCATGAGTGATGACATTACCGGCCATGCCCCCCTCTACCTGCTGCAAAGACAGGCAGCAACCCCACGCCCTTTTCCGACGCCCCCGGCTTTTCCTTTCAACCGGCGGCGCTTATGGTCACCCCAACAGACCACGAAAGGCATACACATGATCACGCTCTATGGCGTCTACCGCTCGCGCGCCTCGCGCCCCCTTTGGTTGCTGGAAGAGTGCGGCGTTGATTTTACCCATGTCCCGGTGATTCAGTCCTACCGGCTGGACCAACCCAAAGCCGCCGATGCGCCCTTCAACACCTCTTCCCCGGCGTTTCTGGCCGTCAACCCGATCGGTCAGATACCGGCGATGGTCGAGGGCGATCTGGTGCTGTCCGAAAGCCTTGCCATCACCCTCTACATCGCCCGCAAGTACGGCAAAGCCATTGGCCCGGGGTCTGACGCCGAAACCGCGCTGATGGAACAATGGGCGCTGTTCGCCGCCACCTCGGTCGAGGGTCCGGCGCTGGAGATCCTGAACACCGCCGCCAATGCCGGTGAAACCGCCGAAGGCCAATCGCACATTGCCATCAGCGCCGAGAAGCTGCGCCGCCCGCTGGCCCGGCTGACCAAGGCACTGGAGGGGGTCGATTGGCTGGTTGCCGGTCGCTTCACCGTAGCCGACATCAACACCGCCGAGTGCCTGCGTTATGCCCAAAGCCACCCGACCCTGCTGGCCGAGTTTCCGGTGGTGACAGCCTGGCTTGACCGCTGCCAATCGCGCCCGGCGTTCAAGGCGATGTGGGCCAGGCGGCTGGCCGAACCAGCCTAAGGCCGCAGCCGCCACCCTTGCGCCCCTACCCCTTGCCGTAGTCTAATGCCTGGACAACAACATCAGGCCCTTCATGTCCGACCTCCTCTCCAGCACGCCCGAAACCTACGACGCCTCATCGATCGAAGTGCTGGAACCGCTGGAGGCCGTCCGCCTGCGGCCTGGCATGTACATCGGCGGCATTGACGAACGCGCCTACCACCACCTCGCCGCCGAAATCATCGACAACTCGATGGACGAGGCCGTGGCCGGTCACGCCACCCGCATCGAGGTGGAACTGCACGACGACGGAGCCCTGACTGTACGCGACAACGGCCGCGGCATACCCGTCGATCCCCACCCGAAATTCCCCGACAAGAGCGCGCTTGAGGTGATCCTGTGCACCCTGCACTCTGGCGGCAAATTCGGTGGCAAAGCCTATGAGACCTCCGGCGGCCTACACGGCGTAGGCTCCTCTGTCGTCAACGCTTTGTCGGACCGGATGGACGTGGAAGTCGCCCGCAACAAGGAACTCTACGCCCAGAACTTCAGCCGCGGCAAACCCCTGGGCCCCATCCGCAAGGTCGGCCCGGTCGCCAACCGTCGGGGCACCTCCACCACCTTCCACCCAGACCCGCAGATTTTCGGCGCCCAGCAATTCCGCCCGAGCCGCCTGATGCGCCTCGTCCGCTCCAAAGCCTACCTGTTCTCCGGCGTCGAAATCCGCTGGAAAACCGCCATCGCAGACGGCGACACGCCGATGGAGGCCACCTTCCACTTCCCCGGCGGCCTCGCCGACTACCTCGCCGATACGCTAGAGAAAACAACCACCTACGCCGATAAACCCTTCGCCGGAAAGGTCAGCCTGCAAGAGAAATTCGGCGTCCCCGGCTCCGTCGAATGGGCCATCAACTGGACGCCCGCCCGCGACGGCTTCATCCAATCCTATTGCAACACCGTCCCCACGCCCGAGGGCGGCACCCACGAAACCGGCTTCTGGAACGCCATTTTGAAGGGCATCCGCGCCTACGGCGACCTGACCAAAAACCGCAAAACCGAACTGATCACCCGCGACGACCTCACCACCGGCGGCTGCGCTTTGGTGTCGTGCTTCATCCGCGAACCGCAATTCGTCGGCCAGACCAAGGACCGTCTGGCGACCGAAGAAGCCGTCAAATATGTCGAAGGTGCAGTGCGAGACCATTTCGACAACTGGCTTGCCGGTAATACCAAATCCGCCGGTGCCATCCTCGATTTCGTCATCCTGCGCGCCGAAGAACGCCTGAAACGTCGGCAGGAAAAAGAGACCGCCCGCAAGACCGCCACCAAGAAACTCCGCCTGCCCGGTAAACTCACTGATTGCTCCGCCAAAAACCGCGAAGGGACCGAGCTTTTCATCGTAGAAGGCGACAGCGCCGGAGGTTCCGCCAAAGCCGCCCGCAACCGCGAGACTCAAGCCCTGTTGCCCCTCAAAGGCAAAATCCTCAACGTCCTCGGTGCCGCCTCCGCCAAACTCCACGACAATTCCGAAATCCGCGACATTTGCGAGGCTTTGGGCGTCACCATGGGTGCCAAATTCAACGTCGATGACCTGCGCTATGACAAGATCATCATCATGACCGACGCCGACGTTGACGGCGCCCATATTGCCGCCCTGCTGATGACCTTCTTCTTCAGCCAGATGCGCCCCCTGATCGACAAAGGCCACCTCTACCTCGCCTGCCCCCCCCTCTACCGCCTGACGCAAGGGGCCCGCCGCATCTACGTGGCAGACGACGCCGAGAAAGAACTGATGCTGGCCAAGGGCTTGGGCGGACGCGGCAAAATCGACGTCCAGCGCTTTAAAGGCCTGGGCGAGATGGACGCCAAAGACCTCAAAGACACCACGATGAACCCACTGACGAGGCAACTGATCCGCGTCACCATCGTCGAGGAAGACCCCGGCGAAACCGGCGATCTGGTGGAGCGTCTGATGGGGAAAAAGCCGGAATTGCGGTTCCAGTATATTCAGGAAAATGCTAGGTTTGTGGAGGAGTTGGATGTTTAGGGAGAAGACGCGATTAGTTCAACGACGTGGCTTTCTTCAAAGGATTAAGCCATTCTACTTCTTGTTGATTTACCTGGCCGCCATCCCGACTTACGCAATCTCATACTGCATATTTGTGCCGCATGGCTTTTTCGCCCCTAACGCATATCTAGAAAATAGTGCGAAAATGGACACACAATCCATTGAAAATATAATTAAGTCAGCGATCTTGGCAAATCTTCCAGGGACGAAACCGCAATCAGCTTCAAAAATGGATCGGACCTTCACGAAGTCCGATTACATCGACGTGAAGCAACTTTCGATTGATAAAGGAGGTCACCTGAATTTTCAACTGTATGCCTCGGATAATCCGAGGAATATGGATCGGATACACGTCGTCTTACTTAACGATGCGGCGAAAGCCGAAGTTGCCAAAGGTGTATACGCAATTTCGATGTTTATCTACATTGGCGACCCGCTATATGACGACCTCAGAGACCCTTCGAGCGCCGAAGACTACAAACTATTGAACTCACTATTCCCACAGCCACCTCAATATGAAAACGTTTGGGGTGGCGGCTTTCTAAGTGTCGCGTCCCGGCAGGTTGCGGGGTGATTTGACGAAGAGATGGGGGTGGGACTTGTGCCAGTCCTTCATGGCCTGCATTGGCGTTCGGCTCCC
>JAYSQA010000119.1:0-19509 GCA_043721775.1 Rhodobacterales bacterium
CGCCCGGATGCTCGCGCACGCCTAAGCGGCAATCATGCCAACCCCAAAATGGCAACATTTTGCGCTGCCCTTTGGCTCACTTTTACTCTGCCGTTGACAGCCTGCGCAATCTCGGTTGGCCGCACGCACTGAGGGGCAAAGCGCATCGGCAGGCGGAACATGGCAAGGCGGCCGGGATGGTCGCGGGTTGTGAAGGCGCCCCAATGCGGGTTTTATGACAGCGGGCAGGTCAGTCGCCGGTGCTTAGTCGCCTTGGCCAAGGTAAGGCGTGCGCATCGGGCCTGCGGCATTGGCATGGGCGGGAAAGCCCTCATACTCCGCCAGTTTGCGGGCATGGGTCGAAAGTTCGGGCCAAGCCTTCGCTGTGACATAGCCGATAGAACTGCGCTTCATGAAATCCGTCACCGACAGCGGCCCGTGGCTGCGCGCGCCAGATGAGGTCGGCAGCACATTGTTCGGCCCAAGGCAAAAGTTCGCCACCGTCACCGGGGTGTGCGGCCCCAGCAGAATCTCGGCGGCCTCGGTCAGTTCACCAAGGTGTTCGAACGGGCGGGTCGACAGCACCTCAAGATGTTCGGGCGCATAGTCGTTGATGAAGGCATAGGCCTCGGCAAGCGTGGGGGCGAGGATGATGCCGCCAGACCGCCCCGTCAGCACGGTTTGCGAGAATGACTGCCGTTGCGGCGTCATCTGCGCCCAATGGACGGGCAAGGCCTCCAACGCTTGGGCCACAACGGTTTGCGAGGTGGTCACCAGCCAGGCCGAGGAATCGGGGCCGTGTTCCGCCTCGATCAGCAGGTCCAGCGCCGCAAGGCCGCCATGCATGGTGCCATCGTCGAAGATGATGCATTCGGAGGGGCCTGCGGGCAGGCCGGGGGCGATCACGTCAGACAGAAGGCGCTTGGCCGCGACGACGTAAGGCGAACCGGGGCCGACGATCTTGATCGCCTTCCTTACCGTCTGCGTGCCATAAGCCGCCGCCGCAACGGCCTGCGCACCGCCAATCTTGTAGACCGTTTCAACCCCCGCCAGCCGTGCCGCAACCAACGTCGCGGCATCGACTTTGCCTTCTGCCGTCGGCGGGGTGAAAATGGCGATGTCCCGCACCCCGGCCAGAACGGCGGGAACCGAGGTCATCATCGTCACCGAAGGGAAGCTGCCCTTGCCGCGCGGAACGTACAACGCAACCGACCGCAGGGGCGTGAAGCGGTCACCGGCAAAGGCTCCGGGACGGATTTCTTTCAGAAACATCGGGTCGGGGACTTGTTCCTCGTGAAAGCGGCGGATGTTGGTGATGGCGTAGCGAAGGGTTTCGATCAGGTCGGGGTCCAGTAGGGCAAAAGCCTCGTCAAACTCGGCTGGGGAAGCTTTCAGGTTGCCAGCGGTCAGGCCAAACGCCCCATCAAGGTCGCGCCCAAAGCGGGCCAGCGCTGCGTCGCCTTCCAGCCGCACGGCTTCAATGATCGGGCGGACCTTGTCGAAGACCGCGGCCAGATTGCTTTCAGACCGGCGCAGCAGGGCGGCGCGCGCCTCATCCGACAGGCCCGCCAGTTTGACCACGTTCACATTTACCATGTCCGCTCCTTTGATCGAAGAATGCCCCTAGATCGAGGCAAGATAGCCGCCGTCAATTCCAATGCACTGGCCGGTGATATAGGCCGAAGCGTCAGAGGCAAGGAAGATCACAGCGCCCACCAGATCTTGCCCGACACCAAAACGGCCCTGTGGGATCTTGCCCAGCATGACGTCGGCCCAGGCCTGATCCTGATAGAACTGCTCGGTCAGGTCGGTGCGGAAATAGCCCGGCGCAATGGCATTGACCCGCACACTGCGCCCGGCCCATTCCGCAGCCAAAGCCCGCGTCATGCCCAGAAGCCCGGACTTCGATGACCCATAGGGCACCGCTGTCGGCACCCCGACAAAAGAAGTCAGCGAGGCGAGGTTGATAACCGACCCCCGCCCACGCTCCAGCATACCCCTGGCCACCGCCTGCGTCGTGAAGAATGCGCCTTTCAGGTTGGTATCGACGATCTTGTCCCAAAGGGCAGGCGTCACCTCGGTTGAGGGGGCAACTTGTTCCACACCGGCGTTGTTCACCAGAATGTCAACCGACAGCCCCTGCAACGTCGGGCCGATCGCCTCCACCACGGCCTGATCAAGCACCACGGGCGTCACGAAACGACCAAAAGCCTTGATCCGGCTGGAAGTTTCCTCCAGCGCGGTCAGAGTGCGGGCGGTGATCACCAGATCGGCCCCGGCCTCGGCCAGACCAACGGCCATTGCGGCACCCAGACCTCGGCTGGCGCCTGTCACCAGCGCCGTGCGGCCGTGAAGTGAGAAAAGACTGGTGATGGGCATGGCATCCTCCTGCCTGTCAATCTAGCGGGGCTTGGCGGGGGAACAACAGCCCTGCCGAATGGCACTGTGGCTTTTGCCCAAATATCAGGCAAACTCTTGCGAAGGAAAAACCTAAGCAACACGGTGAAAATCCGTCATTGTGTCCTGTGACAAAGCATGTTTGCTTCGGTCAAGTAAATCAAGCGTCGCAGAGAAGCGATGAACTGGGGGTATCCGATGACCAAATCCGCATGTCTGTCCGGCGTGGCCCTTGCGGGGCTGATGGCCCTGTCGGGGACCGCAGATGCTGGCGAAATCAAGCTGGGCATGACCACATGGGTCGGCTATGGCGAGATCTTTCTGGCCAAGGAACTGGGCTATTTCAGTGACGCGGGCCTGACGGTTGACCCGCAGATCATCGAGGAAGGCTCGTTGACCATGGCCGGTGTCGCCAGTGGCGAGTTGCAGGGCACGGCGGCGACGATTGACGAGATTATGAAGTACCGCAGTCCCGAGATGTGCTTCAAGGCCGTCTATGCGCTGGATGACAGCCATGGCGGCGACGGCATTCTGGCGGGCACCGATGTCAAGTCTTTCGCCGATCTGAAGGGCAAGGATGTGGCGATGAACGAAGGTTCGGTCAGCCAGTTCTGGTTCAGCATTCTGTTGAAACAGAACGGCATGACGGAAAAGGACGTCAACATCGTCAACATGACGGCTGACGACGCCGCAGCGGCCTTCATGGCCGGGCAGGTTCCGGTTGCGGTGACATGGGAGCCGCATCTGACGCTGGCCAAAGACCAGCATATCGGCCAAGTGCTGATTTCGTCGGACAAGACCCCGGGCCTGATTGTCGATGTGATAGCGCTTAGCTGTAGTGTGGTGGAAAAGCAACCTGACGATGTGAAGGCCTTGGTGGCGGGCCTTGAAAAGGCGCATGAATATCTGCTGGCCAATCAGGACAAGGCCTATGCGATCATGGCGAAGGGCGTTGGCGGTTGGCTATCTGACCCGAAGGATTTCGCAGCCTCGGCCGCTGGAGTGCAGTTTTACGGCAAAGACCGCAACGCAGCGTTCTTCAAGGACGGAGCCACGGGCGAATCCGGCAAGTTGGTGGCCTTGGGCGGCGAGATTTGGGGCGGCCTTGGCAAGCTGCATATGGATGTGAAATACGACGATCTGGTCGATAGCTCATTCCTCGCGCAATGACAGAGGGTGGGGCAGCTGGCCCCATCAGAGAAGGTTTCCCAAGTGGCTGACAAATCCGCATTTCTTGCGGCCCTAGTGCCGTATCGCCCAATTTCTGCGGGCCTTTCAGTGACGTTGGGCGTGCTGGTTTGGGTGCTGGTGATTGGTGGCTGGATGTTTCTGGCCAATGGGAACCACGTGCCGTCAATGTTCCTGCCCGATCCCGGCAAGGTGCTGGCCACCGCCGGGCGTCTGGCGATGGATGGGTCGCTGTGGGACAACACCATCGCCTCGGCGCAGGTGGTGCTGATCGGGTTTGTGGTGTCATCGGTCGCGGCGGTGCCGTTGGGGCTGTATATGGGCACTTACAAGGCGGTTCAGGCGGCTTTGGACCCCTTGGTGAACTTCATCCGCTATCTGCCGGTGACGTCTTTCGTGCCGCTGTTCATCCTGTGGATCGGGATTGGATTGAACGAGCGGGTGGCTGTGATTGTCTTTGGCACGTTCTTTCAGCAACTGGTGATGATTGCCGATGCCGCGCGGTCTGTCCCGCGCGACTTGGTCAATGCCGCCTACACGCTGGGCACCAAACGCAGCACCACCGTCCGCCATATCGTCTTCCCCGCCACCCTGCCCGCCGTTCTGGACATACTGCGGGTGACGGTGGGCTGGGCCTGGACCTATCTTGTGGTGGCCGAGCTGGTCGCGGCCAAGGCGGGCTTGGGCTACATGAGCCTGAAGGCAATGCGCGGCTTTCAGGTTGATATCATTTTCCTCGCCATCGCCATGATCGGCATTCTGGGGCTGATCACGGATCAGGGCTTCCGGTTGCTGCGCCGGGTGATTGCCCCTTGGGCTGTCTGACATGACCTCTTCCGCCGATATCACGATAACCGACGTCTCGCTGCGCTATGGGTCAGGGGCCATGACCGTGCTGGCTTTGGACGGCATCTCGCTGGATGTGAAGCCGAACGAGTTCGCCGTCATCGTCGGTCCCTCGGGCTGCGGCAAGTCAAGCCTTTTGTACCTGATTGCCGGGCTGGAAGACCTGACAGGCGGGTCAATCACCGTTGGGGGGCAAGGCATTGCAGGGCCGGGGCCGGATCGGGGGATGGTGTTTCAAAGCTATACCCTGTTCCCGTGGCTGACGGTGGCGCAGAATGTCGAATACGGGCCTCGCCGGCGAGGGCTTGCAGAGGCGGACCGCAAAGCGCTGGTGGATCGTTATCTGGAGGAGGTCGGGCTTGCGACCTTCCGAGACCACTTTCCCGCGCAGCTTTCCGGCGGCATGAAGCAGCGCGTGGCGATTGCACGCGCTTTGGCCAATGACCCAGCGGTTTTGCTGATGGATGAACCCTTTGGCGCACTTGACAGCCAGACGCGCCACACAATGCAGCGCCTGTTGCTGCGGGTCTGGGATCACAGCCACAAAACGGTGCTGTTCGTGACCCATGATATCGAGGAAGCCATCCTGCTGGCCGACCGGGTCTTTGTGATGTCAGGCCGTCCGGGGCAGATTCGCAAAGTGCTGACGGTCGATTTTCCGCGCCCAAGGGTGGGCGACATCGTGCTTGACCCGGCCTTCATCGCCATGAAGCGCGAAATCATGGGCCTTTTGCGCAGCGAGGACGATGACGACCACTAGTCCGGGTGCGAAACGGCCTGCTGCAAAGCCTCTGCCACGGCAAGGTCGGCCATAGCCAAAGCAGCCTCGCGCGTTTTGGCGGCGGCAATAAACCGGCCATTGTGGCAGAAGCTGGCACCGGGAATACCACACGCAGCTTCCAGCTCAGAGCTGGTCAGCCCTGCCCAAGCCAAGGGCAAATCGGCACGCAGGCCGAAACCCTCATCCGCGCGGCGGATGCCGGTAAGGCACCAGTCCTTGTCACGGGGATGCACGACGAACAGCAGTTGATCCGCCCCCGCCTTCACGATGGCAGGGCGGAACGGCATGCCCATCGGCAATTCCAACACCCGGCCAGCGCCCGCCGCGACGATAGCCTGTGCCACCACGCCTTCCGCCCGTAATTTGGCGGCACTGCGCGACACCCGCGCCTCGACAAAGGCACGGGCGATGGTCACGGCGCCACGGAAGGCACGGGTTTCAGCCTCGGGATCGGTTTCGTCAAAATCAGGTTTCAGCATCTCCAACAGGCCCGGCAGGGTCATCCCGGACAAGGGGCCCGCCACGGAAAGGCTGACAGCGCCGTTGTCCACCAGATCAACCGGCAGCACAAAGCTGGCATCGAACGAGGCCCAGATGGCCTCGATCCGAGCCTCCGGCACGGCCATCGACGTCAGATAGGCGCGCCCGAAATGCTTCCAGATCAGCCCGAAGGAACTCAGCGGCTGGCCATCGGCCCGCAGCGGAGCGCCGCGCTGGTGGTGGTCGAAAATCTGCGCCTCGACGTCATAGTTACCGCCCACGTCATATATGATCCGGTCGGGTGCCGGGCTGATCCACTCTGGCACCCGGCTGCGCACCAGTTGGGCCGCAGGGTGCAGCCGCGTCAGGATGACGGAAGACATCACCTCATCCGCGTGGAACCCGCCGGAATGGGTGACAAGGTACTGCACCATCACGCAGCCTTTCCCATCCGCGTGGTGAACATGCGCTGCCAGCCCGCCACGACGTCTTCTGCCAGGAACAACAGGCCTGCCACATCCTCGACCGACAGGCCATCGGACAGAAGAAGCAGGGCGTTGGCCATCCGGGCCTGAACGACATCAGGGGATTTGCTTTGCAGGGCCTTCATCAGCATGGCTTGGTCGTCGGCGGAAAGAAGCATTTGGGTCATCGTCTTTTTCATCTTTGTGAAGCGAGGGGTGCGATTGCCACAAAGCTGGCGCGGCGGCAACAGGTGCATCGGACGAGGCGCACCAAGGGACGGGAATCTGCCGATACGCCTCGCCGGATCAGCGGCACTTGTGGCCAGCGTTCCAGCGGTTAGAATGCGCCTGAAGACAACATGATCCAGGATACATCCATGGCCCAAGCCGCTTTGCAAACCGAACTGGTCACTTCCTGGAAAGTCGCCTGCGATGGCGGTGTGGGGGCGCTTGGCCACCCCAGGGTCTGGCTGACCATCCCCGAGGATACCGGTTTTGTCGAATGCGGCTATTGCGACAAGCGGTTCGAGATCGACCGCGCCCACGCCCACAGCGATCACTAACGCCTAAACCAAAGGATCAGCCCAGCAATCAGCCCAAGGATCGCTCCGGCGGGCATCCAGACAAAGACAATATGCGTCTCTCGTCCGCCAGATTGGCTGGGGATTTGCCCCAGCGTCACCGTTGCCAAGGCAAGACCCAAAACGGCAACTGCGCCCAGAACGAATCCGGCCGACATGTAAAGCACTGTCCGCATCCTGCTTCCTTTTCATTGCCGGGTAGCCCTGCGCTGTGGATCATGGCATTAATCCCCAACAGCACAACAGGTCAGGCGGGTTCATCATGAGTTTCGGCAAGGGACATCACCTTCACCTTATCGACGGCTCGGCCTTCATCTTCCGCGCCTACCATGCGTTGCCGCCCCTGACACGCAAGTCAGACGGGCTGCCTGTGGGCGCAGTGGCGGGCTTCTGCAACCTGCTGTGGGGGGAACTGACCACCACCCGCAGCCAGAACGCGCCAACCCATATCGCCGTGATCTTCGATGCCGGCGCCAAGACCTTCCGCAACGACTTGTACCCTGCGTACAAAGCCAACCGCCCGCCGCTGCCCGAGGATCTGCGCCCGCAGTTCCCCCTGACCCGCGATGCCACCCGTGCCTTCAACGTCGCCTGCATCGAACTGCCGGGGTACGAGGCGGATGATATCATCGCCACCCTTGCCAAACGCGCAAGTGAGGCGGGCGGTACGGTGACTATCCTCAGTTCCGACAAAGACCTGATGCAGCTGATAGGCAATGGTATCGACATGCACGACCCGATGAAGAACAAGCGCCTTGGTCTGGATGAGGTGATGGAGAAATTCGGCGTCGCCCCCAACCGGGTGATCGACGTGCAGTCGCTTGCTGGCGATTCAGTTGACAACGTGCCGGGCGCTCCGGGGATCGGGCTGAAGACGGCAGCCCTGCTTATTCAGGAATATGGCGACCTTGATACTCTGCTGGCCCGCGCCGGAGAGATCAAGCAACCCAAGCGGCGCGAAGCTTTGGTCGATCACGCCGACCAGATCCGCCTGTCTCGTCAGCTTGTGACCTTGAAGGACGATACCCCGATTGAGCTTGATCTGGCCTCGCTGGAACTGCGCGCGCCAGAGCCCGACACGATCATGGCTTTCCTGAAAGAGATGGAATTCCAGACCCTGATCCACCGCGTGTCCGAAAAGCTGAAGGTGGAAGCGCCGACTTTGGAGGCTGGCAAAGGCTATGTGGTTGCCGGGGCGCATGACGCACCGCAAACCGTGGCCCTGCCTTTCGACACCGCCGCCTATACCTGCATCCGCGATGCCGAGACGCTGGCGAAGTGGATCGCCCGCGCCCGCGAACGGGGCTATCTGGCGGTGGATACCGAAACCACCAGCCTGGATGAGATGCAGGCCGAGATTGTCGGCATCTCGCTATGCGTTGACGCAGGCCAGGCCGCCTATATCCCACTGCTGCACCGCACCGGCACCAATGACCTGCTTGGGGCCGTGACGCTGACCGAAGGCCAGATGCCCTTGGCCCAGGTTCTGACCCTGCTGAAGCCGCTGCTGGAGGATGATGCCGTCCTCAAGATCGGGCAGAATATGAAATATGATGCCAAGATATTTGCCCGTCTTGGCGTGACTGTGGCGCCGATCGACGACACCATGCTGATGTCCTACGCCATGTATGCAGGCGTCCACAATCACGGCATGGATGAGCTTTCGGAACGCTATCTTGGCCACAAACCCATTCCGATCAAAGAGTTGATCGGGTCTGGAAAGTCTGCCATCACCTTCGACAAGGTGCCTTTGGACAGGGCCGTGGCCTACGCCGCCGAGGATGCTGACGTCACCCTGCGCCTGTGGCAGACCTTCAAGCCAAAGCTGCACAAGGCCAAAGTCACCACCGTCTACGAAACCCTTGAACGCCCGCTGGTTCCGGTTCTGGCCGAAATGGAGATGGCGGGCATTCAGGTTGACAAAGCCACCTTGTCGCGCATGTCCGGTGCCTTTGCCCAGAAAATGGCCCAGCTTGAGGATGAAATTCAGACTCTGGCGGGCGAGAAGTTCAACGTTGGTTCCCCCAAGCAGTTGGGTGAGATTCTATTCGACAAGATGTCCCTTCCGGGCGGAGAGAAGGGCAAGAACGGCGCTTACGGCACCGGGGCGGACGTGTTGGAGGATCTGGCGACCGAACATGAACTGCCGGGACGCGTGCTGGACTGGCGGCAGTTGTCCAAGCTGAAATCCACCTATACCGACGCTTTGCAAGACCATATCAACCCGGAAACCGGGCGGGTCCATACCAGCTATTCAATCACCGGAGCGGTTACCGGGCGTCTGGCTTCAACCGATCCGAACTTGCAGAACATCCCGGTGCGGTCAGAAGAAGGCCGCCGCATCCGTGAGGCATTTGTGGCACCCAAGGGCAAGGTTCTGGTGTCACTGGACTATTCCCAGATCGAACTGCGTATCCTTGCCCATATCGCGGATATTCCGGCGCTTCAGCAAAGCTTCAAAGACGGCATCGACATCCACGCCATGACCGCCTCGGAAATGTTCAACGTGCCGTTGGACCAGATGACAAGCGATATCCGCCGCCGCGCCAAGGCGATCAACTTCGGGGTGATCTACGGCATCTCCGGCTTCGGCCTTGCCCGCAACCTGAGGATTCCACGGGCAGAGGCGCAGGGCTTCATCGACCGCTATTTCGAACGCTTCCCCGGCATCAAGGAATACATGGCCGCCACGGTGAAATTCGCGCAAGACCATGGCTATGTGCAAACCCTGTTCGGCCGCAAAATCCACACGCCCGACATCAACGCCAAAGGCCCCGGCGCAGGCTTCGCCAAACGCGCCGCCATCAATGCGCCAATCCAGGGGACAGCGGCTGACGTCATCCGCCGCGCCATGATTCGGATGCCCGCAGCCATTGCGGGCATTCCGGCCAGGATGCTGCTGCAAGTCCACGACGAACTGCTGTTCGAGGTTGAAATGGATGCCGCCGACGCCCTGATCAAAGTGGCGAAAGCCGTGATGGAGGGCGCGTCACACCCCGCCGTCAACTTGAAGGTTCCGTTGATTGTCGAGGCTGGGCAGGGGGTTAACTGGGCGGCGGCGCATTAGGGGTTGCCTGAAACCGCCGCACCCGTTGATTTTCTGTCGTCAAATGTGGTGTTCCCTTGGAAGAGCAGCCCTTCGCATGAAGCTTTTTCTGCCTTTGTCTGCGGCCTTTACCGTTCGGCGGCATGCCTTGCCAGCCTTGCTGGCGAGTGTGCCAGGCAGGGTCCGGCTTTACTGGCGCAAAGGCACGGCCAGGGCAAATGGAAGCTGTCGGGGATAACGGACGGGGCCCTGAAACAGCCAAAGCCCGGTCAGACAGCGTCGATCCGCACCTGAAAGCAGTTGTTCCGGGCCGACCGGACATGAACATAACCCACGCGAGGATCACCCAACCGGTTGGCCGCTTCGGCCAGCAGGGACCAGGTCGGAACAACCGCCCCGGTGCCATAGACAATCCAGTCATCCGCGCCATAGCCCCGGACGATATAGCTGGGCGCGTCCAGAATCTCGTGCAAAGCCTCAGCCCCGCCCGCATTGCAGGCGTCAGCACACAGGAAGATCGGCCCGACCTCGGCATAAGGCTGCGGCGCGGGGAAAGGCCTGTGGGCCAGCACCAACATACCCGCACCCGCAGGAATATTCCGCAGACAGTGCCGGCACGGATTGCCATCGCCGTCGCTGGTCTGCCGCTTGGCCAGTTGGCCATTGGCGTCGGGCGTGCCGCATTGATAGGCGCGGACGATATCGGTGGGGATCGGGGTAAAGCGCAGGAAAGCCTCCTCTTTCCGACAATATCGGATAACGGGCCGCACTGAGCGACCCGTTTCCTGCACAAAGCAGGGCCGCGGTCAGAACAGGAAGTTGGCGGCGTCGTGCAAATCAGCCAGCACGGTATTCTGAACAAGGATATGCAGATTTGCCCCGACGTTCAGTTGCACATCCGCCCCGACCTGCACGAAGCCGATGGCCGAAAGCTGATGCACCCCGCCGATCTGGATATGATCGGCCCCAAGCGTGAATCTGGTGATCCGGTCCGTGCCATCGCCTGGAAGAAAAACAAACGTATCCGCCCCATCGCCCCCGATCAGCCGGTCATTGCCCCGCCCACCGTTCAGCGTGTCATTGCCGCCAAGGCCTGACAAGGTATCCGCCCCACGCCCGCCCAGCAGCCGGTTGTCGCCATCGCTACCGGTCACCTTGTCTGCCCGGGCTGTGCCGGTCAGATTTTCCATGTCGTGCAACAGGTAGAAGCCTGCGCCGCTCACACCGAAATCCTGGAAGTTGCCACCCTGGTTCAAGGAAACGGTCAACCCTTGCGTGAAGCGAGACAGATCGACCGTATCATTCCCTTCGTCGCCGTCGATGACGATGCCAAAGTCGGCTGGTATTGCCACCAGTGAGATTTTATCGTCGCCAGCGCCCAAGGCTACAAACCGAGCACCGCCCGACCCCAATAACAACACATCATTCCCATCGCCGGTGGCAACGTAGTCAACAAAACTATTGACGAGGTTGACAATATCCTTGCCGTCTCCCGTTTGAATGCTGTGAACCCCACCCGAGCCGATTGTGACCTTATCGTTGCCGTCGTAAGTATTGATGCTATCGACTGAACCACTACCGGTGGTTATCTGATCGTTTCCTTTGGAGGTCTGGATATACCCGCCCCCGCCATCGCCAAGAACAACAGTGGTTGATTCCACATTGATTTGGTTGCCAGCATAGACTTGCAACGAACCCAGCCAGCCGTCCGAATGGATCACCTGTGCGGCGGCGGAACCGCTGAGTACAATTTGCTGTGCCCCGCCCGCCCCCAGGAGGATCGTGCTCTCCGCATGATAGGCGTAAATCGACTCGATGTTGCCGTCTTCACTGGTAAGATGGTTCACGCCTTCGTCCATCTTCAACAGTAAAACACGCGCATCGCCGCGCAAAGAGATGGTATCATTCCCCTTTGCAACCAATGAGTTGATGGAAGCAGCGTTCAGGGTGACAAAGTTGTTGCCGTCGCCCAACACGAGCGAATCTCCGCCGTTCGCAAAGGTCATGTGGTTGACGTTGCCAAAGGCGCGAATCGAGCCGAAACCCCCAGAGCCGCCGTTGAAGGTGTTGTTGCCGTTGCCCATTTGAAGTGCATGTAGCCAGCCTGCGCCGCCATTCACGACATTTATGCCGTCACCTAGAAACATCGAGTCCACAGCACCAGTGCCGAGATTTACGGTGTTGTCGGTCTGCCAAAGTGAGACTTGATTGGTACCTTTCGTACCAAGCGTCAAGTTCACGGTCCCCCCGGCTCCGCCTTCGATATAGCGTACGTGAGTATCGAACAATGTGATTGAAGCCACGCCATTGTCCTGTAATTGAATGCGGTCAATCCGGCGCGATATGCCGTCGTGAGCATCGACAATCGACGTATTCATCGTGTGATTGACGTCGTTTTCTAGCGACAGCACCTTGATCGACCAAGGTGCACCGGTCAGTGACACGTTCAGCGTATTTATGGCATCGTTGCTACCGGTTCCGCCGACGCGAACTCCCATCCCGACATTTCCAAGCCATCGGTTATTCCAAGAGTAAGAATCGTCAAATGCCGAAAAACTGCTCGCCCCGTTGAGCATTACATTCTGAGTAGTCATTTATGCATCCCCATTGCCAATAACTTATGAATGGAATCCACTGAATGCGCGCTTCACAGTACTGCTTTACGTAAGCATAATTTTACTCCTAAACTGTT
Source organism: Rhodobacterales bacterium (assembly GCA_043721775.1). Lineage (GTDB taxonomy): Bacteria > Pseudomonadota > Alphaproteobacteria > Rhodobacterales > Rhodobacteraceae > Stagnihabitans. The sequence goes on from JAYSQA010000119.1 coordinate 12,455, forward strand.
TTTCTGTCAATAATCATTCACGCCCTGCTCTGACGGTTGCACCTGGTTCCAGCAGCCCCTTGCGGTGCACCCTTTTGTGGCCTATATCGCCATCAACAGCGGCTTCAGGGTCCAAACCTGAAGCTACCGAACCTCGCAGCGGGCCTGTCGGCCCGTTTTTTTGTTATTGGGGCGTCCCTCATGTCTGATCTTATCGCCAAAACCGCAATGGACCGCCGCCTGGCCGACATCATCACTCCGGTGATCGAGGGTCTGGGCTTTGAACTGGTGCGCGTTCGTCTGATGGGCGGGGCGACCCGTATCCTGCAAATCATGGCCGACCGGCCCGAGGGCGGCATCGGCGTCGATGAGTGCGGCAGTATTTCAACCGCAGTATCCGCCACTCTGGACGTCGAAGACCCGATTGAAGAGAATTACGTGCTGGAAGTGTCCTCACCCGGCATCGACCGCCCGCTGACCCGTCTGAAGGACTTCGAGATGTGGAAGGGCTGGGAAGCCCGGATCGAGACGACGGAACTGATCGACGGTCGCAGGCGGTTCAAGGGCGGGCTGATGGGCGTTGAAGGCGACGACGTGCTGATCGAGATTGAAGAGGCAGGCCAAGAGGTTACCATCGGCCTCAACTTCGAATGGCTGGCCGATGCCAAGCTGATCCTGACCGATGAACTGATCGCCGAAATGCTGCGCCAGCGCAAAGTGCCGGACATCGACGAGACGCAATTCGACGAGATTGAACAGTCTGAAGGCGAGGAGGACGACCCCTCCGATCTGACCAAACCTGAAGTCACCAAACACTGAAAGCCGGGAGATAAACATGGCGATTACCTCTGCCAACCAGCTTGAACTTCTGCAGACCGCCGAGGCGGTGGCGCGGGAAAAAATGATCGACCCGGATCTGGTGATCCAGGCGATGGAAGACAGCCTCGCCCGGGCCGCCAAGTCGCGCTACGGTGCCGAGATGGATATTCGCGTGAAGATCGACCGCAAGACCGGTCGCGCCACCTTCGCCCGCATCCGCACCGTTGTGGAAGACGACCTGCAAGAGAATCACCACGCGCAGATCACGGTGAAGCAGGCCGCCGCCTTCAAGGTTGATCCACAGATCGGCGATGAGATCATCGACGAGGTTCCGCCCGTGGACTTGGGCCGAATCGCTGCCCAGTCGGCCAAGCAGGTTATTCTGCAAAAGGTCCGTGAAGCCGAGCGGGATCGTCAGTACGAAGAATTCAAAGACCGCAAAGGCACGATCATCAACGGTCAGGTCAAGCGCGAGGAATACGGCAACATCATCGTCGATATTGGTCGCGGTGAGGCCATCCTGCGCCGCAACGAGAAGATCGGCCGCGAATCATACCGCCCGAACGACCGCATCCGCGCCTACATCAAGGACGTCCGCCGTGAAGCGCGTGGCCCACAGGTCTTCCTGTCGCGCACCGATCCGCAGTTCATGGCCGAACTGTTCAAGATGGAAGTGCCGGAAATTTATGACGGCATCATCGAGATCAAGGCCGTTGCCCGTGACCCGGGCTCGCGCGCCAAGATCGCCGTGATCAGCTATGACAACTCCATCGACCCGGTTGGCGCTTGCGTTGGTATGCGCGGCAGCCGTGTGCAGGCCGTTGTGAATGAACTTCAGGGCGAGAAGATCGACATCATTCCGTGGAATCAGGATCAGGCGACGTTCCTTGTGAACGCGCTGCAACCGGCTGAGGTTTCCAAGGTCGTGATCGACGAAGAAGTCGGCAAGATCACTGTCGTGGTGCCGGATGAACAGCTGTCGCTGGCCATCGGCCGTCGTGGCCAAAACGTCCGTCTGGCCAGCCAGCTGACGAATTTGGACATCGATATCATGACGGAAACCGACGAATCAGCACGCCGTCAGGCGGAGTTTGCGCAACGGACCAAGCTGTTCATGGACACGCTGGATATCGACGAGATGATGGCGCAGCTTCTGGTCTCGGAAGGCTTCACCAATTTGGAAGAGGTGGCTTACGTCGAAACCGACGAACTTCTGTCGATTGACGGCTTCGACGAGGGTACGGCTGGCGAGTTGCAGGCCCGTGCGCGGGATTACCTTGAGGCCGCTAACAACAAAGCCCTTGAGAACGCTAAGGCTTTTGGTGTTCAGGAAGAATTGCTGTCCTTCGACGGCCTGACGCCCCAGATGCTGGAAGCGCTTGGCAAAGAGGGCATCAAGACGCTGGAAGACTTCGCCACCTGCGCGGATTGGGAACTGTCTGGCGGATGGACGACTGAGAATGGCCAGCGCAAGAAGGATGAAGGAATCCTTGAAAAGTTCGAGATGAGCCTGGAAGAGGCGCAGACTTTGGTGATGACGGCACGTGTGATGCTCGGCTGGGTGGACCCCACCGCGCTGAACCCGGCCACGGAAGAGGAGGCCGGGGCTTAAGTCTGGCCCCGGAACACCTTTGACCCGCGGCGGCCGCACCACCGATCTGGACGAACCCGAACGCAAGTGCATTGTGACTGGGGAAGTTCAACCCAAGTCGGGCCTTGTCCGATTCTGTCTGGACCCGGAAGGCGTGGTCACGCCGGACATTCTGGCACGTCTGCCGGGGCGCGGCTTCTACGTCTCGGCGGATCGCAAGGCGATTGAGAAAGCGGCGGCGAAGGGCCTGTTTGCCCGCGCCGCCAAACAGCCCGTGAAAGTGCCGGAAGGCCTCGCCGACCTGGTCGAGGCGCTGCTGCTGAAACGGGTGCAGGAGTCTATCTCGCTGTGTCGCAAAGCGAACGCTGCCGTGACGGGGTACGAGAAGGTCAAGGAATGGCTGATGGATGGCCGTGCAAGGGTTCTGGTTCAGGCATCTGACGGGTCAGAGCGCGGCAAAACGAAGCTGAGGCCGCCGGAAATTGGTGGCAGGTTCATTGGTTGTCTGACGGCGCGGGAATTGGGTTTGTCCTTTGGACGCGAACGTGCGATACACGCCGCGCTTGCGACTGGTGTCCTTACGACTCGTGTTGTAGAGGAAGCGGCAAGGCTGGGTGGGATGCGAGAGCAATCTGCCTGGCATGATGGCGGCGACGATGCCGCCTTGAAGGATATGTAGGACGCATGAGCGATACAGACGGCAAAAAACCCCTCGGTCTGGGTGGCGCACCTCGTTCCGGTCAGGTGAAGCAAAGCTTCTCGCATGGCCGCACGAAAAGCGTCGTGGTCGAGGTCAAGCGCAAGCTGAATGTGGTGCCGAACAAAGGTGCCGCACCGACCCCGGGCACCGGGGCGGCTGTGGCGACATCTCCGCGTCTGGGCGATCCGTCGAAGCGCCCCGCAGGCATTTCCGACGCCGAGATGGAGCGCCGTCTTTCCGCCCTGCGCGCCGCCAAGGCACGTGAGGTTGAAGACGCTGCCAAACGTCTTGAAGACGAAAAGGCCCGCGAGGAAGAGCGTCAGCGCAAGCGTGACGAGAATGAAGCCAAAGAGCGCGAAGTCCGCGCTGCAGAGGCCGCTGCCAAAGCCAAGGTCGATGAGGAAGCGCGCGTCAAGGCCGAGGCGGACGCCGTTGCCAGGGCCGCTGAAGTGGCCCGGAAAGCCCCGACCTCGACTGCACCGCGTTCGACCACATCCACCGCTGCCACGCGGTCACCGGCTGGCCGTCCGGCCCCGGCCACGCCGCAGGACGATGCGGTGTCACGTGGTCCGGCCTCGGCCAAACCCGGCCTGCCGCCGCGCCGTACCGACCGTGAGCGGGAAGACCGCGAACGTGCCGCAAGCAAAGCCAAGGGTGAGGAAGGCCGCCGCGCTGGCAAGCTGACCCTGTCTGACGCCGTCGCCGACGAAGGTGGCCGTCAACGCAGCATGGCTGCGATGAAGCGCAAGCAGGAAAAGGCCCGGCAAAAGGCGCTGGGTCTGGGTCTGAAGCCCGAAAAGCAGGTGCGCGACGTGCAGTTGCCGGAGACCATCGTTGTGTCGGAACTCGCGAACCGCATGGCGGAACGTGGGGCTGATGTCGTCAAATCGCTCATGAAAATGGGCATGATGGTCACGATGAACCAGGCGATTGACGCCGATACCGCCGAACTGGTGATCGAGGAATTCGGCCACCGCGCTGTTCGCGTCACCGATGCCGACGTTGAGCAGGCGATCGACACGGTCGAGGACAAGTCCGAAGACCTGATGCAGCGCCCGCCGATCGTCACGATCATGGGCCACGTCGACCACGGCAAAACCTCTCTGCTGGACGCCATCCGCCATGCGAATGTCGTTTCGGGCGAGGCTGGCGGGATCACCCAGCACATCGGTGCCTATCAGGTGAAAACCCCGAATGGCCAGATGGTGACCTTCCTCGATACGCCCGGTCACGCCGCCTTCACCTCGATGCGCTCCCGTGGCGCCCATGTGACGGATATCGTGATTCTGGTGGTTGCGGCCGATGACGCCGTGATGCCGCAGACGATTGAAGCCATCGCCCACGCCAAAGCCGCGAAGGTTCCGATCATCGTGGCGATCAACAAGATCGACAAGTACGAAGCCAATCCGCAAAAAGTGCGGACCGATCTTCTGCAACATGACATCGTTGTGGAAGAAATGTCCGGCGACGTGCAGGACGTCGAGGTTTCGGCCAAAACCGGCAAGGGTATCGACGCTTTGCTTGAGGCGATCTCGCTTCAGGCCGAGATTCTGGAACTGCGGTCCAACCCGAACCGTCAGGCCTCTGGCGCCGTGATCGAAGCCAAACTCGATTCGGGTCGTGGCCCGGTCGCGACGGTTCTGGTGCAGAATGGCACGCTCAAGAAAGGCGATATCTTCGTCGTCGGCGAGCAGTGGGGCAAGGTTCGCGCCCTGATCAACGACAAGGGCGAGACGATTGCCGAGGCTGGTCCGTCGGTTCCGGTCGAAGTGCTGGGCCTGTCGGGGACGCCGCGCGCCGGTGATACGCTGAACGTGGTGGATACCGAGGCGCAGGCCCGCGAAATCGCCGACTATCGTGAGAAGGCGACCAAGGACAAGCGCGCTGCCGTTGGCGCCGCGACCACGCTGGAACAGCTGATGGCCAAGGCCAAGGCCGACCAGTCGGTGTCCGAACTGCCGATCATCGTCAAGGCCGACGTTCAGGGCTCTGCCGAGGCGATCGTGCAAGCGTTGGAGAAGGTTGGCAACGAAGAGGTGCGCGTGCGCGTTCTGCATTCGGGTGTTGGTGCCATCACCGACAGCGATGTCAGCCTGGCCGATGCCAGCAAGGCACCGATCATCGGCTTTAATGTGCGGGCCAATGCGATGGCACGGGCATCCGCGACCCAGAAGGGGGTCGAACTGCGCTATTACTCGATCATTTATGACTTGGTGGATGACATCAAGAAAGCCGCCTCTGGCCTGTTGAAAGCCGAGATCCGCGAAACCTTCATCGGTTACGCGACGATCAAGGAAGTCTTCAAGATCACCAGCATCGGCAACGTGGCCGGGTGTCTGGTCACCGAAGGTGTGGCCCGCCGTTCGGCCGGCGTACGTCTGCTGCGCGACAACGTGGTCATCCACGAAGGCACGCTCAAGACGCTCAAGCGCTTCAAGGATGAAGTCAAGGAAGTGCCGATGGGTCAGGAATGCGGCATGGCCTTCGAACGCTACGAGGATATTCGTGCCGGCGACGTCATCGAAATCTTCGAACGCGAAGAGATCCAGCGCACGCTCGCCTGAGTTGGCGAAGAACAACGCAAGACCGGGCTCAGGCCCGGTCCTTTCATGTCATGCTGTATCAATCAGGCGTTTGCAGATTCGGCAGCTTTGTAGGGTTGCACCGGGCGACCGACATAGGTGCCGTCAAACACCTTTACCGCGATTTGCCCATCGTGCAGATCGCGCACGAACGTGCCCTGTATGAACACACTGCTTCCGACTGTGATCGTCCTAATCATCGCGCGCCTTTTGTTTTCTGCCTGAAACACAATGATACGCGTCAATAAAAGTTTAAGAAACAGTCACATTGCGAATTTTGTCTGAGTCGGGGCGAAAGTTCGGACTCTTTCGGATAGTTTTGTGTCTAAAGCGTGGTGAGGAAAAGTGGAATCCGGTTTTCCTTGCCAATCACGCGACCACTGAAAAGTTAGAGCATGATGAAGTTTCTATCGAACATCATCATGCTCTAAAGCCAGTCGCGCAGGATCGGAATGAGCGGCACATCGGCAGGTGGCATCGGGTAATCACGTAACTTATCAGGGTTGACCCACGCAAGAATCTGTCCCTCACGCGGCGCAGCGATGCCTTCCCAGCGCCGGCAGACGAAAAGCGGCATCAAAAGATGGAATGATTCGTAGGCGTGGCTGGCGAAGGTCAGCGGCGCGAGACAGCTTTTCCAGGTGTTGATGCCAAGCTCTTCCTGAAGCTCCCGGATCAGGGCGGCTTCGGGGGTTTCCTCCGCTTCAACCTTGCCGCCGGGAAATTCCCAGAGGCCAGCCATCGATTTGCCGTCGGGCCGTTGGGCCAGAAGCACGCGACCGTCAGGGTCGATCAGGGCGACGGCAGAGACGAGGACGATTTTCATGCGGCGCTCCCTTTGCCGGCCGCCGGGGGTTTCACACCCCGCCCAGCCCGGCCACGGTCCGGGTGTTCTTCACGAAAATTCTCTACTGGAGGATTTCTGATCGCTCATCGCCCCGTGGGATATTTATGAGCAAATGAAAATCAAGAGCGGTAGTCGGCGTTGATTTCGATGTAGCGGTCGGTCAGGTCGCAGGTCCAGACTTTGCGCTTGCCCTTGCCGAGGCCCATGTCCACCGCGATGACCAATTCCGGGTTGAGCATATAGGCAGCGCCGTCTTCTTCCTTGTACTTCGGGTTGCGCCAGCCTTTTTCAGCGACGAGGATATTCCCGAACTTGATGGTAAGGCGGTCACGGTCAGCTTCGGCCCCGGATTTGCCGATGGCGGCGACGATGCGGCCCCAGTTCGGGTCCTGGCCCGCGATGGCGGTCTTGACCAGGGGTGAGTTGGCGATGGCGAGGGCCACTTTGTGAGCATCGGCATCAGAGGCGGCGCCGGTCACACTGACCTCGACGAACTTGGTAGCGCCTTCGCCGTCGCGGATCACCTGATGCGCGAGG
>JAYSQA010000120.1:0-4144 GCA_043721775.1 Rhodobacterales bacterium
CGGCATGCCAATCTGGCAGGTCATTGCCCTTGTAATGACGGCCCCCTTGTTCGTGCTGGCGGGGGCTGCGCTGATCCTGAAGGAAACCGTCACCCCGGCGCGCTGGATCGCTGCCGCCGTTGGCCTGGGCGGGGCGATTGTGGTGTCCGAACTTTGGAAAACCGGGATCACCACGGCAACGCTGTATCCGATTGCAGCGGCCCTGCTGTGGGGTGCGTCCTCGCTGATGACCAAGTACCTGACCCGGACCGAGGCGGCACCGACCGTTACCCTGTGGCTTTTGATGCTGCTGACGCCGATCAATGCCGGTCTGTCGCTGCAAGCCGGCTTTGAACTGCCGTCCATGCAGATCCTGACGTGGCTGCTGGTGGCCGGCGTGATCATGATGGCGGCGCAGTACCTGCTGACCTGGTCCTATGCAGCAGCGGATGCGGCCTTCGTGCAGCCGTTTGACGATCTGAAACTGGTGTCCAACATCGTGATATATGGATTGGTGTTTGGCTACTGGCCCGATGGCAACATCTGGCTTGGCATCGCGATGATCCTGGGCGCCTCGCTGTTCTTGCTGCTGTCCGGCCGCGGCCGGGAAAGCGAAGCCGCCCTCGCCTGACCAGATGGCGTCTTGAACCCCTGCCGTGAACACCTGCGGCGGGGCCAATGCCAAACGGTCAGGCCTTGCCGTTCCTGCTGGACTTTCACCACCGCAGGCTTCAGCCTTGCGCGATGGCCCACAAATCCCCCCGCCTTGCAGCCCGCGCCCTGATCCTGCAAGAGAACAAGCTTCTATTGGTCAACGCCTTTCCCGGCGGGCGGTCCGACCTGTGGTGCGCCCCGGGCGGCGGCGTGGAATCGGGCACCTCGCTGCACAAAAACCTGATGCGCGAGGTATACGAGGAAACCGGCCTGCGCATCGCGGTGGGCGCCCCGGCCCTGATCAACGAATTTCACGACCCTGCGACCGGCTTTCACCAGGTCGACATCTTCTTTCGCTGCACGGTGACCGAAGGCAGCCTGTCGGCCCGCTGGCGCGACCCGGCCCATGTGGTGACCGAACGCCAGTTCTTCGCGCAATCCGACCTGACCTTGGGCCGCATCCGCTTCAAGCCCGACAGCCTGACCCATGCGCCCTGGGAAGACGGCGTCACCTACGACCCGCTGGAGCGTCTGATCCGATGAGGGCCTTCCCAAGTGAGTAGGGCCGTCGTCCGCGAGGGCTGCGGCGCACTGGACCCATTGCCCGACTTGGCCCCTGTCACCGCACCGGAACCATGTCCCTCCGCGTGGCCTGACCGCTCTGCATGCGCAACCGCAAGCCCGCCAAGCCAACCTTGCAGCGCTGAAATCCCGCGGCGACCGCTGCGACCGCTGCGACCGCTGCGACAAACTGCCAAAGGCGGCAGCAGCGCAAGACATCCGTTCCCTTAAGGCGCGCCTGCGTTCCGCTGTCCCGGTTGCCCCCGCAAGCGCCCCCCCCCTGACAGCCCTGGCCATCAGCCTTGCCGTCCCGGTCAAGGATGCTGAAGGCCAAAGCCAAACCTGCCAGAGCCCCGGCAAGGATGCGGCTGCCCCCGCCCATTGGCGCATGATCCCCCGCGCCCCCTCGCCTTGCCTGGGGCCGAGGTCGGCGATACTGTATTCTGGCACAAACCCTCCGGCGCGACGGAGTTGACCGTCGGAGCCATGACATGCCCAAACACCTGATCCGCCCGCTTGATCCGGCCACCGACCGCGACGCCGTGGCGACCCTGCTGACAGAGGCGCAGGATTACTACCGCCTCTGGCTTGGCCAAGCCCCCGGCGAAGTGCAGATTGACGAGGTCTTCACGGCTGGCCCTCCCCATTGCGACCTCGCCAAATCCCACCGGCTTGGCCTTTATGTCGATGGCAAACTCTCTGGCGTGGCCGCACTGTCCTTCGGCTTCCCCGGGCCTGAAGACGCCTACCTTGGCCTGATGATCCTTGCACCCCGCGCCCGCAACCAAGGCCACGGCGCCGCCTTCACCGCCCATATCGAAACCCTCGCCCGCCCCAGCCCGAACCTTTACCTCGCCGTGCTGGACGCCAACCCCAAAGGCCGCGCCTTCTGGGAACGTCAGGGCTTCGCCCCCACCAGCATCTCGCGCCACGACGCCGAGACCGGCCACACCATCCACCGCCTGATGAAACCCCTGTAACCCAAAGGCGCACGGCGGTCCCGCCGTCAGCGGCGGACAGCGGGCATGGCACCAAGACCTATGCCGCCCAACACCATGGCGGCGGCCAGCCAGAAGCCCGGGCCCGGCAATTCCCCAAGGATGGCAAAGCCTCCCAAGGCCGCGATCAGCGGCACGGAAAGCTGTGCCACCGCAGCGCGCCCCGCCCCCAGTGGCGGCAGAACGGCGTACCAAAGCGCATAGCCCAAGCCCGAAGTGACACCACCTGACAGCAGGGCAAGGCCAAGGCCAGCACCCGTCCAGTGTCCCGGCCAGACCGCCAGCACGATCACCCCCATCGGCAAAGCCAGGCCAAAATTCCAGGCCGAGGCCGCCAGCGCGTCTTTCTGACCGCGCCCGGCCAGCGAATAGATGCCCCAGCCCACCCCGGCCAGCGCCATCGACAGGTCCGGCCACAGCGTCCCACCCTGCGGTGCCAGCAGAACGCCAAGCCCGGCCAACGCCAGTGCGGCTCCGGCAATGCGCCGCGCGGGCAGCATCTCACCGGCGGCGAGTGCGCCAGCAAACATCGTCACCTGCACCACGCCGAACAGGATCAGCGCCCCGGTTCCGGCATCAAGCGTCAGATAGGCGGCGGAAAACCCGAAAAGATAGACCAGAAGCCCGATCACACCCGGCGCGCGGCCCCGCCAGCCCGGAAAGACCGCGCCACGGCGCAAGGCCACAAGCCCGCCCAGCACCACCGCGCCCGCGCCAAGCCTGAGCGTCGCGAACACCACCGGATCAATCCGCCCCGCCCCCACCGCCAGCCGGTTCAGCACTGAATTGGCCGCGAAAGCCAGCATCACAAGACAGGTCAGGCCAAAGATCCGCATCAAACCCCCTTTTTCGCCCTTCTTCCCTGCGACGGCGTCCTGCCCAAACGTTTCGCATCCAATCAAGGCCCCAGACCAGACATGCCTTCCGGGTGTCGATGTCAAACAAAAAGGGCGCCCCCGACGGGACGCCCTTTCCGACCAGCCTTTACGGCCAGATTACATCATGCCGTCCATGCCGCCCATGCCGCCCATGCCGCCGCCGCCCTGGCCACCCGACCTGGGCTCCGGACGATCGGCAATCATGGCTTCGGTGGTGATCAGAAGGCCCGCGATCGAAGCCGCGTCCTCCAAAGCCACACGCACAACCTTGGCCGGGTCAATCACGCCGAACGCGAACATGTCACCATATTCTTCGGTCTGCGCATTGAAACCGAACGACTTGTCAGTCGACTCGCGCACTTTGCCAGCCACCACAGCGCCGTCGACACCAGCGTTCTGCGCGATCTGGCGCAGCGGTGCTTCCAGCGAGCGGCGGACGATCTGAATGCCCGCGTCCTGGTCAGAGTTTGCACCCTTCAGGCCGTCCAGCGCCGATGCCGCTTGCATCAGGGCCACACCGCCGCCAACAACGATACCTTCTTGCACGGCCGCACGGGTCGCGTTCAAAGCGTCGTCAACGCGGTCTTTGCGCTCTTTCACTTCGATCTCGGTCATGCCGCCGACCTTGATCACCGCAACGCCGCCAGCCAGTTTGGCCACGCGCTCTTGCAGCTTCTCTTTGTCGTAATCCGACGTGGTTTCTTCGATCTGGGTGCGGATTTGTGCCACACGCGCCTCGATCTCGGCCTTCACACCAGCGCCATCAATGATGGTCGTGTTGTCTTTGGTGATCGTGACTTTCTTCGCGCGGCCCAGCATGTCCAGCGTGACGCTTTCCAGCTTCATGCCCAGATCTTCCGAGATGACCTGGCCACCGGTCAGGATCGCGATGTCTTGCAGCATGGCTTTACGACGGTCGCCAAAGCCCGGAGCCTTCACGGCGGCAATTTTCAGGCCCCCGCGCAGCTTGTTGACGACCAGCGTGGCCAAAGCCTCGCCTTCCACGTCTTCCGAGATGATCAGCAGCGGCTTTTGCGACTGGATCACGGCTTCCAGCAACGGAACCATCGGCTG
>JAYSQA010000121.1:0-2660 GCA_043721775.1 Rhodobacterales bacterium
CGCCCTTGTCGCGCACCCCAAGGTGGCCGAAGCCGCTGTGGTGGGCTATCCGCACGACATCAAGGGTCAGGGCATCTACGCCTATGTCACCCTGATGAAGGGCATTGAGCCTTCGGACGAACTGCGCAAGGATCTGGTGAAATGGGTGCGGACCGAGATTGGCCCGATTGCCACCCCGGATCTGATCCAATGGGCACCGGGCCTGCCCAAGACCCGCTCTGGCAAGATCATGCGCCGCATCCTGCGCAAGATCGCCGAGAACGATTTCAACGCATTGGGGGATATATCGACACTGGCCGATCCAGGCGTGGTCGATGACCTGATCGAAAACCGCATGAACCGGGCCTGATCCCTTTGGGGGGCGGCACGGCACGGAATCCCGCCCCTTACCGGGCGGGAGCAGGGAAGGTGCGTGGTTTTGCCGCGTGTGGGATATGCCCGCAAAGACGGGCAAAAACGGAGAGAGACAATGGCATATGGAACTTCAGACGCGAGCACCCGCTCACGTCCGATGACGGCGGCAGAGAGGAAGGTCATTCTGGCCTCCTCGATGGGCACGATCTTCGAATGGTACGACTTCTACCTGTACGGCTCGCTGTCGGCCTTTATCGGCGCGTAGTTCTTCACGCCCTTCCCGGAAGCGGCGCGGAACATCTTCGCTTTGCTGGCCTTCGCGGCAGGTTTCCTTGTGCGCCCGTTCGGCGCACTGGTGTTCAGTTCGCTGGGCGACCTGATCGGCCGGAAGTATACCTTCCTCGTCACGATCATCATCATGGGTCTGTCGACCTTCCATGTGGGTCTGCTGCCGGGCTATCAAACCTGGGGCATGGCCGCACCAATCATCCTGATCGGTCTGCGCATGGCGCAGGGTCTGGCTTTGGGCGGTGAATACGGTGGTGCTGCCGTCTATGTGGCAGAACACGCGCCGCAGAACCGCCGTGGCACTATACCTCGTTCATGCAGACCACTGCCACGATGGGCCTGCTGCTGTCGCTGGTCGTGATTCTGTCGATCATCCCCCTGATCAACAACAACTTCCCGACCGTGGCCCAGTTCGGCCTTGACGGCGCGCCGATCCTCGACGCCAAAGGCCAACCGGTCCTGCTGGCTGCGTGGAATGCGTGGAATGCGTGGAATGCGTGGGGCTGGCGCGTGCCGTTCCTGATGTCAGCCTTCCTGTTGCTGGTGTCGCTCTATATCCGCATGACCATTTCGGAAAGCCCGGTCTACCAGAAGATGAAAGCTGAAGGTGCTGCCTCCAAGGCTCCGCTGCGTGAGGCTTTTGGCAACTGGAAGAATGGCAAGATCGCTTTGATCGCGCTGTTTGGTCTGACGATCGGTCAGGCGGTTGTGTGGTACCCGGGTCAGTTCTATGCGCTGACCTTCCTGCAATCGGTTGTGAAGGTGGACAGCTTTACCGCCAACGTCTTTGTGGCAGGTTCGTTGATCCTTGGCACCTGGGGCTTCATCTTCTTCGGCGGGCTGTCGGACAAGATCGGCCGCAAGCCGATCATCCTCGCCGGTTGTCTGCTTGCGGCAGCCACCTACTTCCCGGTGTTCCAGTTCATCACCAAGACCGCCAACCCGGCGTTGTATGCCGCCCAGCAAACCGTCATCACCGTGACGGCTGACCCCTCGGACTGCCCGTTCCAGTTCAACCCGGTTGGGACGGCCAAGTTCACCCACAGCTGCGACGTCGTGAAGGCGCTGCTCTTGAAAGGTTCGGCCAAATTAACCACCGTTGCGGCACCTGCGGGCACGATTGCCAGCGTGAAAATCGGCGATACCGAGATTGCGTCTTATGACGGTGCCAAGAACGCCGCCGACATCACGGCGGCGACCACGGTTTCGGATGCGGCCAAGGCGGCGATTGACCCGGCTTTGCTCAAGACCCTGACCGACGCGAACAAGGCGCTGGCCACGGCCAAGACCGCTGTAACCGACGCTGAAAAGGCGCTGAAGGTTGCGGCTGATGACGCTGCCAAGACCACCGCGCAAACCGCGCTGGATACGGCGACGGCGGCTGTGGCTCCGGTTCAGGCGGCGCTCGATGCCGCAAGGGCAGCGGTTGCGGCTGACCAACTGGCAACGCTTGACAAGGCAGCCGCCAATCTTGGCGCTGCGACCGGCGTCAAGGCTGCTTTCGAGAAGGCCGTGAACACGGCTCTGCTGGCAGCGGGCTATCCGCTGGTGGCGGCTGACAACACCACCATGGCCAAAGGTCAACTCGTTCTCCGACATCTTCAAGGCGCAGAACCTGACCGTGATCATCACCCTGACCTATCTGATCCTTCTGGTGACGATGGTCTACGGCCCGATCGTGGCCCAACTGGTCGAGCTTTACCCGACCCGGATCCGCTACTCTGGCCTGTCGCTGCCCTACCACATCGGCAACGGCTGGTTCGGCGGCTTGCTGCCCGCTTTGGTTCTGGCCATCTAGGCCCAGACCGGCAACATTTACTCTGGGCTTTGGTATCCGATCACGATTGCCCTGATCACCGTGGTGATCGGTGCCCTGCTGGTGCCGAACGGGACGCACAAGAAGTCGATCTTCGCGGAATAAGGCTTCGATACGGAATATGGCGCGGGCCGGGGAGCGATCCCCGGCCCGTGGCTTTTGGTCCCGCCCGACTTGAACCGGCAGGGGGTGCGGGGGGCTG
>JAYSQA010000122.1:0-3259 GCA_043721775.1 Rhodobacterales bacterium
CCCGAACAGGCCGACATGGTGGCCAGCGTGGCCACAAAGGGCTGGATGCGCCCATAGGTCGACAGGATCCCGTTCACCAGACCGACGAAAGCCCCTAGCGCCAGCCCCGCCAGAACGGACAGCACGAAAGGCACCCCCATGTCCCGGTAAAGCCAGGCGTTCACCATCAAGGACAGCGCCAGCACCGCCCCGACCGAAAGGTCAATCCCGCCGATGATGATCACCAGCGCCGCCCCCGCCGCCATGATGCCGATCTCGGACATCTGCGAGAAGATGTTGGAGACGTTACGCACAGTCAGGAAATGGGGCGACGTCACTGAGAACACGATACAAACAAGGATCAACCCGATGAGCGGTCCCGAGGTATATCTTTGCACTGCTTTGAAGACGTTCATCACAGCATTCCCCCTTCCTTTTGGAAGCCTTGCGCCTGTTTTCGATTCGGTCTGATCCAGAACCGCCATCTCAATTCTCCCCGCCCCTGCCGGGCACCGCCAGCGACATAACCCGTTCCGGCGTGGCCTCGTCACGGGTGAGATTGCCCTGCAACCGCCCGCCCGCCATTACAAGAACCCGATGGCAAAGGCCCAGCACCTCTTCAAGCTCTGATGAGATGACGATCACGCTGATGCCCGAGGCCGCCAGTTTTCGGATAATCTCATAGATCGCCATCTTGGCACCCACATCGACCCCGCGGGTCGGCTCGTCTACGATGAAAACGCGCGGCTCTTTCACCAGCCATTTGGCAAGAAGCACCTTTTGCTGATTGCCACCCGACATCGAACTGACCGGCAGCCCCATCTGGCCCCTTATGTCGAAACGCTCTTTCTGCTGGCGGCCAAGCGCCTCGATTGCCGAGGGAAAGACCATCCCCGCCTTTGTCAACTCGCGCTCCCAGGGCTGTGCGATGTTGCGGGCGGCAGATTGATCCAGCGACAGACCCAGACCCTTGCGGTCTTCCGATACCATCACGATGCCTGCGTCGATCGCATCGCGGGGCGATGAGAACCGCATCTCGCGGCCATCCAGCCGGATCTGCCCGGCGTCGATCCGGTCAGCGCCCGCAAGAGCCCGCCCCACCTCGGACCGACCCGCGCCGATCAGCCCCGCCAGCCCAAGGATTTCGCCGTGCAGCAGATCGAAAGAGATGTCGCGAAAGGCCGTGCCGCGGCACAGACCGCGCACTTCCAGCGCCACATGATCCAATGATGGTTCCGGCGCGCGGTGTTCAAAGGTGAACTCGCGGCCAACCATGCCGTTGATCATCTGCTCTTTGCTGACCGAAGCGCCGTCCCAATCGGCGACCCTTTGGCCATCGCGGAAGCAGATCACGTGGTCGGCAATCTGCTTGATCTCATCCAGACGGTGCGAGACATAGATGATCGCGGTGCCATTCTTCTTCAGCAACCGGACCTGTTCGAAAATCCGCGCCGCATCGGCCTCGCCTAAAGAGGCGGTCGGTTCGTCGAAGATCACATAGCGCGGCTGGCGCAGCAGAGCCTTGCAGATCTCGATTCCTTGCTGAACCGCCATCGACAGCCCCCGCACAACGCGGCCGGGATCGACGTTCACGCCAAGCGCCCCCAAGATATCACGCGACTGGCGGATCATGTCCGCCCGGTCGATGCGTCCCCCTTTGGTTGGCTGACGTCCAAGGAAGATATTCTCGGCCACCGTCAATTCGGGCAATAAGCGTATTTCCTGATGGATCAGGGCAACGCCGTGGTGAATGGCCTCTGCCGGCGATTGCGGCGCATAGGGTGCACCGTCCAGCCACATCTGACCGGCCGAACAATTGATGACCCCCGCGACGATGTTATTGAAGGTGGATTTCCCGGCGCCGTTTTCGCCAATGAGGGCCACGACCTGCCCGGGCAGAACCGAGAATTCGATTCCCTTCAGAACTTCAATAAGACCGTAACTTTTGCAAAGTCCGCGGCAATGCAGACCGGTCGAGAACGGTGCGTTATCCAACATGTCGTTTCTCCCTTTGTCTGGCCGCATGGCAGGTGTCCGAGCCCGACCGAAGCCGGGCCCGGAAATAGCGTTACTTCATCGCGTCGGCAGCAGGACCATAGAAGTCCGCCGGCTTGACCGAAGCGATGTTGTCGGCGGTGACCAGAACGGTGTCCTGATACTGCAACTCGGGCACGGTCTCGCCTTTCAGGACGCGGATGGCGTTCTCAACGCCCATCTGGCCCATCTTGTAGGGGATCTGAGCCATCGTGGCCTGGGTCAAGCCGTTCTTGATCCCGTCGAACATCGTCGGGAAGCCGTCGATGCCGACCGAGATCATATCCTTGCGACCGGCTGCGCGCGCTGCCTTGGCGGCACCCAGCGACATCGCGTCGCTTTCGGCGAAGACGGCAGCCAGATCGGGATTTGCTGTCAGGATGTTCTGGGTCGCCTTGTAGGCTTCGGTCTCGTCCCAGTTGGCGGTCTGTTCGGCCACAACCTTGACGTCAGGATATTTCGCAAGTGCTTCCTGACACCCTTGCGTGCGCTGGATTTCAGCGGTGGAGCCCGAAACGCCGTGCAAGATAGCGATCTGGCCCTTGCCGCCCATCTTCTCGAACATCCAGGTGCACAGGTCACGAGCCGCCTTGACGCTGTCGGTGGCGATATAGGTCGCAATCTTGCCCTCACCCGTTTCCGGGCGCTGATCGACGGCAATCACCGGAACGCCGGCCTTGTTGGCGGCTTTCACCCCGGCGGCGGCAGCGGTGGAATCCTGCGAGATGAAGACCAGCACGCCGATGTCCTGAACGAGCAGGTTTTCGACCTGGTTGACCTGCTCTTGGCTGTCGTTGTTGGCAACGGCGACCACCACTTTGTAGCCAGCCGCTTCGGCGGCCGCCTTCATGCCGTCAAGCGCCGCGACATAGAAAAGCGACTTCTGGTCGGCCACGGCTATGCCGATCACCGGCTTGTCCTGGGCAATTGCTGCCGCCGGAACGAGGGTCATGGCGCAAGCTGCGCCAAGAAGTCCGCGCAGCACCATGCGCTTGGTTGCAGTTATCATAACCGGTTTCCTCCTGATAAGATCATGTATCGTCTTTGGACCCGCGCAAATCAGTTTGATTGACGCAGAGTATCAGTCAACGCGACCCTCCAGCGTCGCCTTGATTGCTCCCATGAACCGTGCTGCAAGGGCGCCATCGACGGCCCTGTGGTCGCAGGTCAATGAAAACTCGCTGATGGGTCGCCACTGTGGCGCGCCGTCGTTCCAGACATGGCAGGTCCGGGTAGAGCCCACCGC
>JAYSQA010000123.1:0-14937 GCA_043721775.1 Rhodobacterales bacterium
GATCGGCAACCGAGGTCCGCTTGCGCCACTTGGCCACCGTCTTCTGATTGATGCCGTAACGCGCCGACAGCGCCCTCAGGCTCTCTTCACTATTTTGTATTGCTCGACGGATTGCCCCAGTCGTAGTGGCGCTGCCGTGAAGAATCTGGCCCATAGTGCCTCCTTCCATTCCAAGGAAAAGATTGCACCATCAAAACCCGGGATCAAATACCTACACCAACCCGGCCTTCAAGCGCGGCGCTTTCACCAACCCCGACGCTGCCGTCCGGCGCGAGGCGATTGACCTGACCAAGCGCGGCATTGATGCGGCGCGCGCGATGGGTGCGCCAATGATGACGCTGTGGCGGGTCTGGATGGCTACGACTACGCTTTCCAATGCGACTACAACACCCTGTGGGATGCCGAGATTTCCGGCATCGCCGAGGTCTGCGCGCACGATATGGGCTGCTGATCTTGATTTAATATAAGCCCAACGAACCAATGGCTTACAGCCTTCTGATTGACGCTTCCACCACGTCGTTGGCGATTGCGGAAGTGGGGGCTGCCAATCTTGGCGTCACCATTGACTTCGCCCATTCGCTTTATGCCGACGAACAGCCCGCCTTTGCCGCCGCCTTGACCGCGCGCAAAAGCAAGCTGCTGGGAGTGCATCTGAACGACGGTCACGCCAAGCGCGACGATGGCCTGATGGTCGCCTTGGTTCACGAGATGGCCACGCTGGAACTGCTGCGTGACGTGCACCGTGCGGGCTTTGATAGCACGATCTGCTTTGACGCGTTCCCCGATGCGTCGGGCCTTGATCCGGGGGGCGAATGTACCGCCAGCATCCGCACCGTCCGCCGTCTGCTGGCGGGCGTTCATGCCATGGCGGGCGACAACCGCCTGACCCATGCGCGGTCTGCCCAAGACCCCTTCGTAGCCCAGGATATCGTGCGGCTTGCCGCGGCAAAGGGGGCGCTGACGGTCTGACTTTACCAAATACAATCAAGTCGCGTTGAAAATGGCAGGAACCAAATGCAACACTTTCGGAAAGGCACACTCGCCGCCACTGTCTTCGCCTTGTCGATGGGTGCAGCTCATGCCGATCTTGCCCCGCTGAATTCGGGCTCTGAACCGGACCAGATGGACTGGTCTGAGCTTGACGCAAAGTTTGGGCCGCTGGCTGCCCCTGCCGCTGGCACCAAGGTCGCTGGCGTGTCCAAGACGCTGACCAACGAATACTGGCGCTACCTGGGCCAAGGTTAGCAGAATGTCGCGGACAAGCTGGGTAACACGCTGGTTTACCAGGCCACCGCCAACGAGGGCGATCAACTGGGTCAACTTTCCATCACGGAAGACCTGATCAACCAAGGCTTCGCCGTCCTGCCTTTATCGCCGCAAACCGACGCCAACCTGACCCCGGCGGTGGAAAAGACCAAGGCGGCGGGCATTCCGGCGCTGAACGTCAATGACGCCGTGACCCCTTCGGCTGAACACTGCGTCGGCAACGTGCAAAAGGGCAACGGCGTGAGCGTCGCCAACGGGTTCATCGCGAACCGTCCTGATGGCGGAAAGGTCGCCGTGATTGAAGGCCAGCCGGGCGTTTACGGCGCCGGTCGGCGCACCGCCGGTTTCACCGAGACCATCAACGCCAACGGCAAGTTCACAGTCGTCGCTTCCGTCCCCGCCAACCGGAGCCGTGAAGAGGCCTTCAACGCTGCCACCACCATTCTGCAACAGTACCCCGACCTGATCGGTTCTTATGCCAACATCGACGGCATGGCGCTGGGTGTGTGGTCGAGGCTGTCAAGGCCGCTGGCAAGCAATCCCAAGGCACCGTCTTCGGCGCTGACGGCATTTCTGACGCCTGTGCCGCCATCAAGGCGGGCGATCTGACCGGCACCGTGGAGAGCTTCACGGTTTTGACTGGCGAAATTGCGCTGGAAGTCAGCCTGCGCCTGCTGGCCGGACAGACTTTACCCCGCGTGATGGCCACCCCGCAAGCGCTGATCACCACAGACAATGTAGACACCTATGCCACGACCGACATGGCTGCCCTGCACGCTGCCCTGCCGAAGAAGTGATCTGACTGGCCTGCCCGGACGCTCCCCCGAACAGACCTTTTCCCTTCGGGTGATCCCATGACATATCGGCTTTCCCTGACTGACGTGCAGAAATCCTTTTGCGTGACCAAGGCGCTGCATGGCGGGCGCTGACCGTCCAGCCCGGCGAGGTCCACGGGCTGCTGGGCGAAAATGGCGCGGGCAAATCCACGCTTTTGAATTTCCTCTCGGGCGTGCTCTCCTCCGATACCGGCAGCATCCTGATTGGCGGGGAAGAGGTTCAGATTTCCTCTCCCCGCGATGCGACGGCGGCGAGGATTGCGATGATCCATCAGGACCTGCAACAGGTTCCCGAACTGACGGTCGAGCAGAACATTTCCCGTGGTCATGCGCTGCGCAAAGGCATCGTCGTGAACTGCGTGCGGCAAAAGGCCGAGGCGAAGCGGCTGTTGTACACGCCGGACCCTGCGATTGACGTCACCGCGCAGATCCGCACCCTGCGTGTGACGCAGCGCCAGATCGTCGAGATTGCCAAGGCTTTGCATGCCAACGCAAAAATCATCGCGATGGACGAGCCGACGTCATCTTTGACCCCTGCCGAGTTTGCAAAGCTGGTGGCGGTGATTGGCTGCCTTTCGGCCCAGAGGGTGTCGGTCATCTACGTCAGCCACAAGATGGAAGAGGTGTTCCGGGACTGCGAAACCGCCACGATCCTGCGCGATGGCCGGTTGATTTCACAGGTGCCAATCCCGGCCACGCCCGTCTCTGAGGTGATCGAACTGAGGGTTGGGCGCGAATTGGCCCATGCAACCCACCATTCCTTTGCCACCGACAGGACGCTGCTGAAAGTCTATGGCCTGTCGCGTGACCGCGCCGTGCGGGATGCGGCCTTTGAACTTCACACGGGTGAGGTGATGGGAATTGCAGGCCTGATCGGGTCCGGTCGTACCGAACTCATGCGCCTGATTGCGGGCTTTGACCGGGCCGACAAGGGCGATGTTGCGGTTTCGGGCGTTGCCATCGCCCAAGGCCCCGGTGCGCGGATCAAAGCCGGTCTTGGACTGGTGCCGGAGGAGCGCAAGCGTGACGGCATCGTGCGGCATCGTCGCGTGACCTCGAACATTGGTCTGTCTGCCATGCGCCGATTTTCCCGCTTCGGTCTGATCCGTTAGGGCATGTTGCGGGCAAGGTCTGAAGAACCGATGCAAGAGGTCAACCTGCCGCCCTTCTGACGTCTTCCGCCCCAATCGGCAGCTTTTCCGGCGGCAAGCAGCAAAAGGCCATTGTCGGGCGCTGGCCGGCGGCTGGCATGGAGATCTTCCTGTTTGACGAGCCGACCCGTGCCATCGACGTCGGGGCCAAGGCCGCGATCTACGATCTGATCGCGCGTTTGGCGTCTGAAGGCAAAGCCGTTCCGTTCGTATCGTCCGAACTGCCCGAGGTGATCCGTCTGGCCGACCGCGTGTTGGTTATGCGCGAGGGCCGCATCAGCGCCACCTTTGGCGCTGGCGAGATCACCGAAGCCAATATGACCCGCAACGCCATTCCGACTTCCTGAGGGTCCCACGTAAAGACTTTTCGTGAGCGATATTTTCAAAAGCGTCAAGTTCCGCGATGCGGCAGCCCTGATTGGGCTGATCCTGATTTCGGTGGTCTTCGAAAGCCTGTCGCCGACGTTAATGACAGGGCCCAACCTGCTGAACATCCTGCAACAATCGTCAATCAACGCCTGTATCGCCTTGGGGATGACGCTTGTGATCATCTCGGGCGGGATTGACCTTTCGGTGCGGCCGGTGGCGGCGCCGGTGGCCATTCTGGGGGCCGCGATGATTGTGGCGGGCGTGCCGGTTCCGCTGGCGCTACTGGGGGCACTGGCTGCGGGTGTGGCCTGCGGTTTCGGCAACGGTGCACTGATCGCCCGGGGCGGCTTGCAGCCCTTCATCGTGACCTTGGGTGGCCAGCCGATCTTCGGGCTGCCGGATGGCTTTCTGGCGCTGACCAAGGGCACTTTGGGCGGCGCTCCCACGCCTGTGATCATCGCCGCAGTTCTGGCCGTCGTCGTTTGGGTGATTCTGAACAAAGCCCCGCTTGGCGAATACTTCATGGCCATCGGCGGCAACCCCGAAGCCACGCGGATTGCCGGTGTGCCGACGGTGCTGACCAAACTGGCCGCCTACATGATCTTTGGCTTCATGGCTGCCGTTGCCGCGATGATTCTGATCGGCAGGCTTGGTGCCGCCGAACCCACCATGGGCATCCTGTGGGCGTTGGACGCCATCGCAGCCTTTGCCATCGGCGGCGCAAGTCTGATGGGCGGACGCGGTTCCAACCCCGGCACCCTGATCGGCTGCATCATTCTGGGCACGTTGCGCAACGGGCTGACGCGTCTGAACGTGCAGGCCTTCTACCTACTGCTTGCCACTGGTATCATCATTTTCACCATGCTGATCGTCAGGTTTGCACCGGGCGCGGGCGGTGGGAAACAGGGGTAACGATGGGTGATCCAAGGGCCGTCAGCGCCCAAATCCGGATGAAGCTGCCAAGCCTGACCCCGTTGGAGGGCACGGTTGCCGCCGATATCCTTACCCGCAAGGATATTGACAAGACGACACCCCTGCGCGGGATCGCCCTGAAACCGGCGGTGTCCGAGGCGATGGTGGTCAAGGTCGCCAAGGCGCCGGCTTTTGACGGCTTTTGCGACTTCGGGCAGGAGCTGGTGGAGTATTGCCGGTCTGACACCGCTGGCCTTCATGCCGGGATCGGCGAACAGGATACGGCTGGAGAGATTGTCCAGAAGGTCTTTCGCACCGCCATGCAGGCGCTGGACGAGACCTTCGCCATCCTTGACCTTGCGGCGCTCGACCGTGCGGCGGATTACCTTGCGCGGGCCAAACAGCGTCATTTCCATGGGTTGGGCGGGTCCGCCCAGATCGCCCGCGATGTCAGCCACAAGTTCCTTCGCATCGGCATCCGCACCTTGGTCTTCGACGACGCGCATATGATGATGTCGGCGCCGCTGCTTGGCCCCGATGATGTGGCGATTGCCTTTTCGCACTCTGGCGCCACCGCCGCCGTACTGGACTCGGCCGCGATGGTGCGGCGCAATGGGGCGCGGACGATTGCCGTGACGAACTATCCCGAAAGCCCGCTGGCCAGAATGGTCGATGTGGTTCTGTGCGCTACTGCGCAGAACTCTCGGCTGCTGGGGAAGAATGCTACGGCGCGGATTGCCCAGTTGAACCTTCTTGACGGGCTTTTTGGGGCGGTCGCCCAGAAAGACCGCCGATGCAAACCTGAACCGCACCATGCGCGCGGTTCAGTCCAAACGCAGATTGTGAGACAGCCATGCCTATCGTCCTGACCGTGGGAAGCCTGCATTATGACATCATGGTCGAAGCTGACCACCTTCCGCGCAAGGACGAAACGGCCATCGGGTCGCGCTGGTTTCCCAAGTTTGGCGGCAAGGGTGGCAATCAGGCCGTGGCTGCCGCCAAGGCTGGTGCGCAAAGCCGAATGGTGGGTGCGGTGGGTGACGACGATTTTGGGCGCTTTTTGCGCGAACACCTGACCAAGGGCCAGGTCGAGGACCGCTTCATTGCCACGGTGCCCCAAGTCGGCTCTGGGATGAGCGTCGCCATTCAGGACGCGGATGGCGATTATGCTGCCACGATCGTATCGGGGGCAAATCTGCAAATCTCGACCGCAGCTTTGGCGGATGCAGCCGTCTGGGAGGGTGTCAAAGTTCTGATCCTGCAAAATGAGGTGCCAGAGGCAATCAACCACGCCGCCGCGACCGAAGCACGAAAGCGCGGTATTCCCACCCTGGTGAACGCCGCACCCTTTCGCGATCTTGGGCGGGAGTTCCGTCGTCTGGTCGATATTCTGGTCGTGAATGCGGTTGAGGCAGAAATGATGGGAAGCGAACCGGTCTGCTGTCTGCACAGTGCCGCCGACGCCGCGAAGTTTCTGGCAGTCCAATTCGAAACTGTAATCATCACGGCAGGCAGCAAGGGGTTGGCCGCCTGGGGCGCAGATGACGACCGCCTGCAACTGCCAGCCGAGAAAGTGAACGTCGTCAGCAGTCACGGCGCAGGTGATGCTTTTATTGGCACCTTGGCGGCCCAACTTGCCTTTGGCAATGGACTGGAGCAAGCCTGCCGCGTCGCCTCAATGGCTGCCGCCAGACATGTGGCAGGTCTTTAGTATCAGGGCTTTGGGTGCGGCACCTGCCACTTGAAACCACCGGCCGACTGTAGCCGCCAGCCTAGGCTTCAACGTTCAGGCTGGTGCCGCAGTGACCCCAAGCGGCTTCGGCAACTGGCTGGTCTTGGAAACAGGCGTGGCGTGCGGCATCAAACGGTTGTGACCCGCGAATGATGACCGGCGAAGGTCACACCCTGACGGCGGCCATCGTGATCGGTCCGGAACCCGAAGACAAAACAGCAGGGGCGGGCCGAATCAGTGGTTTGGGCGACAAGCTTTCAGATCGCTTTCCGGTCTGCGGTCCTATCGTCGGACATAGAAAAGATCTGGCCTTTTCAAGATATTACGTTGCCAGAACATCTCTTTCCGCCCCGCCAGTCCGACGGTCAGATTCCGTGTAGGACAGGTATGCCACCAACATCAGGATCAGGCCTGCCAGCGCAAGACTGACCGGACCGGTGCCCCAACCCAGGCCGCTGCGTTCGTGGCTGACCCCCATCCAGTCGGCAAAGGATGCCCCAAGGGGGCGGGTCACGATATAGGCGAACCAGAACGCCGGAATTTCAGCCAGACCAAGCCGCCACCAGGCCAGCAAGGGCACAAGGATGATACCGGCAAACATCAGGCCTGAACTGAAATATCCCAAGCCCAGGCTTGACGCCGTCATGTCGCCTGCCGCAGTTCCCAAGGCAAAGGTGGCCAGCACGGTCGCCCAGTAAAACACCTCTCGCCGTTTTGTCGTGATGCTGTGGATCGAAAGCGTACTCTCCACCCGAAACCAGATGACGAAAATCAAGGCCAGAGACGCGGAGAAGGAGATCGTCGAGATCACATAGGGGATGCCCAGCCCGACGTGCAAGACATCGGCAGCCATCGTTCCAAAGATGCTGACGCTTAACACCGCGGCCCAATAGATCCATGTGTTGTACCGAGGCGTTGCGAACTGCACGGCCAAAGCGGCGGCAAAGATCACCAACCCAAGGGCTACAGCAAGCGGGGGATCCATCTGGTGAACCAGAAAATCAGAGGTCGTCTCTCCCATGCCCGTCGTCAGGATCTTGACGACCCAGAAAAGCGCGGTGATCTGCGGTACTTTGGACAGAGCCTTGGGAAGGCCCAACGGCCTGACGTCCATCCAGTTTGTGCTTTGCGTCAAAGATTTTGCTTTCCTGGGCAGACTGGTGGCTTTGTTGCTTCAAAGCCGCCACTGGTCCGTGTTCAGGGCAGTTCATACGGGAAGCCTGCCTATCCAGGCAGCCAGTCAAGACCAAAGAACCGGCAGGACGGTGGCCCCGCCGGTCTGGAGGCCTTAGCGCTTACTCGTCAACTGCGGGCTCGTCGCCGTCGCGGGTTACGGTCATGTAGGCGACGATCAGGATGATGGCGCCAAGGAACACAGCGCTGGTGATGACGGTGCCAAGGCCGAAGCCGCCGAACTTATGGTCTTGGGAGAGCAGGTCGCCGAACGACGCTCCCAAGGGGCGGGTCAGGATATAGACCAGCCAGAAGCCAAGGATCGCGTCCAGACCAAGGAAGAAGTAGCCGATGGACAGGGATGCGATGATCATGCCGAAGAGGATGCCGGTGCTGAAGTAACCAAGCCCGAACTTTTCGGCCACAAGATCGCCTGCTGCCGTACCCAAGGCAAAGGTGAACAGGATGGCCAGCCAATACCACCCCTCGCGCCGTGTGGTGCGGATAGAATGGATCGACAAGGTTCCCTCGCTTGCATACCAAACGGCAAAGGTCACGGCCAAGGCGATGGTAAAGCCCACCGCCGTCACGATCAGCGGCACGCCGAAGTTGTCGACCAGATTGTCGGTGACCAGCGTGCCCACGACAGAGATCAGGACGACGGCGAGCCAGTAGCTCCACGGGACATAGCGTTTCTGGCGGAATTGGGCGACCAGGGCGGCGACAAGAACCGCTGTCATGATCAGCGAGGTGTTGGTCAGTCCGATGCCAAGGTTGACGTTCAGATAGTCGGCGGCGGTTTCGCCCATCGTCACCGCCATCAGCTTGATCAGCCAGAAGTCGAAGGTGACCTTTGGCACGCGGTTGAGGGTGGCGGTTTCGTCGAGGGCAATGTCCGGGAAGGATACGGTTGTCATGGCGGTGATCCTATTTGCCGGTCGGGTTGTTCAGCGCGGCCAAAAGGGCTGCAAGCGCGGGGGTGACGGTATCGGCTGACGGAGTGCCCTTGCGCAGTGATTTCAGCGCGTGATCAGAGGCCCCGTCAATCTTGCCCCATGCGTCGGGGTTCAAGGGGCGCATGCCAGCCTCGGCATCATCCCACGCCGTCTCGTAGTCGGTGATGCGCGTAGAGGCGGCGGCAAAGTCACCAGTGGCGGCGATTTTTTGCACATCGGTTATGATCGCGATCATCGGGGACAGATCGCCCAATGAGGCGTCGGCCTGCGCAGAGCCAACGAAGGTGACTTGAAAGACGGTGAACGCGCCAACAGGCGCGAGTATCAGGGCAGTGGCCAGCAGGATTTGTTTCATTCTATGCTCCGGTATGATCGGGCTTTGACGGCCCGTGAACGTCTTGACGGATAAAAGCTTTGCCATACCGGCACCTGTCAGCCACCTTACAAATATGTATGCTGGCGGTGAAGTTGCGGCCGGTAGACTCTGTCATACGGAGATTGCTAAAAGGATAACCCATGCGCCTGTTGCTGATTGAAGATGACCCGTCCGTGTCCGCCTATGTCGCACGCGGGCTGACCGAGGCGGGGCATGTCTGTGACGTGCTGGCCGACGGCAAGGATGGCCTGTTTCAGGCGACGCGGGAAAGCTATGATGTGGTGGTGGTCGACCGGATGCTGCCGGGGCTGGACGGGTTGTCGCTGGTGCGGGCGCTTAGGGCGGCAGGCGGGCGGGCGCCGGTCCTGTTTCTGACCGCACTTGGCGGCATTGATGACCGGGTCGAGGGGCTGGAGGCGGGCGGCGACGATTACCTGACCAAGCCCTTCGCCTTTGCCGAACTGATGGCGCGGGTGAACGCCTTGGCCCGCAGGCCGCCGGTGCAGGATGTCCAAACCGTGCTGCGGGTGGCCGATCTGGAGCTTGACATGATGCGCAGGCAGGCAAGGCGCGGCGGGCAGGTGATTGATCTTCTGCCCAAGGAATTCACCTTGCTAGAGGTTTTGATGCGCAACGCGGGCCGTGTCGTGACCCGCACCATGCTGTTGGAACGGGTGTGGGATTTCCATTTCGACCCAAAGACATCCGTGGTGGAAACCCACATCTCTCGCCTGCGCGCCAAGATCGACAAACCCTTCGAAGTGGCCCTGCTGCAAACCGTCAAGAACGCCGGATACATGCTGCATGCGCCCCGCTGACCTGATGCGGCGGACGGCGTTCCGGCTGGCGCTTGGCGTCACATTGTTCGTGCTGACCGCACTGGTTCTGGCCAGCACCATTGGCTACAGCCTTTTGCGAAGCCAACTGGTGGCGCGGCAAGACGCCCGCATCACCGAGATTTTCACGGCCCTGCGGGAAACCAGCCAATCAGGCGACCAGACTGACCTGATCGAGGCGGTCACCACCCGTATCAAGGCAAGCCCCGACCATTCCACCGTCTATCTGTTGCGCGGTGCGGCGGGCGAGGTTCTGGCCGCCAACTTGCCCGACATCTGGTATCAGCCCGGCTGGTCCTCGGTCGAGGCGGCAACCCTTTCCATCCCCACCGACTACCCTTACCGCATCTTTGCGGGCAAGGTTGACGACTATACCATCGTCGTGGGCCTGACGGATGCCGATCTGGATGATCTGGCCGAAATCAGCCGCAGCGCCTTTGTCTGGTCTGCCCTTGGCGTGCTTCTGGCGGTGATCGGCGTAGGCGCCCTGATCGCCACCCGCATTCAGGCCCGCATCACCGAGGTTGAGGCGGTTCTGCACCGGGTGGCCCTTGGCGATCTGACCGCACGGCTGACCCTGTCAGGCCAAGGCAGCGATCTGGATCAGATTTCCCTGGCCATCAACACCGCTTTGGCCCGGCTTGGCAGTCTGGTCGAGGCGATGCGGCAGGTCAGCGCCGACATCGCCCACGACCTGCGCTCGCCGCTGAACCGCCTGCGCATCAGGATTGAGGCGGCCGCCGAGGCCGAAGCGAAGGGCCAGCCTGCGGGGGCCGATCTTGCCGCCGCCATCGCCGAAAGCGATGCGATCAGCCAGACCTTTTCTGCCCTGCTGCGTATCGCCCAGATCGAGGCGGGCACCTCTCGCCAGAAGTTCACGCCACTAGACCTGTCCGTCGTCATGGATGCCGTGGCCGAAGTCTACACAGAGGTGGCCGAGGATGCCGGAATGGCCCTGACCTGCCAGACCTCTGGCCCGGCGATGACCTTCGGCGACAAGGACCTGCTCACTCAGGCCTTCGCCAACCTGATCGAAAATGCCCTGCGCCACTGCCCGCCCGGCACTGCGATCGCCTGCGCCGTTGAAACCACCGGCACCCACGTCACCGCAATCATCCGCGACACCGGCCCGGGCATCCCCGAAGCCGAAAGTGACAATGTCCTGCGCCGACTGTACCGGCTGGAAAAAAGCCGCACGACAGAAGGCTCTGGCCTTGGTCTGGCTTTGGTCAAAGCCGTAGCGGACCTGCATCACGCCAAGTTGACCCTGACTGACGCCCAGCCGGGCCTGCGCGTCAGCTTGCGTTTTAACCAGATTGATGTCGCAGGCTAGGATTTCTAGCGGTTTGCGGCGAACATGCGCCGGTTTCGGCAAAGCGGGTCGGCGGGAAATCTCTGCTCTGGGGCACAGCTTTCCAGCTGTAATGTGGCCGACAACTGGCTGTAAGGTGCGATCCCCATCTGTCTTTCATCAGTCTGCATCCTGCGGGCTGTCCTGACGGAGACTGAAGATGAACACCAACATATCCTTGAAAATCGCAGCCACCCTGCTTGCGATGATCAGCGGCACGGCAGTTGTGGCCGAAAGCCAGGCCCCGCAAATCCCGGTGGAAGGGGCACAAGCCTTCCTGAGCTCGCCCACCAGCCTGACGCAAGCCATCACGGCGGCCGAGGCCGCAACCGGTGGTAAGGTTACCAGCATCGCCTACCAGACCGGTGTGAAAGGCGCTGCGGACGCGATCCTGGCTCATGTCATTCTGGCAGACGGCACGGAAAAAACCATCGCGCTGAACCCGGCCGATGGCGCGGTCATGACGATGCAGATCGCAGCAGCCGACCAGACCGACAGCGAAAATGCGGGCAACAACGGTTCCGATACCGGCGAAGCTGAAACCGGCAATAACTGATTCAGCGTCAGTTTGACTTGAGGGGCGGCATCCGATGGGTGCCACCCTTCGATCATTCCCGTGCCCGGCCACAAGGGGCCACCATGACCCTGTTCGCCAAACTGCCCCTTTCCGCCGCGCAGCCGGGCGTGTCTTTAGTGGGCGCGCCGCAGCGCAAGAAACGCCAGCATGGCCAAGGCGTAGGCCACCGCTGCAACCTCCAGAACGGCGGACAGGCCGAAGCTGACTGCGGTCAAGGGCACCGCCGCCGCCCCGATCACCGAAAAGCTGCCATTGATGCCCCAGGCCCAGACAAACATCTGGTCGCGCCCGCGCAGCGCCAGTCCATTCATTGCGGTGGCCATCGGAAAGCCCATCAGGAAAGCCACGGGCGCCATGATTGCAAGGCAACTGACGATCCGGCCCGGATAGGAGAATGCGCCAATCGTCTCCAGCACCGCAGGCAGGGCCAGCGTCATCGCCCCCAGACAAAGCGCAATTGCCACCATCAGGACCGGCAGCACATGACCCACCCTTGCGATCTTTTCGGCCGCCCAGCTTCCCAACCCCGAACACACCAGCATGCCCGACAGCACGATCGAGGCCGCAATCGTCGGGTTGGTCAGCGCCCTTGTGAACCAGCTGATCAGCCCGACCTCGACTGTGATGTAGCCAAGACCAAGGCAGCCAAAATAGACGATGATGGCCAGCTTGCCGCCGCCCATACGGTTTCGTCCGCCCAAGACCATCGGCGGCAGGATCAGCACGGCGGCGGCAAGGCAAGCGACGGCGAGTGTCGCCCAAAGCAACAGATAGCCCCAGTCGTCCTGCACCGTATCGAGCCGGTCCAGCGTCCGGGGCAGGTCAGCGGGGCGGATGTAGCCCGCGAAATAGGGCCGGTCATCGGTCAGCGGTTGCACATCAAAGACGTAGTGCCCGGTCACATCCGCCTGACCGCCCTGCACCAGTCCTTGCCAGACCAGCCGCGCCAGCGTGGTAGAGGGCACGGCGGTCTGGGTGCCGTCGGACGGCGCATCCGAAACCCCGTCCGTCGCAGATGTGGCATCGCCCGCCGTCGAAGCATCGGTCTCTGTTCCATCGCCAAAGATCGAGGCTTGATATTGGTCAAGGATGCCCTTGGCGCTTGCCGGGTCGAAGGGGAAGCCGGGGGAGTAGACCTCGTCAAACGACAGGTCGGCGGTGTGCTGGCGCAGGGCGGCAAGTTCAGCGTCCGTAAAGCCGCCCTTCTTGTAAAGGACGGTGGTGGTGGAAAGGTAACTTTCGCTGACAAACAAGGACCTGGCCCAATCGCCGCCCACACCTCGCGCCGCTTTGGCCATCGTGGCATAGAAGCGCAGCACAGATTTCGGCGGCTCTTCCTTGTTCCACAGGGTCACTGACAGCACACCGCCATCCGTCAGCCCGTGGATGTAGGACTGCAAGGCCTGCTGCGTGTAGGCGTACTTCTCGGATATCGCGAAGCCGCCCGGGTTGGACAAGCCGACGGAATCCGCAAGGCTGAGGTCGATGACGTCATAGCGTTCGTTGGTATGGGCCAGAAACAACCGCCCGTCATAGCCCACCACTTTGACCCGCGGATCAGCAAGGATATTGCCAGTGGCCTCTTTCAGATCGGCTGAACGGAAGGCGCGCAGCACCTCTGGGTTGCCTTCTGCGATGGTCACCGAAGTGGCCCCGGCGTTCAAAGCCGTCATCGCGGAAAGCCCGCCGCCAAACTGCACGACAAAGGCCTTGGCATGCGGTTTGACGACATAGGGGTAGTACATCGGCAGGTATTGGTAATAATTCGCATCCTCGGGCGGCAGGGTGCGCATGATGCCCGACGGCCCCTCGCCATCAATGAACATGCCAACATAGGTATTGGCGGGCAGTTCGGGCACGTTGAAAGCGGCGTTGTCCGACAGGCCGGGCGCGAAGTGCATATAAGAGCTGGAATAAACCTGCAAATCCCCGAAGGGCGAGAAGCTGCGATAAAGCCGCTTGGCATCGGGGAAATTGCGGGCGTAAGAGATGCCTTTGTAGGACGACACCGCAATATCCGGCACGCCAAGTGCTGCTGGCAGCATCAGATAGGCGGCCAGAACCACGCCCGCCCCGACCAGCGCCGCCGCAACCTTGCCCAACTGCGCGACACCAATCCACAGCACCACCGCCACCGCCCACAGCACCAGCGGGGCCACCAGCAGCTTTTCCGGCGGCAGGACGTAAAGCGCCCCAAGAATAGCCAGCCCGGCCAGACCTGACCCCATCAGGTCCGCAAAATACAGCCGGTTGAAATGCTCTTTGCCCTGGCGGAACACGATGCCCAGAAAGAAAGCACCGGACAGGAAGGGCAGCAGATAAAGCAGAAAGTTGGCCAGGAGCCGCCATTTCTGCATCGGGTCAGAAATCAGGAAGATCGCGTTGAAGGGCACCAACTGCGCCACAAGGTTGGCCCCAACCGCCAACGGCCCGAACAGACCCAGCACCACGCTGGCCGAGCCCTGTCCATGCCGGTCAAGCCAGTCCTTCATCAGGAAAATGAACACGCTCGCCATGCCAAAGCCCAGCATGGCCAGGCTGACGACCAAGGACCCAAAATGGCTCCAGGAACCCACGGCAAAGACCCGCATCACGGCGATTTGCAGCGCTATCACCGCGCCTGCCAACGTGCCAACCGCGCCATACAGGCGCAACCCGGATGGCAAAGGTTCAGCCAGTGCCGCCCCGGTCAATTGGAATGGGTTCCGACGATCTTTCCGCCTTCCAGCTTGGTAAGCGGCACGAAGTTCACGATCGATCCGTGGTAAATATCCGACCGCGCCACGGTGAACTTGCCATCCGCGCTTTCCTGCTTGACCACTTTCAGCACATGCTGCGCACCGGGCGGGCCAACTGGAATAACCATGATTCCGTTGGGTTTCAGCTGTTGCAGCAAGGGTGGCGGCACATGGTCGATGCCGCAGGTGACGATGATCTTGTCAAACGGCGCATGCTCTTCCCAGCCATAATAGCCGTCGTCATTCTTGCGGGTTATTGCTGCATATTCGCTGTAACCGCGGGCAATCAGCGCCTGGTAAATTCCGCCAGTACGTTCATACAGCTTCTGGACGATCTCAATCGAAAACACCTGATCGGTCAGGTTGCCAAGATAGGCCGATTGGTAGCCAGAGCCTGTCCCCACCTCCAGCACGCGCTCTCCGATCTGGGGATCAATCGTGTTGGTCATCCGCGCCACCGAATGCGGCCCGGTGATCGTGACTCCAAATCCGATATCGAGGAAATGCACCTGATAGGCGCGACTCAGGTTGGCTGCGGTGACAAATTCCTCACGCGGAGTCATCAGATAGGCGCGCTTGTTGCGGTCGTTCCAGATGTCTTTGTTGGCGATGAGGGACAGGAACCGGTCATAGCGCTGGCCCAGAAAATCCGGGTCTTCACCCC
>JAYSQA010000124.1:0-12877 GCA_043721775.1 Rhodobacterales bacterium
GTGCCCTTGCGCACCACATGCCCCGCCTGCAACAAGACCACGGCCGCCGCCAGCCGCGCAATCTCGGACACCGAATGGCTGACATAAAGGATCGGCACCTGCGTGCTGTCGCGAAGCTGCTCGATATAGGGCAGAATCTCGGCCTTGCGCGCATCGTCCAGCGCGGCAAGCGGTTCATCCATCAGCAGAATCTGCGGATTGGCCAGCAAGGCCCGCCCAATCGCTACCCGCTGACGCTCGCCGCCAGACAGCGTGCCGGGGCGGCGGTTCAGCAAAGGCCCGACGCCCAGCATCTCGACCACGCCATCAAAGGAAAAGGCATCAAAAAACATGGCGGGCGCCTTTGGGGCAAACCACCGGCCATAGGCCAGATTCTGCCGCACGGTCAGATGGGGAAACAGCCGGTCATCCTGAAACACATAGCCCACGCGCCGGCGATGCGGCGGCAGATTGATGCCAAGGTCTGTATCCAGCAGCACCCGCGCCTCATCGGCAATCCGGCCTGTATCCGGCCGCAGCAACCCCGCCACCGCCTTCACGATGGTCGATTTCCCTGAGCCGGAGGGTCCGAACAATGCCGTCACCCCCGGGGGCACCTCGAACGTCACCTCCAACGCGAAGCCTGCAAACCGATGTGCCAGCGTCACCTTCAGCGTCATGCCCCTGCCACCCGCCGCGCGACCGCCTTGCTGACCCATTCCGACAGAACCAGCGCCGCCATGGCGACGAATATTGACATCAGTACCAGCCGGAACGCCTGCGGGTCGCCCCCCGGCACCTGTAAAAACGAATAGATCGCCGACGGCAAGGTTTGCGTCTGCCCCGGAATGTTCGACACAAAGGTGATCGTTGCCCCGAACTCGCCCATCGCCTTGGCAAAGGCCAGAACCGCCCCTGCAAGGATGCCCGGCAGGATCAGCGGCAAGGATACCGTCAGAAACACCCATGCCGGAGAGGCTCCAAGCGTTCCCGCTGCCTCCTCCAGCTTGGGGTCCACCGCCTCGATCGACAGTCTAATCGCCCGCACCATCAAGGGAAAAGCCATGACAGCGGCGGCCAGCACCGCGCCCGTCCATTTGAACGCCAGCACGATGCCCACCATATCCAGATACTGCCCGACAAACCCCTTGCGGCCAAAGGTCAGCAGCAACAGATATCCCGTAACGACCGGCGGCAGGATCAACGGCAGATGCACCAGCCCGTTCAGCACCTGCTTGCCCCAGAACTGCCGCCGCGCCAGCACATAGGCGATGTATATCCCCAAAGGCAGGCTCAGCGTCGTAGCCCAGACCGACACGCGCAGCGACAGCGCCACCGCGCGCCATTCATCCGGGGAAAACCAGTCGGGCATGGCACCTCCTTCAGGGCCAGATCGCCCGATGCCGTGAAGATCACCGCTGCGGCGTCAGTTGACAAGGGACAAGGCTTGCCCCGAAATCCAACCACCCGCGCGTCAGTCATACCAAAAGTCGCTCAGGCCATAAGTCTCTCATGCCATAAGTCGCTCAGGCCATAAGTCGCTCAGGGCATAAGTCATGCGGGCCATAAGTCATGCGGGCCATAAATCGGGGCCAACCGGTAAACCCCCGTTAACCCTTAGCCCCGCATGTACCTGCAGATGCCCAACGGATATCCGGCGCGTGCGGCACACCAAACCAACACTCTGTCACCGCAACAGCCCCAGCAATTCCCCCGAGGCCACCCCAGTCGCCTTCAAGCCTTTTGCCGCCTGAAACCCCGCAATCGCCGAGGCCGTCTTCGGCCCGAAAACCCCATCGGTTGAACCTGGGTCATAGCCCAGCCGCGCCAAACGCTGCTGCAAGAACACCCGGTCCGCCTGAGTCAGCCCATTGGAATCTGGCGGAAATCCGCCAACCAGATCAACTTTGCCGGCGATTCTGTCCGACAAATGCCCCACGCCCACGATATACCGGGTCGAGGAGTTGTAAGCCCCCAGCACCAAACCATTGTGAAACAACAAAAATCCCGGCCCAGACGAGGTGACCAGCCGCGCCCTGCCATGTTCCGGCACCTGCCCCCCCGAAGCCAGCACCACCCCCAGATTGCGCCACTCCGCCACCGTCCTGACCTTGCCCGAGGCCTTGGCGGCAGCCTTGGTGACCTGAACCTCCATCCCCCATGGCTGGCCCTTCACCCACCCGGCAGCCGCAAGATAATGTGCCGCACTGGCCAAGGCGTCGCCCGGATCATCGCCCCAGACATCGCGCCTGCCATCGCCGTTGAAGTCCACAGCATAGTCGAGATAGGTCGAGGGAATGAACTGCGTATGCCCCATCGCCCCCGCCCAACCCCCCGTCATCTGATCAGGCGAGATATCGCCATGCGCCAGAATCTTCAGCGCCGCCATCAACTGCCCCTCAAAAAACGCAGCCCGCCGCCCCTCGTAGGCAAGCGTGGAAAGCGCTGAAATCACAGGGATACTCCCACGCTTGGTGCCGTAGAAACTCTCCACCCCCCAGATCGCCGCCACCACCCGCGCCTCCACCCCATAACGCGCCTCAACCTGCCCCAGCAGCCGGGCCTTGCCCGACAACACCTTGCGCCCCATGGCAACCCGCTCGTCCGAAGCGGTAATCGCCAGGTAATCCTCCATGCCGTATATGGATTCTGCCTGCGCGCGATCCTTCACAATCACCCCCGGCAGGAACCCCGCATGGCCAAACGCCGCGTCAAAGACCTTCCCCCCAATGCCACGCTTCAAGGCCCGGGCGCGAAACCGGGTGACCCAAGCGTCATAGCCGCTGTTTGCAACTGCGGGAAAGTCATCAGCCCAGGCCGGCCCAGCCAGCAAGGCCAATAGACCAAAAATCGTTGTGCGACGCGTCATTGCAGGCAAATGCGGGCTCCGGTGAAAAAGGCTGTGCCGCAGCCTAACCCGGCCCATCCCGCAACCCAAGCGCAAAGACCCAAGCCCGCAAATTTCCGCCGCCCCTCCCCCTTTCATTCTTGCCCAAATATCC
The DNA here is from genome assembly GCA_043721775.1 of Rhodobacterales bacterium. Classification (GTDB taxonomy): domain Bacteria; phylum Pseudomonadota; class Alphaproteobacteria; order Rhodobacterales; family Rhodobacteraceae; genus Stagnihabitans. The sequence continues at coordinate 2,982 of JAYSQA010000124.1, forward strand.
CGGGGGTGCGGGGGCAGGCCCCCGCTCTTCGCAATCCCGCTCTTCGCAATCCCGTGAAGCGCTGGGCCATTCGGCGCTGGGGGGATGCATCCCGCCCCATCCACGCCTATATTACCCTTATGATGATAATTAACGCCGCCCGCCTTGCCCCGCTTTTCCTCTGCTTTGGCCTGTCAGCCCGGGCGACAGAGGTTCCGCTTGAAACACTTTCCCGCTATATTAACAGTCTGACCTCTGCCGAGGCGCGTTTTGTGCAAACCAACGCCGACGGCAGCATGGCCAATGGCCGCATCATCCTGCAACGTCCCGGTCAGGCGCGGTTTGAATATGACCCGCCGGACCAGAACCTCGTCCTCGCCTCAGGCCAGATGGTCGCGATCTTCGACGCCAAATCCAACCAGCCGCCCGAACAGTACCCGCTTGCCCGCACGCCCCTCAACCTGATCCTCGGCGCCAATGTCAACCTCTCTGCCGCCGGGATGGTTGTCGATCATGGCGAGTTTGAGGGGGCCACCCATGTGCTGGCACAAGACCCCAAACACCCCGAGTATGGCACCATTGAACTGATCTTCAGTGAAAACCCGGTGTCGTTGACCCAATGGATCATCACCGATGACATCGGCAACCAGACCTCGGTAATGCTGGAGGCGCTGAAGCCGGGGGGAACCTATCCCTCCAGCTTGTTCTCGATCGACCTTGAAACCAGACACCGGGTGAAAAACTAACGCAGGCAGGTGGCCAACTGGGTGTGATACATCGCAGCCCGCGTGCCAAGCCGGGCTGCCACGTCAATCAGCCAGCCCTTTGACTTGTAGCTTTTCGCGGAAAAGCCGTTGCGGCCCTCGTGATAGGCCAGATACTGGTTTTCGGCATCGGCCTTGGACACCCCAAGCCTTTGCGTCGTGCCGTCGATGTACCAGCCCATGAAATCGGTCGCGTCCCGAATGTTGTCACGCCGGGCGCCCATGCGGTGCTGCTCTTGCCGGTAGTCATCCCAAGTGCTGTCCAGGGCCTGCGCAAAGCCGTAGGCAGAACTTTGGCGGCCCATGGGGATCACGCCAAGCGCATATTGGTGCGGCGTGCGGGCATTACCGATAAACTTGGATTCCTGATACAAAACAGCCATTTGCACCGAAATTGGCACATCCCATTTGTGCTGCGCCGCCTTCATCGCCGCCAGATATTGCGGACGTTGATGAATGACCGAACATGCGTCGTCCAGATGGTGCGGCGCCGAAAAGTTGCCACCCCCACAAGAGGCCAGAAACAGCAACAGGATCGCCGCACGGAGAGTTCTGCTCATTCGCCCCTCATGCGTTCGCATTATTTTGGTAAAGGATAGGGGAAAAACATCGCAGTTCCAATGGGCAAGCGCATGCTTGCGGCGGGAAATCTGATGGTGTGGTCCCTGCGACCCGGGCAGAAAACCGCTGGCGGGCGGAACAAAGATCACCGATTGTTTCCGCCCACAGCAGGCTGATTGGTGGACAGCGCCGTTCTGTGGGATTAGAAACCGAAAATGGGGAGTGCGACATGATGCTCAGAACGGCAGCAAAGTACCACATCGGGCAAGTGCTGCGCCATCGCAAGCACCCCTTCCGCGGAGTGGTTTTTGACGTGGACGCGATGTTTTCCAACACGGATGAGTGGTATGAGAATATCCCCGAAGAGGCGCGCCCCTCCAAGAACCAGCCATTCTATCACCTTCTTGCCGAAAATGACCAAAGCTATTATGTAGCTTATGTGTCGGAACAAAACCTCGTCCCCGATGAGACCGGTGAGCCGGTGAGCCATCCCGATCTGCCGGACCTGTTTGGCGACTTTACTGATGGCCGCTATCCGCTGCAATTCCAGATGAACTGACCGCATGACCCGAGCAAGCGCTAACTGATCGGTAACACCTTTCCACTACCCTGCGCAAAGAAGCAGCAGAGAGTGGTCCTATGAACCTCGAAATCGAACATCAGGAAGAGATCATCTTGATCCGCGTGATGGAAGACCGGATCGACGCGGCAAGCGCAATCCAGTTCAAGGAGCGGATGCGCGAAACCGTGGCAACCCCCAGCACAAGGGTGGTGCTGGACATGTCAAATGTCGGATTTCTTGACAGTTCCGGCCTTGGTGCCGTGGTGGCCGTGATGAAGGCCCTTGGCCCGATCCGCCGGTTGGAGCTTTCGGGCCTGACCCCGACGGTCGAGAAAGTCTTTCGTCTGACCCGTATGGATTCCGTCTTCATCATCCACAAGACTTTGCCCGAAGCATTGCGGCGTGCAAGCTGAGGCAGCCATGGGAGGGACACTTTCGTTAGACCCGCCGGACGGCGCGCGCATCGTCATTGATGCGACGATGCTGGATGTCAGAGAGGGCTTGCGCGACCTGATGCGCTGCGCCTTGGTTTGTGACCTCAGCCAGGATTGCCTTGGCACCACGGAACTGGTTCTGGCAGAGGCGTTGAACAATGTCGTTGAACACGCTTACGCCAGCTATGCGGGCCAGATCGAGGTTGAGGTGCGGCGTGGGCCCGGCCAACTGCGCTTTCACATTGCCGACAAGGGCCTGCCGATGCCCGGGGCCGAACCTCCGAAGGGCCATTTGCCCGCAGTCGGTGCCTTTGAAGACTTGCGTGAAGGTGGTTTTGGCTGGTTCTTGATTCGCAGCCTTTCCCAAGACCTGATCTACCGGCGCGAGGGCGAGCGCAACCTGCTCAGCTTTTGCGTTTTGGTGGACAATTTGGCCAACTGAAGCAAGCTGCAACAGGTCTGGAAACAGTGGCATGAAATCGTCGCGATCCGTCCAAATTAATGTCAGAACATCACTACATCTTTGACGTGTAGCTGCATAAAGCTTCCCTCGACGCTGCGGATCAAAGCCCCCACCCAGTTCGTGGCGTCGAGGTTCCTGACTGTCCCCTTTAACTTGCCGCAAATGCCCCATAGTCTTGGCAAAACAGGGGGCGCCATGCGTGATTTCCATCTTCCGGGCCGATCTGCGGTCTACGCCGAAAACGGGATGTGCGCCACATCGCATCCTTTGGCTGCCCAAGTCGCGATCGAGGTGCTGAAGTCTGGCGGCAACGCTGTTGATGCCGCCATCGCCGGGGCTTTCCTCTTGGGCATTTGCGAGCCGCAGATGACTGGGATTGGTGGCGATTGCTTCGTGCTGGTCAAGCCTGCGGGGGAGGATCGGGTGCTGGCCTTGAACGGTTCAGGCCGCGCTCCGGTGGCGGCAACTGCCGCTGCATTGCGTGCGAAAGGGCATACGACCGTTCCGGTCCGTGGAATTGATGCCGTCACCCTGCCCGGTGCCGTTGATGCTTTTTGCAGGCTTTCAGCTGACTGGGGCAAGATTGGCCTGGACCGCGTCCTAGCCCCCGCCATCCACTATGCTGACCATGGCGTGCCCGTGGCCCCCCGCGTCGCCTTCGACTGGGCCGACGACGCCCCCTTCCTGCACGGCAAGGCGTGCGATTTTTACCTGATCGACGGCGCCGTGCCCAAGCCGGGCCAGATGTTCCGCGCCCCCGGTCAGGCCGAGGTGCTGCGCCGCATCGCATCGCACGGCCGCGCCGGGTTCTATGAGGGTGAGGTCGCCGACGACCTGATCGCCTCGCTTCAAGCCCACGGCGGCCTGCACACCCAAGACGACCTCGCTGCAACCCAAGCCACTTGGGGAGAAGCCGTCGCCGGTACCTATGGCGACGTCACCCTGGTGGAGCATCCGCCAAACGGCCAAGGGGCTACCGCAATCCTTTTGCTGAACATTCTCAAGCACTTCGACATTGCCAGCCTTGCCCCCTTCGGCAGCCAGCGCGCCCATATCGAGGCCGAGGCCACCAAGCTTGCCTATGACGCCCGTAACCGTTTCATCGCCGAACGCAGCCCCCGGCTGGAGCATATGCTGTCGGCCGACACCGCCGCCAAACTCGCCGCGCTGATCGACCCCTCTCGCGCCATGCCAGCCGCTGCGCCGCTAACCGAGGCCGTGCACCGCGATACGATTCTGATCACCGTGGTCGACAAGGACCGGATGGCGGTTTCGCTGATCTACTCGATCTACTTCGGCTTCGGCTCCGGCCTTGCATCCTCGAAGTTCGGGGTGAACTTCCAGAACCGGGGCGCGGGGTTCAACCTGACGCAGGGTCACCCCAACGAACTCGGCGGTGCCAAGCGCCCGATGCACACCATCATCCCGGCCATGCTAAAGCGAAACGACAGGGTGATCATGCCCTTCGGCGTGATGGGCGGTGCCTATCAACCCACAGGACACGCTCGATTTGTATCAAACCTGATCGACTTTGGCATGGATCAGCAAGCCGCCGTTGACGCCCCGCGCAGCTTCTCTGGCGTCGAAGGCATGCAGGTCGAACGCGGCTATTCAGATGCGGTGCGGATGGAACTGGCCGCGATGGGCCACGATGTGTCGATCCCGAATGACCCTTTGGGCGGCGCGCAGAACATCCTGCTTGATGACAGCGGCATCCTGATTGGCGCTTCTGACCCGCGCAAGGATGGTTGCGCTTTGGGGTATTGAGATGGACCGTTTTGCCATCACCGCCAGCATCCTTGCCCTGACCGAGAGCGAGACTGACACCGTATCCCTGATGGCCACGGTTGTCTGCGAACTCTACCATCACCACCCTTTCGCCGACTGGACCGGGTTTTACCGCGTGGTCGCCCCCAAACTGCTGAAGATCGGCCCCTATCAGGGCGGCCACGGCTGCCTTGTCATCCCGTTTTCGCGCGGCGTCTGCGGGGCTTCGGCGCGCAGCGGGCAGGTGCTGAACGTGCCCGACGTCGATGCCTTCCCCGACCATATCGCCTGCGCCTCCTCGACCCGGTCGGAACTGGTTCTGCCGGTGTGGAATGGGGCGGGCCGGTTGCTGGGCGTCTTGGATATCGACAGCGACACCCCCGCCGCTTTCACCGTCGAGGATGAGGCATGGCTGGTGCCTCTGCTCGCCCAAGTCTTTGAAAGGGCTGAATGATGCGTGGATCTTGCCTCTGTGGCGCCGTAGCTTTTGAAGCCGAGGAACCGCTGCGTCAGGTCATCGCCTGCCACTGCACCCAATGCCGCAAAACCTCTGGCCACTACTGGGCGGCCACCGACGTGCCGCTGAACCAGTTCCGCCTGATCCGCGAGGACGGGTTGCGGTGGTATCAGTCCTCTCCCAAGGCGCGGCGCGGATTTTGTGGCGATTGCGGCGCGAGCCTGTTCTGGGAGCCGGAGGGCGAGGGGCGCATCAGCTTTGCCGCCGGCGCCTTGGACGGGCCAATCGGCCTTGGCATCGCCAGCCATTGGCACTTGGACGACTCCGGCGATTACTACACCCCCGACGCCATCCCTGGCGCTGCCGATATCCTGCACGGAAGTTGTCTGTGTGCTGCCAACCAGTTCACCCTGCCCGGCCCAATGGGTGAGGTTTGGGCCTGTCACTGCACGCAATGCCGCAAGACCTCGGGCCATTTCGCGGCGTCTTTCGACGTGGCCGAGGTGGATTTACACTGGCAACGCAAGGACTTGGCCGAACATCGCAGCCCCGCTGGCGGCACGCGCGGCTTTTGCCCGACCTGCGGGTCCAGCCTGTATTTCCGCAAGGGGGATGACTTCTCGGTCGAGGCCGGGTCGATTGCCAACCCGACCGGAGGCCACCTGGCCCGCCACATTTTCACTGCCGACAAGGGCGATTACTACACCTTGACCGACGGTCTGCCGCAAAAGACCGGGGCTTGATCTTCGGAGCCTTTCCCGTCAAGCCAACCGAAAAAGGAGGCCCATATGGCACAGATCACTCTTCTTGACGGCGGCATGGGACAGGAACTTGTGGCGCGGTCAGGCGACGAACCAACGCCGCTTTGGGCCACCCGCGTGATGATCGACCACCCAGGGCTGGTGCGCAAGATCCACGACGATTACTTCGCCGCCGGGGCTTCTGTTGCCACGACCAACACCTACAACATCTTGCATGACAGGCTTACCGGCGTGGGTCTGGACTCGCTTTATCACGTCTTGCACCTGCGCGCCCTGATGGAGGCGCATGAGGCGCGGGCAAAGGCCGGGCGCGGGCTGATTGCAGGTTCGATGGGGCCGTTGGGCGAAAGCTACCGGCCTGACCTGACGCCATTGGTGGCGGTTTCAGCGCCCTTATATGCCGAAAAGGCGCGGATTCTGGCACCGCATGTCGATGTGATCTTGCTGGAGACGATGTCCTCGCTGGATCTGGCGCGGGGTGCCTTGCAGGGCGCACAAGCGGCTGGCCTGCCGGTCTGGCTGTCGGTGTCGGTGCATGACCGCGACGGCAGCCGCCTGCGCTCGGGGGAACCGATTGCAGGCCTGCGCGACCTGATTGCAGAACACCCGACCGCTGCCGTCTTGGCCAACTGCTCGATGCCCGAGGCGATGCTGGCCGCCCTGACCGAGCTTTCCACCATGGGCCTGCCCTTTGGTGCCTACGCCAATGGCTTCTCGGAAATCTCCAGCCTGTCGCTGCCAGAAGCGGTTGCGGCCCCTGCCTACACCCACCGCCACGACCTGACGCCCGAGAAATATGCCGATTTTGCAATAACTTGGGTGAACTTCGGCGCCACCATCGTCGGCGGCTGCTGCGAGGTGGGGCCCGCCCATATCCGCCATCTGGCCACCCGTCTGAAGGCGGAAGGCCACACCATCGCATGATGGAATTCGCCTACAACCCGCCAGATGTGCCCTTGAGCATCCTTTTTCAGGACCGTTCGGTCATCGTGGCCGACAAGCCGCCGGGCCTTTTGTCGGTGCCCGGCAAGCTGGAAGGCCGGGCTGATTGTCTTGAGACGCGGCTGCGCCTTGCCTACCCGGGTACTTTGCTGGTGCATCGGTTGGATTGTGACACCTCCGGCGTGATGATCTTTGCCCGCAACAAGGTGGCCCAAGGGTTTTTAGGGCAAGAGTTCGAACAGCGCCGGGCCCGGAAAACCTATGTGGCACGGGTGCTTGGACGGATGGAAGCCCAGTCCGGCCAAGTTGATTTGCCCATCGGTGTTGACTGGCCGAACCGTCCGCGCCAGATGATTGATCCGTTGAACGGACGAGCGGCCGTGACCGATTGGCAGGTGATTGAACGTTTCGACGCGGAAACCAGAGTGCGCCTGCATCCCCTGACCGGGCGCAGTCATCAGTTGCGCGTGCATATGTTGTCTTTGGGCCATCCCATTCTGGGGGATCCGATCTATTCTGCCGATTCTGCTACCCATCCGCGACTGATGCTGCATGCCGAGACGTTAAGGCTGCATCACCCCGATACCGGCACGTGGACGACATTTTCGGCCTCCTGCCCGTTCTAAGGCGTTTGCATTTTATAAACCTTGTTCAACCATGGTGGTGCAGTCATCTTTCTGTGCCAAGACGGCGGGATGGTCTGTTTCAGTCCCCAGGCGAAAGTTAGAAGCCATGCTGCCACGCTCCATCTTCGAGGTTCGCTTCCTGCCCATCACCGGCGCAGTTGCACTGATGGTGGTGTTCCTGCTTTTCGCGATTGCCTGGCCGGACGAGAAGTTCCTTTCGGTGCCTTTGGCGGTGGTCTGCCTTGCGGTCTTGCTGCTGGGGTTGCATGACCTGACCCAGACCCGCCATGCGATCTTGCGCAATTACCCCGTCACAGGCCACCTGCGCTTTTTCCTTGAACAGGTCAGACCAGAAATGCGCCAGTATTTCTTTGAAGGCGACAAGGACGGTACACCCTTTCCGCGCGACAAGCGGGCCATCGTCTACCAACGCGCCAAACAGGCGTTGGACAAACGGCCCTTCGGCACACAATACAATGTTTATGAAGAACAATATGAATGGCTGCACCATTCGATTGCCCCCAAAACCGCCCCTAGGTTCGAAGCGATGCGCGTCGTGATCGGAAGCGGTGACAAGTCCTATTCCGCCTCACTTTTGAACATTTCTGCCATGAGCTATGGCGCGCTTTCGGCCAATGCGGTGCGGGCGCTGAACAAGGGCGCGCTGAAGGGCGGTTTCTTCCATGACACCGGCGAGGGCGGCGTTTCGCCCTATCACCGCGAATTTGGTGGCGATCTGGTGTGGGAACTGGGCTCGGGCTATTTCGGCGCTCGCGATGCGACAGGTGGCTTTGATGCTGGCCGTTTTGCTGAAAGTGCATGTGATCCGCAAATCAAGATGGTGGAGTTGAAGCTAAGCCAAGGCGCCAAACCTGGACATGGCGGCGTTCTTCCTGCGGCCAAGGTGACGGCGGAAATTTCAGCCATCCGCGGCGTGCCGATGGGCGAAGATTGCGTTTCTCCGGCAAGCCATTCGGCCTTTTCCACGCCGACGGGGCTTTTGGAATTTGTCGCCAAAATGAAGGACTTGTCCGGTGGAAAACCGGCGGGTTTCAAGCTGTGCATCGGACACCGGTGGGAATTCATGGCGATCTGCAAGGCGATGCTGGAAACCGGTATTACGCCAGACTTCATCGTGATCGACGGCAAAGAGGGCGGCACCGGGGCCGCTCCGCTGGAGTTCATGGACCATGTGGGCATGCCCCTGCGCGATGGATTATCCTTTGCACACAATGCTTTGGTAGGAATCGGCATGAGGGATCGCATCAAGATCGGGGCTTCGGGCAAGATCACCTCGGCGTTCGACATGGCCAAGGTTCTGGCACTGGGGGCCGATTGGTGCAACTCGGCCCGCGGGTTCATGTTTGCGGTGGGCTGCATTCAGGCGCAGGCTTGCCACACCGGGGCTTGCCCAACGGGCGTCACCTCGCAAGACCCGTTGCGCCAGCGCGCAATTGTGGTGCCGGACAAGGCCGAGCGGGTGACCAATTTTCACAAAAACACTGTCCACGCTCTTGGTGAACTGGTCGGGGCGGCAGGGTTGAACCATCCGTCCGAATTAAAGCCCCATCACTTCCTGCGCCGGGCTTCGTCGGATCGTGTGATCTCTTTTGCCCAGCAATATGAGATGCTTGCTCCGGGCCAGCTTCTGACTGACCCACGCTCGTCACCGCATTTTCAGGAACCTTGGGCACAGGCATCGGCCAAAAGCTTCGCCCCCACCTCGTGACTGGTCGGCCCTTGACGTGGTTAGGGGAGCGCTATTTGCCTCGGCTGGACGATGTCGGAGGTAGCCCTGCATAGAACCGTTACGAATTGCGGTTCGCTGCGCAGCCAAGCCGAATCCGAACCGCGCATTTCCGCCAACCACCCGGTCCAGACTATCCGGTGGGTGGTAAATGCCGATTCAATCTTGACGAAAATTCGTGATCCTATACGTGCTTGTCGGCCATCGGGCCCTAGCAACCGGCAAGTCAAGACCTGATCCAGTCTGATGCCCGGTCATTACACCAAGAAACGCGACCGGCGCTTGATCTTCAGCCGTTCGTGCTAGAGAATGGCAGCGATCCTCGATGACGGCGACACGGCTCCTGTTCTATAAAACAACCACGTCTTGGTCAAAGGCACGCCGGTCCAAGCCCGGTCTGCGATGAAAAGCATTGTGCCGAAGGCCGAGGTGAAACTCCGGATGATTACCCCCGGGCAATCTGCCGCTCGACCCACGACAACAAAACCATCCAATCCAAACCCGCCCGCTGCCACCCAGAACCGCAAAGAAGAGGTCGGTTTTCGGGGCAAGAATTATTCCCATCTCTCCTGCACGATGAAGACAGGGTTCAGAACTCTTTGATCCGCTTGTTTCCGGCCTGTTCCACTGTTTCACTTGCTACATCTGAGGCCAGTCGCATGGGTGATCTGTTGTGGCTGACCGACGCACAAATGGAGCGGTTGAAGCCGTTCTTTCCGCTGTCTCATGGTGTGCCGCGGGTGGATGAGTGAGGAAGATCAGAAAATGATCCAGGGGATCATTTTCATGACAAACGGGTGTTGAGCGGCATTATTTTATTCAATCGCAATGGG
>JAYSQA010000125.1:0-29772 GCA_043721775.1 Rhodobacterales bacterium
GTGGAAAGGGCGTTGCCACCGCACTTTTCAGCGCGACTCGTCAAACGTTGACACAGCGTTGACACAAAATGCGCAAGCCAAAACCCGACTGTTTAGGTCAGGTTATAAGCGTATGATATGTTTGTAGAATTTGGTTGCGGGGACAGGATTTGAACCTGTGACCTTCAGGTTATGAGCCTATGGATGCCAATTTTCTCTAATCGTTTAAATTCGGCGGATTAGCCCGCTAGCCTTTGAAATTGATAACTCTTGCTGTCGTTACGCGGTGGCATTAGGCGGATTACAGCGGGTTGGAACGGGGCAAAACTGCATACGTGGGTTGAGGTGGCGTTGAGGTGAAACCCACAGATGAAAATACGAAACCACATCACGAACGGCCCGAATTGTCGCAATCGGCCCATTGCGGCCATTCGGATCCTATGGCCAATACTCCCCAGCTGCAAAACAGCGGTCATCCGCGGATATCGCAAATTGCTCGGAAGTTGCTTGCCCGAACGACTGCTAAAGTGTGGCAGCTCCAAACAGTGCGCTAAGATCGCGTTTCAACCGCCGCAGCACCTCGGCCTTGGACAGGTCGTCGGTCGAGATGAACTCGATGAACCTCATGTTCTGAAGGTTGAACAAGGCGCGGCCAAGATCGACGGGAGTGGTTACCGCTTCAACCCTGCCATTTGCGGTCATAACTTCCAATTCATTGATCAGAGCGCTGGCAAGCCGGTCGTCCAGTTCGCGGTATAGCTTTCCAAAGCGCGGGTCGGCGTCGCTGACGGAAGCGGCGATCACTTGCCGCCAGATTGCCTTGTCCAGATGTGCCAAGGTGTGATCGCAGATGATGTCCGCGAAGTTCAGCACCAGATCAACAAGGGTGGTTGACCGGCCCGACAGGTTTTGTGCCATGGTTTCCAGCAACTCGCGGTCACTTTCGGCCACCAATGCCAGCAGCACCCCGGATTTGGTGCCATAGTAGTTGTGCACTGTCACGCTGGAGACACCTGCAATATCGGCGATAGCCTCTATCGTGATATTTTCAAGGCCGGATTCAGCAAACAGCTCCTTGGCTGCCGCAATGATCCGCGCCCGCCTGTCCTGTTTTTGCCGTTCGCGCAAACCAACGATCATCACCATCCCCTGTCTGACGCCATCTTTCGGGGGCCGGGGAAAAAATACAAGGTAAAGTTTATTCTGGTAAGATTTTTATAGACTAAATAAATTTGTGTCGTATGGTTTTTGAAATTGCACCTCGGGAGGGCTTGGAAATGCAAAGAACGGGTTTGGCACTGTGTTCTGCTGCGGCGCTGGCGCTTTGCGGCGGGGCGGCTTGGGCGAATGAAACGATCAACGTTGGCATCTGTGTGTCGTGGCCCGGCTATGCGATGCTGGAGGTTGCCAGTCAGAAGGGCCTGATCCCGGGCTATGACCTGAACATTACGATCTTCGAAGACCCGCTGGGCGGGCATGCAGCGCTGGCGGCGGGTCAGCTGGATGTCTACGGCTGCACTGCCGACTATATCCCTGTGGCGATCGATGCCGGTCTGGACGTGGTCAATGTCGCTTATCTGAACCCTTCCTATGGCGTTGATCATGTGATCCTTGCAGCGGACGCAACGGCAGCAGACCTGAAGGGCAAAAAGGTTGCGGCACCGCAGGCTTATATCGGGCAGCTGCTGATGGGCTTGTGGCTGGATCGGCAAGGCATCGGCCCCAAGGATGTCGAATGGGTCAACCTGAATGCGGACGAGGCTGTCGGCCCGATGTTATCGGGTGATCTTTCGGCGGCCTACATGTATGAGCCGTGGATATCCAAGGTGCTGGAGGCTGCACCGGGTGCGGTTTCCGTGGTCAATACCACCGATCCCGACATGCTGAAGACCGGGATCTTCATGGACTCGATGTTCATGAACAAGACGTTCATCGCCACGCGCCGCCCGGCAGCTTTGGCCGTTCTGAAGGCTGAATGGGATGCGCGCGGCTATTGGCACGACCATGTCGAGGAAACCAACCAGCTGATGGCGGATTATCTGCAATGGCCGGTTGCGGATCTGGTCTCGGTGATCGGCACCAACGGCAAGAGCCTTGAGGGTGGCATCTACATGTTCGACTTTGACGAAGCCGCCCGCACCTGTGGCGTGCTGGAGGGCGAGCCGCCGTTCGGGTTGCCGAATGGGTCGATGGCGGGCTCGATTGCGCTGACGAACGAATGGTGGATCAAGCTGGGGCTGATGACCAACAAGATCGACCCGGCGGCAGGCATGGATTGCAGCTTGCTGGGCGATCTGGTGACCAGTGGCTATCGCCAATCCTTCACCGCAAACTGAATCGCCTTGTGCCCCTTTCGGGGGGCAAGGCCAACCCTCGGGAGGGGCTTATGGCAGGGGTGAACGCAACACGAAACAGCCTTCTGCGGGTCCGGGAGCCGGTTTCGCAGCGTCAGTCCGCTGTGTCGGCGGTTGGCATTTGGGTGCTGTTTTTTGGCATATGGGTGCTGGCCACCCGGTTGGACTGGGTCAACGCCATTCTGGTGCCGCCACCGGAACAGGTCGTGCAGGCCCTGTTCACCCTGTTCGCAGAGCAGGGCTTTGCCAGCGATGTGCTGATCTCGGTTCTGCGGGTGCTGGTGGCCTTTGCGATGGCCTGTGTGGTGGCGGTTCCGCTTGGTCTGGCGATGGGGGCATTCCCGGCGATTGATGCTGTGTTGTCGCCCTTTGTGTCGGCTTGGCGCTATCTGCCCGCCCCGTCCTTCATCCCGATCTTGCTGATGTGGTTCGGCACCGGCGAGGCACCAAAGCTTGCCCTGCTGTTTCTGGGCGTGATCTTTTTTCTGATCACCCTGATCGCGGATCACACCAAAGAGGTCCGCAAAGAGCTGATCGAAACCGCGCTGACCCTTGGCGCAAGTCAGCGTGTTACCGTGTTTCGCGTGATGTTGCCGGCGGTTCTGCCCAATATCATGACCGCGATGCGGCAGATGCTGGCGATGGCCTGGACCTATCTGGTGATCGCGGAAATCGTGGCCTCGACCACGGGCATTGGGGCAATGATGATGCGAGCGCGGCGGTTTCTGCATACCGATGAGATTCTGGCTGGAATTGTCGTTATCGGTGCTTTGGGACTTCTGTTTGATATGGCCTTTGCAGCCCTGCACCGCCGCCTGTTCCCCTATCTGCAGGAGGTGCGGTGATGGCCGAGATCTTGTTGCATATCGAACAGCTTTCCAAGGTGTTTCCGCTTGCCGGTGGCAAGACTTTGACTGCGGTTGAAAATGTGTCATTCACCGTAGAAAAGGGGGCGATCTGCATATTGCTTGGCCCCTCGGGCAGCGGAAAATCCACCATCCTGCGGATCATCGCCGGGCTGGAAACGCAAACCGCAGGGACTGTCCGGCTGAAGGGCAATCCGATCAACGGGCCGGGGCAGGACCGGGGGATGGTGTTTCAGGCCTATACCTCGTTTGACTGGATGTCGGTTGGCAAGAACGTCGAATTCGGCATGCGGATCAACGGCATATCGGCCAGAGAACGCAAAGAGCGGGCCGCGCATTTCGTCAACCTCGTCGGCCTGTCCAAGTTCATCGACACCTACCCCTCCCGCCTGTCGGGCGGCATGCGCCAGCGCGTGGCGATTGCCCGCACCCTGGCCAACGCGCCCGAAGTGCTGTTGATGGATGAACCCTTTGGGGCGCTGGATGCCGAAACCCGCTGGCAGATGCAGGAATTGATGGTCGATGTGGCCCGCGCCTCAGGCACCACGATCGTCATGGTGACGCATGATATCGAAGAAGCGATCTTTCTGGCCGACAAGATCGTGTTTCTGTCCAGCCACCCCGGACGGCTGCGCGAGGTGATCACCCCCGATTTCAAACCGGCAGAGCGAATCAAGAACAAGGAACTTGTTCTGGACCTGCCTGGCTATGGCGAGATGGAGCGCAAGATCATGGCGATGATGCGCGAAGAAGGCGAACGGGTATGACCGCTGCCATGAACGCCCGCTTCCGGTCTTGGCGCCATCTGTGCAAACGGGGAAGAGGAGCATCGACATGAGCATCAGTTATGCGGGCCGCAGCGTTGTGATCACCGGGTCCAGCCGGGGGATAGGGCTTGGGGTTGCCGCGGGGTTTGCGGCTGCGGGGGCAAGCCTGCACCTGATCGCCAATGACGAGGCCGTGCATGCAGTGGCCAAATCGCTTGGGGCCACCTCGGCCGTGGCCGATATTGCGGATAAAGCGCAGGTGGCGGCGGCATTGGCCGGCCTGACCGCGATAGATGTGCTGATCAACAATGCCGGGTTGGAGGTGATGACGCCGATTGGCGACAACTCTGACGCAATCTCGGATGACTTCCGGCGCGTGATCGACATCAACGTCACCGGCACGGCCTTGGTGACAGCGGCGGCGTTGGACCGGATGCACGGATGCGGGGCGATCATCAACACCGCTTCGATCTGGGGCCGTGTCGCCGAGCCGCGCTTTGGTGCCTATGTCGCCTCGAAACACGCGATCATCGGCCTGACCAAGACCTGGGCGCGCGAGCTTGGCCCGCGTGGCATCCGGGTCAATGCAGTTTGCCCCGGTTGGGTGCGCACCGAAGCCTCGATGCGGTCGCTGGCGCGGATGGCGGCAGAAGCGGGGCGCGATGAACAGGCGCTGCTGGATGAGATTGTGTCAGGCCAAGCGCTGCCGGGGCTGATGGAGCCTGCCGACATGGCACCGACCTATTTGTTTCTGGGCTCGGACATGGCGGCTAACATCACCGGGCAATCTATCGGTGTGGACAGGGGAGAGGTGCCATGGTGACATCATTGGCGGGAAAACGGGCCTTGGTGACAGGGGCGGCCAGCGGCATCGGTCTGGCCACGGCGCAGGCTTTGCAAGCGGCGGGGGCGGCGGTTGTCGGGCTGGACCTGCTGGCGGCAGAGGCGGCATTTCCGATCATCTCCTGCGATCTGGTGGACGAGGCGCAGATCATTGCCGCCGTCGCCAAGGGCGCGGACCTGCTGGGCGGCTATGACATCCTTGTCAACAACGCGGGCATCTTGCAAGAATTGCCGCTGGCCAGCCTGACCGCCGCCCATATCGACCTGATGTTTGCCGTGAACGTCCGGGGCGGGATGCTGGTGGCAAGGGAAGTGCTGCCGCATCTGCCCGACGGCGGGCGGATCATCAACATCGTCTCGGAACTGGCCTATCTGGGCCGTGCCGGTGGGTCGGTCTATGTCGGCACCAAGGCCGCGATGATCGGGGTCACGCGGTCGTGGGCGCGTGAACTCAGCCCGCGCATATTGGTGAACGCCGTGGCTCCGGGGCCAACGGACACCCCACTTTTGGGCTTTGACCTTTTGACCGACGCCCAAAAGGCCGCAGAAACCACCAACCCGATGGGGCGCATTGGCAGGCCGGAAGAGGTCGCCGCAGCGGTGGTCTTTCTGGCTGGCCCTGGTGCCACCTTCTTTACCGG
Source organism: Rhodobacterales bacterium (assembly GCA_043721775.1). GTDB lineage: Bacteria > Pseudomonadota > Alphaproteobacteria > Rhodobacterales > Rhodobacteraceae > Stagnihabitans. Next base: position 5,451 of record JAYSQA010000125.1, read on the forward strand.
ACAATGCCTTGGTGCCAATGGCGGCGCGGCGATGAATTGATGGAATACCTCATGAATACGGTCCATTACGCAGAACTGCCCTGGCCCGAGATCGAAGCGCGCATCGCCGCAGGTGCTCCGGTCTTTTTGCCCTTGGGCGCGACCGAGCAGCATGGGCGCCACATGGCGCTGAATGTCGATGTGGTCTTGCCAACTGCCATCGCCGCGCGTGCCGCAGCACGGGTTGGCGGGCTGGTGCTGCCCACGGTCGCCTATGGCAACCGCTCGCAACCCAAAACGGGCGGCGGGTCGCAGTTTCCCGGCACCCTGAACCTGACGGCGAACACGTTCTCGCTGATCGTGCGCGACGTGATCTGCGATCTTTACCGCCAGAAGGTGCGCAAGATTGTCACCGTCAACGGCCACTATGAAAACATTGGCCCGACGATTGAGGGCATCGAACTGGCGCTGGACGCAATCGGGCGTGACCGGGCAGCTGATTTGATCATCCTGCGCATCGACCATTGGGATATGGTGCGCCGCGAAACGCTGGACAGGATTTTCCCCGACGGCTATCCGGGGATCGAGTTGGAACATGCCTCGGTCATCGAAACCTCGATGATGCTGGCGCTGCGCCCCGAACTGGTAGACCTGAGCAAGGCCAGCCACGACGGCCCGGCCCGGTTTCTGCCCTATGACCGCTATCCAAAACCCTGCGACGAGGTGCCGTCCTCTGGCGTGCTGTCGCTGACCGAAGGGTCGTCGGCAGAAAAAGGCGAATGGCTGCTGGCAGATTGCGAGGCTGGTATCGTCGAAATCATCCACCGCGAATTCAAATAGGCCCTGCCCATGACCAACTTTCACCAACCCGTCGATGCTGCCGAAGTTCCGCGTTTTGCCGGTCATTCCACCTTCATGCGGCTGCCCGCAGTCACTTCTGCCGCTGGTCTGGATATTGCCTTGGTCGGTATCCCGTGGGACGGCGGCACCACCAACCGCGCGGGTGCGCGCCATGGCCCGCGCGAGGTGCGCAACCAATCCAGCCTGATGCGGCGGGCGCACCATGTTTCGGGGATCGCGCCGTTTTCGCTGGCAAACGTGGCTGATGTCGGGGATCTGTCGGTCAATCCGATCAACCTGCCGGATGGTCTGGCCCGGATCGAAGCGGGGATGGCCGCGATTGTCGCCACCGGCGCGCTGCCGTTGTCCTGCGGCGGCGATCACCTGACGACGCTGCCCGTCTTGCGGGCGGTGGCGACCATCGGCCCCGTCGGAATGATCCAGTTTGACGCGCATTCCGACACCAATGACACCTATTTCGGTGGCAACCCCTTCACCCATGGCACACCGTTCCGCCGTGCGATCGAGGAAGGTTTGCTCGACCCGAAGCGCGTGGTGCAGATCGGCATTCGCGGCTCAGTCTATGATCCGGATGAACACGGCTGGGCGAAAGCGCAAGGCATCCGGTTTATCTACATGGAAGAATTTGTGAAACGCGGCGCGGCCAGCGTGATGGAAGAAGCCCGTGCCATCGTCGGGGCGGGGCGCACTTATGTCACCTTTGATATCGACAGCATCGACCCCTCGATGGCCCCCGGCACCGGCACGCCGGAAATCGGTGGCTTTACCACCCGCGAGGCGCAGGAAATGCTGCGGCTGCTTGAGGGCGTGAACATCGTCGGTGCCGACGTGGTGGAAGTGGCTCCACCTTTTGACATAGGCGGCATGACGGCCCTTGTCGGTGCCACGGTGATGTTTGAGCTGCTATGTGTCATGGCCGCAATGGTCCATCGCAACAGGTAAACCGGAATTTGAAGCCTCTTGGGACGGTCTGGATTTGGATGAAAAATCTAAATGCTCAGAGATAATGATGAATGTTGACTTATTGGGCCCGCCAGTGGTCATGCATCTTTTGGTAAAGTGGGCGAAGCAAAACGTATAGAAACCAATGACTTGGGGACAGTCCATAAAGAGCCAGCTTTGGCCGATTGCAAACACGGTTTCTTTTCGGCGAGGGCGCTTTGCTGAACAACCCCTTCAGCGAATTCAAGCAATGCTCGCGACTCTGCCGAACGACCGCAAACCGACCAGACTACTCCTTGCCATCTCCACAAGAACGCCCCTCCCTTCCCCAATTCCGGTCTCCGCCTGCATTCCGCCCCTTCCGTCATGCTTTACTTGATTTGGGCGCGAATCCACGCCTCATGTCGGGACGAGCGCAGGGTAGCCCATCATGGCCAACAGGCTGAAACTGAATGAGAAAAACGTCCGCGAGGCCGAGAACCTCGGGCGGGATTACCAGATCTTCGACACCGACGTGCGGGGGTTTTCGACCGCCTCACCGGACATCGCGCCGCCAGAGCAGAGTGTCGGTCAAGGACTCGGCCTTTGCCCGTAAAAATCGTTCCCGCATCACTCAGACTCTGGACCTATTAAACTGCTTGGGTGTGTGAGCACTGACTGATGCATTCTTTGCATCCAAGGGCGTGCTGCAATGACCGACCCGAGCTCAGATGACAGGGGCTTTATCTCGGCCCACCAGAGTCAATCTTTTCGAAGGTGAATCAGCCGCGTCCTCGGTAGGGCGGCACACCTTGTTCAGGGATCCAGACGGTCAGTGGCACCGGCCCGGTCTGATAGAACACGTCAATCGGGATGCCGCCGCGCGGATACCAGTAGCCGCCTATGCGCAGCCATTCGGGGTCCAGAAGTGCGACCAGCCGCTTGCCGATCGAGACCGTGCAATCTTCGTGGAACGCGCCATGGTTGCGGAAAGATCCGAGATACAGCTTCAGCGACTTGCTTTCGACCAGCCACTGCCCCGGCACATAGTCGATCACCAGATGTGCAAAGTCGGGCTGGCCGGTCATCGGGCACAGCGAGGTAAACTCGGGCGCGGTGAAGCGGACGCAATAGGCGGTGCCCGTCTGCGGGTTGGCCACCTTTTCCAGCACCGCCTCTTCGGGGCTTTGCGGTAGGACAGCGGCACTGCCAAGCTGTTTCAGATCCTTGTAGATATCGGTCATTTCGATCTCCATCGCGGTCAGACGCCGCGTTTGTTGCCCCAAAGCAGAACGTGAAGTTGTGGCAGCACATGGGCGGCAAACCAGCGGTCGGCTATCACCCGGTCCACCAGCCAGCCCATGCGCTGCAGTATCCCATCGGTGTCGATATAGGCGTCATCGTCCTGCGGCCCCGGCGGGGTGTGGTTGCCCGGCTGCAGGTAAACCGGCAGGGCGGGAAACCGCGCGGCAGCGTCGCGGGCATAGGCATAATCCGCCGCATCGAACACCACGAATTTCAGCACGGTGCGGGGCCCGGATGCCGCAGCCTGCACACAGGCCCGCAGCGCCTCCCAGTCGGTTGCCATCGCACTGGAGGGCGGCTTCGGGCTTAGCACCAGCACGTCCAGATCGGCAAACCAGTCGCGGCTGACCGAGCCTTGGGTTTCCAGCGCAAAGCGGTAACCCTCGGCCTGACCCTGCCGGATCAGCGGCCCCAAGGGTTGAATGGCCGGATTGCCCCCCGACAAAGACACCATCAAGGGCTGGCCCCCCGACAAAGTCCGCACCTCGTTCAGCACCTCGGCAGTGGTCATCGCGCGCCAGTCGCTGCGAAAGCGGCTGTCAACGGCGTGCAGACTGTCGCACCACGCACAGCGATAATCGCAGCCCCCGGTGCGCACGAACACCGTCGGCTGGCCGATCAGCGCGCCTTCGCCCTGAATCGTCGGCCCAAAGATTTCGGAGATGCGGATGTCGTCTGGCGCAGCATGAGTCATGGCCGGTATTCCGCCCAGGTCTTCGGGGTTTCGCTGACCCGCACCGCGACGGTTTCCGGCAGCCGCGGCTTGCACCAATCATAGAAATGCTGCGCCAGACATTCCGATGTAACCGCATCATGGCCCAGCACCTCGTTCAGGTGGCGATGGTCAAAGTGATCGTCGATGTAGCGCTTGAGCGGGGCGAGATCGTGGTAATCGCGCACGAAACCAAACGCGTTCAGTTCCGCCGCCGCCAGTTCGACCACCACGATGTAATTGTGCCCGTGCAGCCGGGCGCATTGATGATCCGCCGGCAGCTGGCACAACTGATGCGAGGCGGAAAAGTGAAATTCCTTGGTGATGCGGAACATCAGATCGCCCCCCGCTTGACGGCTTCGCGCCAGAAATCCGCATCGGCATAGACGGTTGGATCAGAAATCCCGGCCAGATCGAAGGCTTCGCGCCGCTCGACACAGGTGCCGCAGCGCCCGCAATGGACTTCTCCGCCCTTGTAGCAGGACCAGGTCTGCGCAAAGGGCGTGCCGTATTTCGCGCCATCCGTCACGATGGCCGATTTCGGCACATTCACATAGGGTGCCAGCAGCGCGATGTCGGCATAGCCCTCCAGCGCATGGCGTTGCATGGTCTGAAACGCGTCGATAAAGCCGGGGCGGCAATCGGGGTAGATAAAATGATCGCCGCCATGCACTGCGGTGGCGACAGCATCTGCCCCGCGCGCCGCCGCCACGCCAAAGGCGATGGCCAGCATGATCGCGTTGCGGTTCGGCACCACGGTGATGCGCATGGTTTCTTCGGCGTAATGCCCGTCCGGCACCGCCAGATCGTCGGTCAAGGCCGAGCCGGACAGGCTTTGGCCAATCGCGCGAATATCAATGATCTGATGCGGCACATTCAGGCGCAGGGCGCAGGCCGCCGCAAAATCCAGTTCCTTGCGGTGGCGCTGGCCGTAATCGAACGACAACAGGCTAAACAGGTCATGCTCAGCCGCCACCATGTGCGCCAACGATACAGAGTCCAATCCGCCAGAGCAGATGACGATGGTTTTCATTCAGGTGTCCTTGTTTTAACCGGGTAGGCTGCGACCGGTAGTTCATGGCGCAGGTCATACTGCGGCGACTGGCGCAGGGGAAGGGGCATCATCCTGCCCCTTGTCATGGTCGAAGTCTTGCGCGCAGGTGCCGGTTTGGCCGCGGCTTGCGCTGCCGCGCCCCCGGACGATGACGATGACGGCCAAGGCCATCCCGCGCCGATCAGGCATCCAGCCCCAAGTCAAGCGTCCGCGCCGAATGTGTCAGCGCGCCCGCCGAGATATAATCCACCCCGGTCGCCGCCACTTCGGCAATCCGCCCGCGCGCCATGTTGCCCGAGGCTTCGGTCACGCAGCGCCCCGCAACAAGCTGCACCGCCGCGCGCAGGGTCGCGGTGTCCATGTTGTCCAGCAGCACCACATCTGCCAAGCCCAACGCCAGCACCTCGGCCAGTTGATCCAGCCGGTCGACCTCGATCTCGATCCGCATCATATGTGATCGCGCCGCCGCCGCCGCCCGCAGCACCGCCGTCACCCCGCCAGCCGCAGCAATGTGGTTGTCCTTGATCAAAATTGCATCCGACAAGCCATAGCGATGGTTGAAGCCGCCGCCATGCAGCACCGCCAGCTTTTCCACCGCCCGCAGCCCCGGCGTGGTTTTGCGGGTGCAGGTGATGCGGGTTTTGGTGCCAGCCGTCTCAGCCACAAACGCGGCCGTCTGCGTCGCAATCCCCGAAAGCCGCCCGGCAAAGTTCAAAGCCACCCGCTCGGCCATCAGAATCGAGGCTGCAGCGCCGCTGATCCGCAGCAGCGCCTGCCCCGGCGCGCAAGGCGCACCATCACCAACCAGCGGCTGCACCTGCAAGCTTGGGTCCACCAGCCGAAACGCCAGCGCCGCCAGCGCCATGCCCGACACCACGCCGACCTCGCGCGCGTTCAGCACCGCCTGCCATTGCAGCCCGACGGGAATAACGGCGCGGCTGGTGGCGCAGCCCATCGGGGCCAGGTCTTCGGTCAGCGCGGCGCGCACCAGCGGTTCCAGCAACAAATCGGGCAGCGTGGCATTTTGCATCAGGTCAGCTCCGTCAGGGCAAAACAACGAATTTCCAGCGCCCGCGCAAGGGTAAGATGGCTGCGCTGCGCCCGTGCCGGATCGGTCTGCGGGAAATCGGTGCGGAAGTGCCCGCCCCGGCTTTCTTGACGCAGCAACGCCGCGGCGGCGATCAGCGTGGCGGTCGCGGTCATGTTGCGCAGGGTTTCCGAGCCGGCCCCGGCCTCGATCATCGCAATTCCGGCCAGCGCCTGCCGCAGACCCGCCGCATCGCGCACCACGCCGACATGATCGGTCATCAACTGGCGCAGCCGTGCCACAGCTGCCGCATCGGTCACTTCACCGCCCGCAGGAAACACCAGCGCCACCTGCGGTTGATCGGCCAAATCCGGTGTCGCGGCACGCATTTCGCGCGCGCAGATGCGGGCATAGACCAACGCCTCCAGCAGACCATTGGACGCCAGGCGATTGGCACCATGCAACCCGGTCGAGGCCGCCTCGCCACAAACCCACAGTCCGCGCAAACTGGCGCGCCCATCCGTCCCGGTTTCAACCCCGCCCATGTGGTAATGCGCCGCCGCCGCCACCGGAATCGCGTGTTGCACCGGATCAATCCCGGCCCGCGCGCAGGCTTCCGCCACCGCCGGAAACCGCGTCAGCACCTGGGTGCCCAGCGCCGCCCGCGTGTCCAGCATCGGCCGCATCCCGGCTTTCGTCTGCGCAAAGATCGCCCGCGCCACGATATCGCGCGGTGCCATCTCGGCATCGGGATGCACAGCCAGCATGAACCGCTCACCTGCCGCATTGATCAGGATGGCGCCTTCGCCTCGCAAAGCCTCGGTCGCCAAGGGGGCCGGGTCTTCGCCGCTGTCGATCGCGGTGGGGTGAAACTGCACAAATTCAGCATCGGCAATCACTGCCCCCGCGCGCGCAGCCATGCCGATCACCTGCCCGCGTATCCGCGGCGGATTGGTGGTAACCGCATAAAGCCCGCCCGAGCCGCCGCCAGCCAGCAACACCGCCGCCCCCCGCAGCAGCACCCTCCCCGAGGGCTGATCGGCGCGCTCCAGCCAAACCCCGGTCACCGCTCCGGCCTCCGTCTGCAACCCCGAGGCCAAGACCCCTTCGGCCACCTGCACCGACGCCGCTGCCCGCACCGCCACGATCAGCGATTGCATGATTTCGCGGCCTGCCTGATCGCCTTTGACCCGGACCACCCGCGCGGTTCGATGCGCCGCCTCGCGCGACATCACATAGCCGCCCTGTGCATCGCGATCAAATGGCGTGCCCAGATTGGTCAGTTCCAGAATATGACGGCGTGCCTCGGTGGTGACCATCCGTGCCACGTCTGCATTCACGGTGCCCGCACCCGCCCGCACCGTGTCTTCCGCGTGATCCTCGGCGCTGTCCGTGCTGGCCATCGCCGCCGCCACCCCGCCCTGCGCCCAGGCCGAAGATGCGCCAACCCCTAAAACCTCGGGCGAAATCACCAGCACCGGGCGCGGCGCCAGTTCCAGCGCCGCATAAAGCGCCCCCAGCCCCGCGCCGATGATGATCACCCGCCCGGTCTGCAGGCTCATGTCGAAAGCGTCCGCGACATGTCAATCATCCGCTGCACCGCCAGCCTTGCGCGGTCGGCAATTGCGCCGTCCACCTCGACCGGAGTGGTCATCGAATGCAAGGACCACAGGATTTTCTCCAATGTGATCATTTTCATATAGGGGCACATATTGCAGGGACCGACGAAATCCACTTCTGGCAGCGCATCCGCAATATTGCTGGCCATCGAACATTCCGTGACCAGCATCGCCTTGGCAGGTTTCAGCCGCTGCACATATCCGATGATCCCGGCAGTCGAGCCCGAAAAGTCGGCCTCGTCCACCACGTCAGGCGGACATTCCGGGTGGGCGATGATCACTGTATCGGGCTGAAACGCGCGGAAGTCGCGCAGGTCTTGCGCGGTAAATCGTTCATGCACGATGCACGCGCCTTCCCACCACACCACCCGCTTGTGCGGCACCATCCGCGCCACGTTCTGCGCCAGATATTTGTCTGGCGTCATGATCACCGTGTCGCCCTCCATTGCCGCCACGATCTGTGCCGCATTGGCCGAGGTGCAGCAAATATCCGATGCCGCCTTTACCGCTGCCGTCGTGTTCACATAGGTGACCACCGGCGCACCCGGATAGCGCGCCCGCATCTGCGCAATCCCCGCCGGAGTGATCGCGTCCGCAAGCGAACACCCCGCCTCCATATCCGGCATCAGCACGATCTTCGACGGGTTCAGGATTTTCGAGGTCTCGGCCATGAAATGCACGCCCGCCTGCACGATCACATCGGCCTGCACCTCGGTGGCTTTGATCGCCAGATGCAGGCTGTCACCGACGACATCCGCCACGCCATGAAAAATATCCGGCGTCATGTAGTTATGTGCCAGAATAACCGCGTTGCGCTCTTGTTTCAGCCGGTTGATTGCCAGCACATAGGGCGCGTGGCGCGCCCAATCGACCAAGGGCACCACGCGGGCCATCCGGGCGTAAATATCCGCCGTCGCCTCTGCGGCGGCAAGGGAAGGGGTCAAATCATAGCTTTGCGCCAGTTTGGCCCTTATCGCGTCAACTTCCATGATACCCCCACCCAAACTTCACCCAATCGGGCCGCGCTAGCACGAATGCGATGCCTCAGAAAGGCTAAGCGACGCATTTCGACGATTGACCCGCCCAATTCCCCGCCCTACCCTGTGTCTACGTCAGGGGAGTCCCGCCAATGGGACTGAGAGGCAGATGGTCCGGGGGCAACCCCGCACGGCGCTGCGACCCTTTGAACCTGACCCAGTTGATACTGGCGTAGGAAGCACAATCGGTCGGCTTTTCCATGCGGAAAGGGCCTTCAGGGGGCGTAATTCGCCCAGCTCCTGCCTCATCATCCGCTTGGGTCATCTTGTGCTTTGAAAGGGCAAAAGATGAACCATGTGACCAAGATTGACCCGGAGGTTACCACCGGGCCGCTGCCTGCCTCGACCAAAATCCATCTGGCGGGCGCAGTTCACCCTGATATCCGCGTGCCGATGCGCCAGATTACGCTGCACCCCACGGCGGGCGAGCCGCCGGTGGTGATCTATGACGCCTCTGGCCCCTACACCGATCCTGAGGCGCAAATCGACATCGGCGCGGGGCTTGTCGCTTTGCGCGCTGACTGGATCGCGGCGCGTGGTGACACCGAGGCCTACATGGGTCGCCTGGTGCAGGATGCCGACAACGGCTTCACCCCTGAAAGCCATCTGGTGCCCGCTTTCCCGGTTCGCCCGCAGCCGCGCCGCGCGCTGAACGGGGCTGCCGTCACTCAGCTGGCCTATGCCCGCGCCGGGGTGATCACGCCGGAGATGGAATTTGTGGCGATCCGCGAGAATTTGGGCCGGACCCACACCGCGCCGCGCGATGGTGAGGATTTCGGCGCGTCGATCCCCGATCTGGTCACGCCCGAATTCGTGCGGTCGGAAATTGCCGCTGGCCGCGCCATCATCCCGGCCAACATCAACAACCCGGAACTGGAGCCGATGATCATCGGCCGCAATTTCGCGGTGAAGATCAACGCCAATATGGGCACCTCTGCCGTGACTTCTTCGATGGCCGAGGAGGTTGACAAGATGGTCTGGTCGATCCGTTGGGGTGCCGATACCGTGATGGACCTGTCCACCGGCCGCAACATCCACAACACCCGGGAATGGATTTTGCGCAATTCGCCCGTGCCGATCGGCACGGTGCCTTTGTATCAGTCGCTGGAGAAGGTGAACGGCGTCGCCGAGGATCTGACCTGGGAAATCTACCGCGATACCCTGATCGAACAGGCCGAACAGGGGGTGGATTACTTCACCATCCATGCCGGGGTGCGGCTGAAATACATTCACCTGACCGCGAACCGGGTGACAGGAATCGTGTCGCGCGGCGGCTCGATCATGGCGAAATGGTGCCTGTTCCATCACCGCGAAAGCTTTCTCTACACCCATTTTGCCGAGATCTGCGAGATTTGCCGGGCCTATGACGTGTCGTTCAGCCTTGGCGACGGGTTGCGCCCCGGCTCTATCGCCGATGCCAATGACGCAGCGCAATTTGCCGAGTTGGAGACACTGGGAGAGCTGACCAAAGTGGCTTGGGCGCGCGATTGTCAGGTGATGATCGAAGGGCCGGGTCATGTGGCAATGCACAAGATCAAGGTCAATATGGACAAGCAACTGGCCACCTGTGGCGAGGCGCCGTTCTATACACTTGGGCCGCTGACCACCGATATTGCGCCGGGCTACGACCATATCACCAGCGCCATCGGCGCCGCGATGATCGGCTGGTTTGGCACCGCGCTGCTGTGCTATGTGACGCCGAAAGAGCATCTGGGCCTGCCTGACCGCAATGATGTGAAGGTCGGCGTGATCACCTACAAGATCGCCGCCCACGCCGCCGATCTGGCAAAAGGCCTGCCCGGCGCGCAGTTGCGCGACGATGCCCTGTCACGCGCAAGGTTCGAGTTCCGCTGGGAGGATCAGTTCAACCTCTCGCTGGACCCCGACACCGCGCGATCATTCCATGATCAGACTTTGCCGAAGGATGCGCATAAGACCGCGCATTTCTGTTCGATGTGCGGTCCGAAGTTTTGCTCGATGAAGATCAGCCACGACATAAGGGCCGCCGTTTCGGAAGAGGGCGCGCAGAAGGAAGGCATGGCGGCGATGGCCGAAAAGTTCCGTGAAGGTGGCCAGCTTTACATGCCAGTCGTCGCGGAATGATCCCCATTCCGGGAATGGGCGTCGCGGGGCTTTGCGCCGCGACCGCCCCTAACGAGGCGGGTCTGCGGCTGCAACGCGCAGCCCCGCTGGGGCATGCCGCCAGCCATTTGGCCGGTGGCATGCTCGCCCCGTTCTGCGAAGCCGAAGACGCCCACCTTCGCGCCGATGGAAAACCCCCAAAGGTCGCCATCGTCGCCATCATGAGAAAACTTCTTGAAACCGCAAACGCTCTCGTCAAGGCTAACCGACTGCGGGGCCCAAAAACCCTTGCGCATGACGGATACTCAGGGCTCGTCCTGAAGTAGCGGAAGGGGCTGTGTCTTTGATACCGAATGCTAAGCAGCGGCACAGTCGGCTTAAAGGCTGTTTTCTTCTGACAGTGCCTGCACAGCTGACGCAGACACCCGGCCAGATGGAAGCTTCTTTGGTTGCCCGAACCATTGCGCAGCCCCCCATCAGCCAAGGGGGGGCGTGCCAAACGCAGCAAGTGTTGCCAGCAGGCGGGCGAGGCCGATGGCCAGCGGCACCTTTGGGTGAAACCCCATCATGGCGGTGGCGCGGTCATGCGCCATGTCCGAAGGGCCGTCGGCAGCGGCGCGCGCGCTGGGTGCAAAGGCAATCTGCGCATCGGGGCGCAAGCTGGACACGATGGCGGCCACGTCGCGCATCGGTATGCCGGGACCAGCCGTGATGTTGAATATCTGACCCTTCATCGATGGAACAGTGGCCGCGCAAACCAGAGCCTGCACCGCATCATCGATGTGCAGGTAATGCGTCATTTCGTCGGGATCGGCATCGAGCAAGGCGGGCTGGTCCATGGCTACGGCGCGCAACAGCGACTCTAGCCGGGTCGGGGTGCTGCGGCCAGGGCCATAGATCCATGACAGGCGCAGCGCACAAGCGTCCAGCCCATGTTCGCGCACGTAACCCAGCATCGCCTGTTCCGCCGCAACCTTGCTGGCGGCATAGACCGAGCGCGGCTGCACAAGTGTCGTCTCGTCCACCCTGCCCGTGGTTGCGCCGTAAACCTCGGAAGTTGAACAGACGACGACGCGGCCAATACCATAAAGGCGCGCGGCCTCAAGTATATTGGCAGTTCCCTGGGCGTTTATGCGCCAGATGTCCAAGGGTCGGTCGGCCATCACCATCGGGCCGGACACGGCGCCGCAATGCAGGATCGTGGTAATGCCGCCGTCACGGCACAAGGCATTCACCTGCCCCGCATCGGTCACATCGCACGGGGCGTCAGGGTCGCCCGCATCGCTGGCAATCACGTCCACGCCCATCACACGCAGATGTGGCACCAGTGCGCTGCCAAGAAAGCCATGCGCACCGGTGACGAGGGTACGGCCAAGGTTGCGGGTCATTGCGCTGCCGCGACTTCGGCAACAAGTTCGGCCGTGTTGTACTGTCGGCAATACCCCTTGATCGCGCGAAGCGAGTTGTCGTGCCGCTCCTCGGTGTAGGTGGCGCAGGCGTCGGGGATCAGCGTGACAAGATAGCCCAGATCGCAGGCGTCGCGCACCGCTGATTCGACGCATTGGTCGGTAACCACACCGCAAAGGATAAGTTGCCGCTTTCCCAGACTGCGCAGCAAATAATCTATATTGGTGGAAATAAAGGCACTGGACGAGTTTTTCCGCAGCACGATCTCATCCTCGCCCGGCTTGATGGCATCACAGACCTGCGCATCCCACGACCCCTTGGCCACATTGATTCCCGAAATCTTGTAATCAAGACTGCGGTCTCGGCCATCGGCGGTCAGGTTTTCGATCACGGCATACATCACCTCGATGCCGGCCGTGCGGCAGGCTGCTTGCAGGCGTTGCATGTTGGGCAGCGCGATTTGTTCAAGCCGGTTAAGGTAATAGTCATATTTCGCCCGTTCCGGCGCGGGCAGGTCACGAAATTCGCCGCCCTTGGGATGGGCGGCATAATTCTGCACGTCGATGAACAAAACGGCGGTCTGGCCGGGGGTCACCGGCACGTCGCGGGTCAGTGTCTGCATCGTTCATCCTTTCGGTTGCGACCCGGTCCTCGGGCATTCGGCCAGCTTAAAGTGGCTTGTAACAAATTCAATACGCATGCTAGATTTATCACATCTGTTACGGAGTGTGCCACCGTCCCCCTTTGTTCGGAAGGACCAAGATGTCCATATCCCCCGCCGCGGCCCCCTTGGCTGACAGCCTGCTGACCGTTGCCGGGCTTAGCAAGAGCTTTGGTGGCGTGCGTGCGCTGGACGGGTTTGGCTTCACGCTGGCCGAAGGGGAACTGGTCGGGCTGATCGGGCCGAACGGGTCGGGCAAGACGACCGCGTTCAATTTGCTGACGGGTGTTCTGAAGCCCACTTCGGGCAGTATCCGGTTTCGCGGGCAGGAGGTTGCGGGCAATGCGCCCGAAGTCAATGCCGCCCTTGGCATGGCGCGCACCTTCCAGAACATCCGCCTGTTCCGCGATCTGCCGGTGCTGGACAACGTGATGGTCGGGCTGCATATGCGGCGCGGCCCGGGGGTGGTGCCCACGATCCTGCGCCTGCCGTCCGCCCGTGAAGCCGAAACCGATATCCGCAAGCGGGCGATGGCGATGCTGGACATCCTGGGCCTGCGGCACCGGGCGGGTGACATCGTCGGCAGACTTCCCTATGGCGAGCAGCGCAAGGTGGAATTTGCCCGTGCGCTGGCCACCGAGCCGAAGCTGCTGCTGCTGGACGAGCCAACGGCGGGGATGAACCCGCAAGAAACCACCGATCTGGGCGAAACGATCCGGCGGCTGCATGCCGATCTGGGGATAACCACGCTGTTGGTCGAACATGACATGAAGATGGTGATGGGCATTTGCGCGCGCATTGTCGTCGTCAATCAGGGCCGCAATCTGGCAGAGGGCACCCCTTCCGAGGTGCAGCGCAACCCGCGTGTGATCGAGGCATATCTGGGCCGCCGCAGGAAGGTACCTGATGCTGTGGCTTGAAGATGTGCAGGTCCGGCGCGGCGGCACCCACGCGTTGCGGGGCATCACGCTGACCGTGCAAAAGGGCGAGATCGTGGCACTGATCGGCGCCAATGGCGCGGGCAAGACCACCACGCTGGCCACGATTTCGGGACTGTTGCGACCACAGACCGGCAGCCTGCGCTATGACAACGGTGGGGGCGCCGTCGATCTGGGGCGGATGCGGGCCGAGCAGATCGTGCGGGCGGGCATCTCGCATTGCCCCGAGGGGCGGCAGGTGTTCGCCGCGCTGTCAGTGGCCGAGAACCTGCGGATCGGTGCCTATCTGCGCCGCGATACCGGTGCCATGAACGAAGACATGCGCCAGATTCAGGACCAGTTCCCCATCCTGCGGACGCGCGCCAACGTGCCGGGCGACCGGCTGTCGGGGGGTGAGCAGATGATGCTTGTAATCGGCCGCGCGCTGATGAGCCGCCCAAAGCTTTTGTTGCTGGACGAGCCGTCACTGGGGCTGGCGCCGCAGCTGGTGGAACAGATCTTCGACATTCTCGAACGCTTGCGGTCCGAGGGGATGACCATTCTGCTGGTAGAGCAAAACGCGTCGATGGCGCTTGAAATCGCCGACCGCGCCTATGTGCTTGAGGCCGGCCGGATCATTCTCAGCGGGACCGGGCGCGAACTGGCCGACAATGCCGACGTGCAACGTGCCTATCTGGGAGCAGCCTGATGTCCGCCGCCTATATCCTGTCACAGATTGCAAACGGATTGATCCTTGGCAGCATGTATGCCCTGATCGCCATCGGATTTTCGATGATCTACGGCATCGTCCGGCTGATCAACTTTGCGCATGGCGATATTTTCACCATTGGCGCCTTCACCACGCTGGCAAGCGTGGGCTATCTGAACCTTCCCTTTCCGCTGGCTGTGGTGGTCGTGGTGGCGGCGGGGGCCGCCAGCGGCGCGGTGATCGAGCGAATTGCCTTTCGCCCCATGCGCGGCTCGCCGCAGGTGACCGGCTTCATCGCCTCGCTGGCGGTGGCGATCATCCTGCAAAACCTTGCGATTCTGACGATCACGGCGCAGCCGCGTACTTTTCAGGTGCCGGAATACCTGAATGCGCTGGTGCTCCTGGGGCCGATCACGGTGCGGGTGATCGACCTTGCCATCGTGGCGCTGTCAATCGTGCTGATGGTGGCGCTGGTCATCTTTGTAGGCTTCACACGCATCGGGATCGCCATGCGCGCCACGGCCGAGAATTATGATGTGGCCCGCCTGATGGGCATCAACATCGACCGCATGATCATGCTTGCCTTTGCCATCGGCAGTGGGCTTGCGGCGGTGGGTGGGCTGATGTGGGGCAGCAAATACGGGCAGATCAGCCCGTTGATGGGGTTGTTGCCCGGGCTGAAGGCGTTCATTGCGGCGGTGATTGGCGGGGTGGGGTCCATACCCGGCGCGGTTCTGGGCGGATATGTGCTTGGCCTGTCCGAGGTGTTGTTCGTCGGCCTGCTGCCGCCCGAATATTCGGGCTTTCGCAACGCCTTTGTGTTTGGCGCGTTGATCGTGGTCTTGCTGGTGATGCCGAACGGCCTGCTTGGCAAATCGACGGAAACACGGGCATGAGTGGCCGGGGGGCCAGTCTGGCGGCGGCGGTTGCGGCGATTGGTGCCGCGCTGATCTGGTGGGCGACCGGGGCGCTGAACCCCTACACGCTGTCGATCATCGGTTTTGCGGGCATCAACATCATCCTGGCCGTCAGCCTGAACATCACCAATGGATTCATCGGGCTGTTTTCGTTGGGCCATCCGGCGTTCATGACGCTGGGCGGGTATGCGACCGCCCTTCTGGTCATGGCGCCCGAGCGCAAGGCCGTGATGCTGAAGCAGCTGCCCGAGTTTCTGGTGGCGCAGCATTGGCCGTTCTTGCCCGCGCTGGTGGCGGGGGGGCTGGTGGCAGCTGCAGTGGCCGTCATCGTGGGCTTCCCGGTGCTGCGGCTGCGCGGACACTATCTTGCTGTGGCGACGCTGGGCCTGATCTTCATTGTACAAAGCTTTGCGGTGAACTTCTCGGGGCTGACGCGTGGGGCGCTGGGCCTGAGCGGGCTGACGGCGCTGACCTCGCTTTGGTGGGTTTTTCTGTTTGTGATGTTGACGATCTTTGTTGCCTGGACGCTGAAACACTCGTCGCTGGGCCGCTCGATGCTGGCGATCCGGGAAAACGAACTGGCCGCCGCCTGCCTTGGCATACGGGTGGCGCGCACGCGGGTTCTGGCCTTTGCAATTGGGGCGTTCTTTGCCGGGGTGTCGGGCGGGCTGTGGGTACATCTGGTGACGCTGATCAGCCCGAACTCCTTTACCTTCCTGATGTCGTTCCAGTTGGTGGTGATGGTGGTGCTGGGCGGCACCGGCAGCATCACCGGTGCCGCGATCATCGCCATCTTGTTGACCATCACGACCGAACTTTTGCGCCCCGTTGAGGAAGCCGCGAACCTGTTTGGTGCCAGCCAGATCATTGTCGCCGGGGCGGTGCTGCTGGTGCTGATCTTTCGCCCGGCGGGCCTTTTTGGCACTGCCGAGCCCGACTTTTTTCGCGTGTTCGCCAAGGCGGCGAAGCGCATAGACCCACGACCCAACTCTAACCCCTGAGAAAAGGAGAGAACCAATGTCCAACTGGAAGGTGAAATTCGCAGCCCTCGCGGTTGCTGGGCTGGCGCTGGCCCCGCCGGCAATGGCACAAGACAAGATCGGGATTGCGGCGCTTTATAACGTCTCCTCGGGCGGGCTTGCCTCGCTTGACGGGCCGTCGCTGAACGGTGTTCTGCTGAAAGCCAAGATGATCAACGAGGCCGGTGGCCTGCTGGATGGCCGCATGATCGAGGTCACCGCGATCGACACCAAGGACGACACGCGCGAAGCGGCCACCGCTGGCCAGCGCGCTGTGGCCATTCCGGGCCTCTCGGCAGGCATCGGGCACAGCGACAGCACCTTTGCGCTGGCTTCCGCACCGTTGTTCCAGACGGCGGGTATTCCCTTTGTGACGTCGGGCGCCACATCGCCCGACCTGCCGGCAATGATTGGCAGCGAGATGTTTCTTGTGCCCTTTGGCGATGATGTGCAGGCGCATGCGATGGCGGAATACGCCTATGACACGCTGGGTCTGCGCAATATCGCGGTCTGGACCGACAACGGCATGGATTATACCACCGGCCTGTCAAAATACTTCACCGAGCGGTTCACGGCGCTGGGCGGCACCGTGGCTGTCGAAGATGTCTATATGACCACCGACACTGACTTCTCGGCGCTGGTGGCAAGGCTGCAGTCGACAGCGGGGGTGGACGGGGTCTTCGCGTCCTCCGGCCCCGATACGGCGGGCGTGATCGTCAAGCAAATTCGCGAAGCCGGTATTGCGCTGCCGATCCTTGCGGGCGACGGTTTCGACACCGATCTTCTGGTCAGCGTGCCCGGGCCGACGCTGGCGACCAACGTGTACTTCACCACCCATGCCTATGTCGGGCTGGAAACCGGGCCCGCCGACACCTTCCGCGCCGCTTATGAAAAGGAATACGGCCGCCCGCCGGAAAACGCCTTTGCCGCCCTTGGCTATGACGCGATGGGGCTGGTGGCGGATGCGATCACGCGCGCCGGGTCGTCCGACCCCAAGGCGGTGACCGAGGCGCTGGCCGCCACGACCAACTACGCTGATGCCGTGACCGGGGCGATCGCCTATGTCGGCGGCAGCCGCGTGCCCAGCAAGCCGGTTGCGATCATGCAGGTCGAAGCGGGCAAGGTTGCGCTGAAAACCACCGTCACACCGAAAAGCTGAGGCGCATGTCAACGGGGGCAGCCCGGGGTTCCGGGCTGCCCGGCAAGAAGCAAGGAGTGATCCCGTGCTGGTTCGACCGCAATTGTTGCATCCCGACGACCCGCAGCCATGGGGCGTCGAGAACCCCGAGGGCGCCTCGCCAATCCTGTTCGTGTCCGACCACGCAGGACGCGCCATTCCCCGCGCGCTGGGCGATCTGGGGCTTGAAGATATCGAGCTTGGCCGCCACATCGGCTATGACATCGGCATCTACGGTGTCACCACCCATCTGGCCCGCGCGCTTGGGGCGACTTATGTATTTCAGCCCTATTCGCGGCTGGTGATCGACTGCAACCGTGTTCCGGGCAAGCCGCAATCCATTCCGCAGATCAGCGATGGCACTGTCATTCCGGGCAATGCCAGTCTGTCGCCCGAAGAAATGGCGCAGCGCGCGGCCGAAGTGCTGCGACCCTATCAGGATCAGGTCGCAAGCCTGCTGCACGCCCGGAAGACGGCACGTCGGCCAACCGCCGTTTTTGCAATGCACAGTTGCACAGACTTGCTGCGCGCCGATCCAAAGCCCCGTCCATGGGAGATCAGCGTGATTGCCGAGACGGACTGGCGCATCGGCAACGCACTGGTTGAGGTGCTGCGCGAAAAGACCGACCTGTGCATTGGCGTGAACCAACCCTACACCGTCAACATGGCCGCGGATTACACTGTGCCCGTTCACTGCGAAGCAAATGGTGTGCCCTATGTCGAAATCGAGGTCCGGCAGGATCTGATCGAAGATGAGTCCGCGCAGCGCGAATGGGCCCGATTGCTGGAAGGGATATTCCCTGATGCCGTTGCCCGCTCGGGCATACTGGCGGCTAAGCCCAGATGACATCCCATCCCGCAATGTCCATTCAGGATCAGGTGCGCCGCGAGCTTGCCGAGTTCACCGATGCCGAAAGCCGGGTGGCGCGCGCCCTGCTGGGCGAATACCCCATGGCGGGGATGGAAACTGTGGCGCGCCTTGCCCGGCGGGCAAAAACCAGCGGGCCCACGATCCTGCGGTTTGTGGCGCGTCTGGGATTTGACAATTACGCCGCCTTCCAGGATGCGATCCGGTCCGAGATTCAGGCCCGGTTGCAAAGCCCGCTGGTGCGGTACGACAGCATTGCCACCAAAAGTGCCGAGGCAGACACATCTGACCGGGTTGCACAGGCCCTGCGCCAGAACATCGAGATTGCCGCGCAGGACTTGCGCAAGGATATCGGCCGCATCACGGCCCTGCTGACCGATCTTGACCGCACTGTGCTGTGCCTCGGCGGCCGGTTCAGCGGAATGATCGCTGCCTACTTGCACCAGTACATGCGTGAACTGCGTCCCGGCGTTCGGCTGGTGCGCGACGGCCCGGCCGCCTGGGCCGATTACCTGCTGGATGTGCGCGAGGGCGACATTCTGGTGGTGTTTGACTTTCGACGCTATCAGCGCGACGTGTTGGAATTTGCGCGCAGTGCTGCAGCCCAAAAGGCGGTCATCGTGCTGGTGACTGACATCTGGTATTCCCCCATTGCCGCAATTTCTGATGTCGTGGTTGCCTGTCCGGTCAGCATTCCAAGTGCGTTTGACAGCGGCGTGACCGGCCTTGCAATGGTTGAACTGATGACAGCGGGCGTGGTCGAGGCGTTGGGTTCCCGCTCAAAGGCGCGGATCGCAACGCTGGAAGCCCTGCGCAAACCTTTTAACCCAAGCCCCTGACCCGAATGACAAAGACCGGAGCAACCACAATGCGCGACCCCCTGACGATGTTTTGTTACACCGACCTGTCGGGTCAGGTGCGAGGCAAGGGGTTTCCCAGCCACCAGATCGAAAAGCGCCTGACGGGTGGCATCGGCTGGACGCCAAACAACATCATGTTCACAGCACTTGGCACAATCGCGCCGGGGCTTTGGGGCGCGCATGGCGACGTGATGCTGATGCCTGACGCAAGGACGGGCGTCGAGGTGGATTTCCAGGATGGAACGGCGGCTGAGCGGTTCTATCTGTGCGACGTGGTCAACACCGATGGTACCGCATGGGACTGTTGCCCGCGCAGTCTGCTGCGCGACGCCGCCGCCGACCTTGTGCGCGAAACCGGCCTTACCCTGCGCGCCACGTTCGAGCATGAGTTCATCTATACCGGTGCCAATGCCCGCGCCGCCGACATGTATGCGTTGGATGCAGTGCGGCGGCATGGTGCCTTTGGCGAAACCTACTTGGGGGCGCTGAAGGCGGCGGGGGTGGAGGTTGACAGCTATCTGGCCGAGTTCGCCGCCGGTCAGTTCGAGATCACCGTGCCGCCGCAGGACGCGCTTGCTGCCTGCGATACCGCCGTGATCGTCAAGGAACTGGCGCGGGCTACAGCGTTCCGGTTGGGTCATTCTGTCAGCTTTTCACCCCGCGTGCTTGCCGATGGTCTGGGCAGCGGGGTGCATATCCATTTCAGCCTGTGGGATGACAAGGGCCATCCAGTCAGCCACGACCCCGCGCGCGATTTTGGCCTTGGCGAGGCGGCGGGCCAGTTTGTGTCAGGTGTCGTGCGCCACATGCCGGCGCTGTGCGCCTTTACCGCACCTTCGCCCGTCTCTTATCTGCGGCTGGTGTCACATTCGTGGACCGGCGTATGGTCGAACGTGGGCTACCGTGACCGCGAGGCGGGCATCCGCATCTGCCCCACTTTTGGCGCCTCGCCGGAAGCGGTGGCCCGGCAGTTCAACTTTGAATTCCGGGCGGCGGACGCAACCGCAAACCCCTATCTGCAACTGGCGATGATCCTGCGGGCGGGTCTGGCGGGCATCCGCGATGCATTGCCGGCACCGGTGCCGACCATGGGCGAAGACCCCGAAACGATGACCCCGGATCAGCTTGCCGAACGTCGGATCGTGCGTCTGCCCACCTCGGCCCCGGCTGCATTTGCGGCGCTCAAGGCCGATGAGGTGCTGCAATCCTTTTTGCCCGAAACGTTGCTGCGGGCATACATCGCCAACAAGGAGGCCGAATTTGCCCTTAGCCGCGACTGGCCACCGGAGGAATTGTGCCGCCGTTATGCTGAAATCTACTGAAGTCGCAGGCGGGGGAAACACATGGGAAAACTGACGGGCCGCGTGGCCATCGTGACAGGGGCGGCAACCGGCCTTGGGCGCGGAATTGCGATGCTTTATGCGCGTGAAGGCGCCGACGTGGCGGTGCTGGATCGTAACGGAGCGGGCGCTGCCGTGGTGGCCGAGGCGATTGCCGGGATGGGGCGGCGCAGCCTGGCCGTTGCAGTCGATGTCGGTGACGAGGCGGGCATGACGGCGGCCATCGCGCAGGCAGTAGCCGTTCTTGGCCCACCTGACATTCTGGTGAACAACGCAGGGATTGCCACCGTGGCGCTGCTGGAAGACATGCCAACCGCCCAGTGGGACGAGATGATCCGCATCAACCTGACTTCGGTGTTCTACGGCTGCCGCGCGGTCATGCCCCACATGCGCGCACGTCGCTATGGGCGGATCATCAACATCAGCTCGCAACTGGCCCACAAGGGTGCCGAGGGCATGGCGCATTATGCCGCCGCCAAGGCAGGTGTTCTGGGACTGACGCGCTCGCTGGCCTATGAGGGGACTGATGACAACATCGTGGTCAACGCCATTTGCCCCGGCCCGCTGTTAACCGACATGCGGCTGCCGCCGGATTGGGCCGCGAAAAAGACAGGCGAATTGCCCATCGGCCGCCAAGGCACAGTGGACGAGGTGGCACCGACTGCCCTGCTGCTCGCCTGCGAAGATGCCGCCTATTACTTTGGCGCCACATTCAACCCCAATGGCGGCGACATCATGATCTGACAGCGCATCCCTGCCCTTGCCCCTGCCCCTGCCTCCCGTAATTCTGCTGAAAGCACACAATGCTTGATATTCCATCTCTTGCTGCCCGACTGCGCCGCATCCCGACCACCATCGCCTGCGATATCATGAAAGATCACGGTCTGGCCGAACGTGCCGCGGTCGGTCTTGTGCCGATGACCCCCGAGCCGACCATGGCCGGACCGGTGCGCCTGATAGAGTTTCTGCCCGGCCGCCCCGAGATCCGCCGCCCTGGCCCGCCCGCCAACTTTGCGGTGGTTGATGCTGTGCAGCCCGGCGAGGTGCTGGTTTTTTGTGCGGGAGGTGCGATGTGTGGCGCCGTGCTGGGTGACATGTTGGCCACGCGGGCGCAGATGCTGGGGGCAAATGGTGCCGTGGTTGATGGCGCGGTGCGCGATCTGGAGGGTCTGGCGCAGGCCGGCCTGCCCGCGCAGGCGCGGGGCACCGCGCCGATGGCCGCGCATTCCACGCTGATCCCGTTTCCCTGCGACCGGCCCGCGCGCTTTGCCGGTGTGACGGTGATGCCCGGCGACTGGGTTCTGGCCGATCGTGACGGGGTTCTGTTTCTGCCGCTGGATCTGGTTCATCTGGTTCTGGCCGCGCATGAGGGCGCGATTGCGCGCGACGCCTTTTCGCGCGAGTTGCTGCTGATGGGGTTTGCGCTGACCGAGGTGTTCCCGCTGCCGTCAAGCCTTGCAGGCTTTGTTGATGCGTTCCGTCAGGGGGGGGCGGTGCCTGCCGCCAATGCCGTGCGCGATGCTTTGGCCAAAGACTGTCTGCAATGACCGACGATATCCTGATCCGCAGCCTGCGCCGCATTGCCGCCGATTTGGCCGACGGGCGTCTGACCGCGACGGCGCTTGCCGAGGCGACGCAAGCACGCCATGACCCGGCGTTGGCCGCCTACAAGGACTGGACGCCTGACCTTGCGCGGCGACAGGCGATGGCGGCGGATGCGGCCTTTGCGGTGGGCACCCGTCTGGGCGGTTTGCAGGGAATACCTGTTTCGCTGAAAGACCTGTATGGCGTGGCCGGGCGGCCGACCTTTGCGGGCACTCCGAACGCCTTACCGCCCGCATATTCAGCCGAGGGGCCGGTGGTGACCGCCCTGCGGCGGCAACTGGCGGTGATCGCGGGCAAGACCCACACGGTCGAAATGGCCTTTGGTGGCCTTGGCACGAGCCGCCACCATCCCACGCCATGGAACCCGCGCGACCGCGCCGTGCACCGCGCGCCGGGCGGTTCCAGCAGCGGGGCCGGGGTCTCGGTGGCAGAGGGTACCGCGCTGGTCGCCTTTGGCACCGATACCGGCGGATCGGTGCGCATCCCCGCCAGCCTGACGGGCACGGTGGGGTTGAAGACCACATTGGGCCGCTGGTCCACCGCCGGGATCGTGCCGCTGAGCCCCAGCTTCGATACGCCCGGCATCCTGACCCGCAGCGCCGACGATGCCGCCTTTGCCTTTGAGGCGCTGGACACTGCCCGCGTGCCCGATTGCGATGGCCCGTTGCGGCTGGGCGTAGCCGGGGCGTTCTTCTGGGGCGATACGTCACCCGGCGTCGCGGAACGGCTGCACGAGGCGATGGCGCTGATCGAGGCCGATGGTGCAACGCTGGCCGACGTGGATTTGCCCGGCGTGGCGGAAGTTTATGGCATCTACCGGGAAGGCGGCATCGTATCGGCAGAACTTTACGCCTTTCTGCGGGATTCCCTGCCGCAGGTGTTGCTGACGCTGGACCCCCGCGTGCGCCGCCGCATGGATGACGGCAAGGCGCTGGAGGCGTGGGAATACCTGCAACGCAAGGCCCGCTACGCCGCGCTGTCGGCTGATGCGGCGTCGGTGCTGGGCGGCTTTGACGCGGTGCTGTGCCCCACGGTGCCGCTGACCCCGCCGCCCGTGGCATTGCTGGAAGACCCCGACACCTATGCCAGACTGAACCTCTTGAACCTGCGCAATACTTGCGTGGTCAGCTTTCTGGGCCTGTGCGCCGTGTCGATCCCGGCCGGGGTCGATGCCGAAGGCCTGCCCGTTGGGCTGCAACTGATCGGATCCCCCGGCACCGAGCCGCGACTGCTTTCGCTTGCCCGCAGGATCGAGCGGGTGCTTGCGCGCGCCGATGTCTGGACCCCGCCCCACAGCCTGGATTAACCCCTGTATTTCAAAGGTGCCCAAATGCAACGCCCAGAAGATCTTGCCCTGAACCGCCAGCGCCCGATTGACCCCAAGCGGACCTGCTTGTTGCTTATCGACACGCAAAACTATGTCTGGAACGCCGATGTGGCCGCCCGCCACCCCTATTTCGACGATACGCTGCGCCGGGTAGTGATGCCAAACCTGCAACGCCTGCTGGCCGCCTTTCGGGCAGCGGGCGGCGAGGTGATGTACACGGTGATGGAAAACCTGACCGACGATGGCCGCGATCGCAGCCTTGACTACAAGCTATCGAAATTCTTCATCGGCAAAGGGTCTTGGGAGGCAAAGGTGCTGGATATGGTGGCCCCCGCCGGCGATGAGATCGTGATCCCCAAAACCTCGTCGGGCGTATTCAATTCGACCAACATCGAATACCTGCTGCGCAACATCGGCATCGACACGCTGGTGGTGACGGGCTTTCTGACCGACCAATGCTGTGATCACACGTTGCGCGACGCGGCCGACCGGGGTTTCTATCCTATCTGTGTGTCCGATGCCTGCGCCACCCATACCGAGGCGCGGCATATCAATGCCCTTCAGGCCTTTGGCGGCTATTGCCGAACGATGACGACCGACGATATCGTGGCGGAACTGTCCGGGTCATCGACCGCCGTGTGAAGTGCGCCCGCAATCGGATATCAGTTCGATGCATCAGCCCGGACCCCTGACCGCCTCTGCCAATACGCTCAGGCCGGCCACAAGACCGGATTTGGCCGTATCTTCCGAAGACTGGCCAGGCAAGCGCCTGAATTAATCGCATGAAAACAGAGATTTTTAGCTGTAAACCAAATCACGCAGTGCACAACTGTAGAGAGAACTGGGTGGGACAGCGCCATTTGCGGCGCGTGCGCCGCAGCTGCAGTTCACGGTCTGACGCGGATAATCTTTGAATTA
>JAYSQA010000126.1:0-4006 GCA_043721775.1 Rhodobacterales bacterium
GCGACGAACAGCAGGCCAAAGTTCAGGATCGGACGCCAGTAAATCTCGGGTGGATAAAAGCCGAAGATGAACTGATACCAGCGGGCCCGGATCATCGCCCAGCACGCACCACCCGCATCGGGGCCGAAGTTGGCTTCGATGATGGTGCGGCACTCGCCCAGCGAATTGGCCTGCCAAACGCCGTGCAGCAGCCACGGCAGAGCCAAAACCACAAGGTAGTAAACGGTCAGGATCGACAGGATGGTCAAGATGGCGTTGAGCCAGCTTGAGAACAAATTCTCTCGCAGCCATTTCACCACGCCACTTTGGGACGTGGGTGGGGCTTGCGGCGGCAGCATCTGGGTACGGACGAACTGCATCCTAACGCTCCTTCAGTTTGACGGAGGCGTTATAGGCATTGGCCAGCGCCGAGATGATCAGGCTGATGATGAGATAGATCAGCATCATCAGAAGCATACACTCCAATTCGCGACCGGTCTGGTTCAGGGTGATGCCCCCCAGGGTGCCACGCAGGTCAAGATAGCTAACGGCGATGCCAAGCGAGGTGTCCTTGGTCAGCGACAGCCACTGCGAGATCATCGGTGGAATGATGACGCGCAGGGCCTGCGGCAGGATCACCAGGTTCATGGTGCGGCCGGGGCGAAGGCCAAGGGCATAGGCGGCCTCTGACTGGCCACGGCTGATCGCCTGAATACCGGAGCGGACGATTTCGGCGGTGACGGCGGCGTAATAGAGCGACAAAGCGAGGGTCAGCGCGGTGAAGGCATGGGCGACATTGAGGCCGCCCTGAAAGTTGAAACCTTTCATCACCGGATATTCCAGATGAAACCCCATGCCGACCAGAAGCCCAAGCGTTGGCAGAACCCACAGACACAGGCTTTTCCACCACGTTGTCGGGCGAACACCGGTGGCTTCTTGCACGGCTTTGGCACGGCGCAAGATGACGCGGTTTACGAGGTAGGAGGCCATCAGAAACACGATCACCGCAAGGGCCGAAGTGCTGATCGGCAGCCAGTCGGCGCTTGGCAGCGGGCGGTCCAGCAAGGGCATCGGGATGTTGGTGCCGCGGTTGGTGATGGCAACCGAGTCCCACAGGTTCATGCTCGCCTTGGACACGCCGTCGATGATCTTGAATTCCTTGGGCGGCGGCCGGATTTCCGACAGGATCACATAGACGAGGATGATCCACAAAAGCAGGGGCACGTTGCGAAACATCTCCACATAAACCCCGACGAGGCGCGAGACGATCCAGTTTTTTGACAGGCGCAGCACGCCCAGAACAACGCCAAGGATGGTGGACAGCACGCAGCCCACCGCAGCCACCACCAGCGTGTTCAACAGGCCAATGATCACGGCGCGGCCGTGGCTCATGTCATTGTTGTAGGAGATCAGCCGCTGGTCAATATCATAGCCGGCGCGACGCCACAGAAAGCTGAAGTCGATGTCCTTGCCCTTTAGCGCAAGGTTGGAGCGGACGTTTTCCACCAGCCAGCCCGCGAACAGCAGCGCAAGCAACAGTACAATCACCTGAATGGTGATGGTCCGATAGCGCGTGTCATAGATGAGCATTCCAAGCCGAAACGCGGGTTTCGGCAGATCATTGGCCAAAGCCATGTATTCCCCCTGTGCGCCTCTGGTCCGGTTTTCCGGTTATCCGCCCGGCTTATGCAGGAACGGTTCGGGCGTCATATCGACAGATCGTCAGGAAAAGGGCGCGACCCGAAGGCCGCGCCACAAGTCTTTCTACCGGAACGGCGGGGCGTATTGCAGGCCGCCTTGGGTCCACAGCGCGTTCAGACCACGTGCCAGCTTGATGGGCGTGGACATGCCGATGTTGGCCTCAAAGATCTCGCCATAGTTGCCGTTGGCGGCAATGGCGCGCTTGGCCCAATCATTGTCGAGACCCATCATCTTGCCCATGTCGCCTTCAAGGCCAAGCATCCGGCGCACGCCGGGGTCTTGAGTGGAGGCGGCAACCTCTTCGATATTCGCCTTGGTGATGCCTTTTTCTTCAGCCTCGACCAGTGCGAAGTAGGTCCAGCGGACGATATCGCCCCACTGGTTGTCGCCGTGACGGACGACCGGGCCGAGCGGCTCTTTCGAGATGATTTCCGGCAGGATCACATAGTCATCCGGGCTGGGCAGCGTCGCGCGCGAGGCGGCAAGGCCCGAAGCGTCGGTGGTGAAGGCGTCGCAAGCCCCGGCAAGGAACTGGCGCTGCGCTTCAGCATCGTCGCCCACGGTGACGGGTGTGTACTTGATGTTGTTGGCCTTGAAGAAGTCAGCCAGGTTCAGTTCGGTCGTGGTGCCGGTCTGGATGCAGATCGTCGCACCATCAAGTTCCTTGGCCGAAGACACGCCGAGGTCTTTCTTCACCATGAAGCCTTGGCCGTCATAGTAGTTCACGGCCACGAAATCGAACTTCAGGTCATTGTCGCGCGAGAAGGTCCAGGTGGAGTTCCGCACCAGCACGTCCACTTCGCCCGAAGCAAGGGCAGTGAAGCGGGTTTCACCAGTGGTGGGGATGTATTTGACCTTGGCCTGATCGCCCAGAACGGCGGCAGCCACGGCCTTGCAGATATCCACGTCAAAGCCCTGATAGTCGCCATTGGCGTCCGGCGCACCGAACCCGGTCAGCCCAGTGTTCGAGCCGCAGTTCAGAACGCCACGCGCCTTCACGTCGTCCAGCGTGGTTGCGAAGGCTGTGCTTGCCAGCAACGCACTCGCGGCGAGCGTGCCGAAGAATACCGTATTCTTCATAGATGTCTCCCTGAAGTCCCCGTTTGGGGGGTTGATTATACTTGCCTGCCGATTGAGGCAGAGACGGGCAGCTTCCACTGCCAGTGTCGGTGATCATCTGTCATTGCCCGATAAAAGGTCAAGGGATTACACCCCAAGCGGTTCCGAACCGGGCCATTGCCGAAAAAAACAGCCGCAAACGGCCTTTACGCCGCAGGTCGCTTGCGGAACGGGCATTGGGATCAGGCACACAGGGCGAAAAAACTTGCCGCTTGGTGAAATGCCTGACGCTTGAGGGCGGCTGTGGTCGCAGCGTCTTCGTCCTCGCCCCATTCCTCGATTTGCCACGCCTCGTCGATTCGCGAGGCCTCCCAGGCTTGATCCGCGGTCAAGCGGCCCTTGGCCACCGCGAAAGCAAGGATCAGGGAACCGGACAGCGCCACGAGGTCATGCAGGGCGGCAAGACGGAAATTGCCAAGGTCCAGCACATGGGCGTGCAGGTTCGCCAAGGACAGCGGGGGCTGTTCAATGTGGATGACGCCGAAAGTGGGTTTCAGCGGCGCTTGCAGCACATCTGCCGCCCAGTCAAGCAGCGGGTCCCAGGCGGCAACTTGCCGAGCAATCAGGTTTGGCGGTTTGACGGCGCGGTAGCACAGGTGGTCGGTGGCACCGTAAGCCGACAACAGGCCAGCCACCTCGTCATACTGCGGGATCACCTTGTCAATGGCGGAATTGGCCATGCGGGTGGCAGGCATGGTTTCGGGGTTCACAAGTCCGGTTTGGGCATCCCATTCGGAAGCCACCAGGGCTGCAAGCGCCTCGGTCGGCAGGATCAGGGTTTGCTTGGCCGGCGTTTTCACGCGACGCCCATCCAGAAGCACAGCAAAGCCGCCCTCCTCGGGGGCGGTGGTGGCGGCTTTCCAGAAACGTTTGGGCTTCCAGGCCGACATCAGCTGCCCCCGAAGGGATCAGCGGGAACGTCCTTTTCGTTCCAGTCGAGCATTTTCCAGGTTTTGGCCATGTGGTCGGGCAAGGGTGCCGTAAAGGTCATCATCTCTCCCGTTACCGGGTGTTCGACGCTAAGGCTGCGGGCGTGCAGGTGCAGCTTGCGCGACACGTCGCCGCCGATCGAGGCCCCCCAGCCATCGCCCATGTTGTCAGCAGTGTTGCCGCCGTATTTGCCATCCCCAGCAATGGGATGGCCCATTTCGGCCATATGGGCGCGCAGCTGGTGCGTGCGGCCCGTCACGGGTTCCAACGCCATCCA
>JAYSQA010000127.1:0-18519 GCA_043721775.1 Rhodobacterales bacterium
TCTTCCCAAGCCTGAACCTATACGAGTATTAAGTGCCGCGCGTTCAATCGTGTTCACATGACAAAAGTGCACACCAGAGTAGCGGATAATGCTCTTGCGAATGGGTCGCGTATCCAGTGCATCACTATTGTCTTGGCAAGCTTGGCCTCGACGCGCTTTTCGGCTTCCTTCTAAATGGCCGCAGCATGCAGCCTTGCCCAGCCTCGGGCCAGTGCGTTGCAGATGAGGTTTGGGTCATTAGTCCGTCTCCACGTTGATCCATGAACAATCATATGCGACCGCTGTCGCTGTGGCCAAATTGTTCAAGTAAAGCCGTGGCGGGAAGATCGGCGGTCATCTCCTGCTCGTTTGGTAATCCCCCCCGAAAGTAAGGGGCTGCATAAGTAGAATTTTCTCGGCAAGATAAACGAGGAGATTCCGAATGAAGACAAGCAGATACACTGATGAAGAGGGGACCGTGGCCCCAGTGGGGCCGCGTAAGCCCCGATGAACAGGTCATCGCGATCCTGCGGCAGGCCGAAGGCGGTGTGCCGGTGGCCGAGCTTTGCCGTGAGCATGGCATGAGCAACGCCTCGTTCTACAAATGGCGGGCGAAGTATGGCGGGATGGATGCGTCCCTGATCAGCCAGATGAAGGCCATTGAAGACGAGAACCGACGTCTGAAGCGGATGTATGCGGATCTGAGCATGCAGGCGGATTTGCTGAAGGAAGCCCTGTGAAAAAAGTAGAACGGCCATCTCGACGCCGGGAGATGGCCGAGAATGCGGTGGCGCGACGTGGGGCCAGCATTGCCCTGGCTTGCCGGGCCTTCGGGGTCAGCGAGACCTGTTATCGCTATGGCCCGAAATTGCGGGCTGAGAATGAAGAGATCGCTGACTTGCTGATTGGGCTGACCGAGGCCCGCAAAACCTGGGGGTTCGGGCTGTGTTTCCTGCACCTGCGCAACATCAAGGGGCACGCATGGAACCACAAGCGCATCTACCGCATCTACTGCGAGTTAGAGCTGAACCTGCGGATCAAACCCCGAAAGCGGTTGAAGCGGGACAAACCCGATGCTCTGGCGGTGCCGGAGGCGCCCAACATGACCTGGTCGATGGATTTCATGGCGGATCGCCTCGGCGACGGACGGGCATTCCGACTTCTGAATGTCCTTGACAACTTCAACCGCGAAGGGTTGGGCATCGAGGTCGACTTTTCCTTGCCCGCCGAACGCGTAATACGGAGCCTTGATCGGATCATCGAGTGGCGGGGTAAGCCCGGCACCATTCGCGTTGACAATGGCCCGGAATACATCAGCGAAAAGCTGATGAAATGGGCTGAGAAACATGGGGTTGCCATCCTGCACATCCAACCCGGCCAGCCGCAGCAGAACGCATACATCGAGCGCTACAACCGCACGGTTAGGCACGAATGGCTCGACCAATACATCATCGAAAGTATCGAGGAGGCACAAGATCACGCCACGCAATGGCTATGGACATACAACAACGACCGCCCGAACATGGGCATCGGCGGCATCACACCCGCCCAGAAACTGAAAACGGCCGTGTAAATTCTACGAGTGCCCCCGTTAAAAATGGGGGGATTACCCTTTGACTCCGTCAGGAATTTTTCTGACCGGCTTTCTCCAGCTCCACCGGATGCAACCAGGACATCAATGGCGTCGGCGGAAATGGCGATTGGGTTTAGCGTAGAAGCCGATCACATTCTTCTTGAAGGATTGGCGCAGCGAGGCTCATGGAATGGATGCCGATGATCGTCGTTAGCTGGATCACCTCAAGGATTTCCTCTTTCGTGGCCCCTGCTTTCAAGGCGTTCTGAATGTGGCGACGCACGCCGGGTCCGTGCAGGTGAGTGGTGGCGGCATTGATCGCGATAAAGATCAGTTCCTTGTATTTCTGTTCCAAGGGGCCGTTCAGCGGCACCGAGCGGAAGTGCAGGAAGGCTTCCAGATAGTCGGGGTCCAGGTCTTTGAACAGGTCCCATGCCGGATTCCAGTCACCAGTGGCCTTTTGGGCCGCCATGTGGGGATAGGTCTTGGTGTCGTCCATCGTTCAACCTCCTCGGTGTTTGAAACTGTCGCGCCGGAATGAATACAACGCGGCGGGGTCAACCGCCACATCGACGACGGCGGGTTTGCCGCAGACCAGCGCCGCCTGAATGGCCTCGGCGGTTTCTGCGAGGGTGGTCGCGCGAAATCCGGCAGCGCCGTACAATTCGGCCAGCTTGTCAAAGGGCGGGCTGCTGATGTCTGCGCCAATGTAACGACCGCCGAAGAAATCGCGCTGATAGGCTTTCTCGGCCCCCCAGCAGCGGTTGTTCATCACCACCGTGACCGTGTTGATGCCGCAATCGACAGCGGTGCTAAGTTCGGAAACCGTCATGCCAAAGCCGCCGTCGCCCATCAGGCTGACCACGGGGCGGCCGGGGTTGGCAAGTTTCACCCCCAGCCCGCAGGCAAACGAAAAGCCGACCAGACCGAAATCAAGCGGGGTGAACAGGCTTTTCGGCGTCCAGTAGTTCAGCGCATCGGTGGCCTGCAGGCACAGCGTCCCGGCATCCATCGTGATCGCGGCATCATGGGGCAAGACATCGCGCAGCGTCTTGAACAGGCCCGAGGGGTGGATCGGCTGCGCTGCAATCTGGGCATCGCCGTCGCGCTTGGCAAGGTAGGCCGCGCGTTCAGTCTGGAAGGCCTGGGTCCAGCCGTCCGCCAATTTGCGGTTTTCCAGCTTGGCCAGCGCGGCAGTCAGTTGCAACGCGGCGGTTGGCGCATCGGCCCAGATCCCGATCTCAACCGGGAAAAAGCGACCAATTGCGGTCGGCTCCAACTCGACCTGAATGATCGCGGCATCCTTGTTGATGTTGTCATAGGAATAAAACGTCGCGTTGAACCCGATCCTTGTTCCAAGCGCCAGGATCACATCGGCCTCGCGCACAAGCCGAGAGGCGACCACATTGCCGCGCGGTCCCATTTGCCCGGCGTTCAAAGGATGGCCGAACGGGACCGCATCGCCGTGCCCGGGTGAGGTGACGATGGGCGCATTCAGCGCCTCGGCCAGTGCCAGGGCCTGCGCATGGCCCGCGCTGTTCTTGATGCCACCACCGGCGATGATCACCGGACGGTGGGCCTTGTGCAGCAGGGCTGCAGCCTGATCAATGGCCGATTGCGCGCCTGCAGGCAGTGTCTGCGAGCGGTAGCTTTCCGGGCGCGGCGAGGCCTCGAAACTCGCCTGTGCCGACAGCACATCACGCGGCAGGTTCAATTGGACCGGGCCGCGCCTTGGGGTCAGTGCTGTGCGAAAAGCCTCGCGGAACATCTCGGGGATGCGGTCTGCACTGGTCGCCGTCCAGGTCTTTTTGGTCACCGGCTTGAACAGGGATTGCTGGTCAACTTCCTGAAAGGCGTCGCGGTACAGATGCGCCGACGACAACGCGCCAGCGATGGAGACGACCGGCGAAAAGGCGGCGGCAGCCTGCGCAAGGCCAGTCACCAGATTGGTCGCCCCCGGCCCGTTCTGCCCGGCAAGGATGACCCCGGCCTTGCCCGAGGCGCGGGCATAGCCGTCGGCCATATGGGTGCCGGTGCGTTCATCATGCACACCGATGAAGCGGATTTCGGGCGCGTCATACAGCGCGTCAAACATCTCCATCGTGGCCGAACCGATCAGGCCAAAGACGTGGCCCACCTGTTCGACCTTCAGCGCGTCGACAGCGGCTTGTCCACCAGTCAGGGTTTTCATGGCAAAGTTCCGTTTCTGGTCAGAAATTTCAGGATCGGCACGGTGAACAGGCTGGGCTGTTCGATCAGGCCAAGATGTTGCAGCGCCGGGATAATGATCGCCTCGGCACCCGGGATTTCTGCGGCGATGGCTGTGGTCATGGCCGGGGTAGAGCCGGTGTCATTCTCGCAGGTCATCACCAAAGTCGGGTGAATGATCGGTGGTTCGGGCCGGATAAGTTCCTTTACCCCGTGGGCGAGGACCTGACGGTGGCGTGCGAAATTGCCTGGGTCATTGGCCAGCACCGAGGCGCGAACCTGTGCGACGGCGTCTGGATGGCTGACGCGAAAGCCGGGCGTGAACCAGCGGTCCAGCGTCGCCTCGATGGTGGCAGTGGGGCCTGCATCTGAGGCTGCGGCGCGTTCTTCGACCAGCCGCTGCGCTTCTGGGCTGCGTTCGTGCGGTGAATTCAGGATCACCAATGCCGAAACCCGGGCGGACTGGTCCATCGCAAAACGGCGGTTGATCATGCCGCCCAGTGAAAAACCGATCAGCGCGGCGCGGGTGATCTGCAGATGATCCATCAGGTCGCGCAACTGGTCTGACAGGACGGTCAGGCTGGGGGTTTGCTCGGGCAGCGCGCTTTCGCCGTGGCCGCTCAGGTCATAGGTCAGAACCCGGTAAGCGCCCGACAGCGCGGGCACGTGATCGGCCCAAGTCTGGCGCGTCAGGCCAAGCCCGTGGATCAGCACGACGACAGGCGCGGTTGCCGGGCCGGTCAGATCGTAGGCGGTGCCTTGCGGGCTGATCACGCTAGACCCCTGCCGGGTTGTCAAGGCTGCGGCCCATTTCTTCCAGATCCTCATAGCGGTTGCCGATCCGGTGATGCGGGTGACCGCCGATCGAAGCGCCCAAGGCCACGATGATTTCATCCTCGGCCGGGGCATCGGGCACGGTCAGGTGAATGGTCTGGTAATGCGAACGCCGACCGCCATCATCCTTGTCCATCAACGGGATCATCAGCGAACAGCCTGCCGCCCCGCGTGTGTTGGTGAAGACAAGGTAGGTCTTGGCCTGCACGGCATCACGGAACTG
Source organism: Rhodobacterales bacterium (assembly GCA_043721775.1). GTDB lineage: Bacteria > Pseudomonadota > Alphaproteobacteria > Rhodobacterales > Rhodobacteraceae > Stagnihabitans. Next base: position 4,818 of record JAYSQA010000127.1, read on the forward strand.
GTTGCCGAACCACAGCGAATGGGTCAGCGCCTGGGCATGTTCCAACTCGCCTCCCATGCCAACGACCGAGGCTTTGCCGTAGCCTTCCAGCTTGTCGCCCGTCACATCCAGGATCATTTCGGTCAGCAGCTTGCCGATGACCGGACAGATATCGCGAATTTCGGGGCGCAGGTTTTCCACAAAACCGCGGCCAAACCATGGGTTGCGGATGATCGCCATGGCGGCCACCAGCTTGGTCGGCACCTCCAGCGGTTTGCCGCCTTCGATCCGGGTGGTCTGGACATGCAGCAAGGTGCGGCGGATTTCGGCAGTCATCTTAACGTCCCACGTTGGAGGAAAGCCGCGCAGGGGCAGCGGCAAAGGCAGGCATCACCTCGTCAATGAACAGTTGCAACGAGCGTTTCTGCTGCGCCATGCCCAACCCCATGCTGGCATAGTAGATAAAGCCATCAACGCCCAACGCCTCATACTGGGCAAGTTTGCCGATCACAGCGTCAGGCGTGCCGAACATCAGGTTGGTTTCCAGACTGTTGGCATCCATCTTGAACTTGCCCTCAAACGACTCCGGCGGGGCGCGGTCCGGAAAGCCATTGGTGACCGTGCCGGACTTGGTCATCAGATTGCCAAACATACCCAGAACGGACTGGATCGCTGCCAAGGCGGCCTGACGGTCGGCATCGTTGGTATAGACCGCCGCGTGGCGCATCATCGCAAAGCGGCCGTCATAGTGGCCCCCGTTGGCGGCGATGGCCGCATCCAGTTGGCCACGGTACTTTTCCGCCTCGGCCATGGGCATGGTCAGTGGCCAACTCATGATGCTGCAGTTGTTCTTGACGGCATAATCAAAGGTGATCGGCGAACGCGCCGCAGCCCAGACTGGCACAGTACTTTGCACGGGTTTAGGGCAAGAGGTCGAGGTCGGAAACTGCCAGAACTCGCCTTCATGGGCCACATCGCCCGCCCAAAGCGCCTGAACCAGCGGCAGCATTTCCTGCATGTAGCGCCAGCTGTCTTTCTGATCCAACCCCGGTTTCATCCGGTCAAACTCGCGCTGATACGCGCCGGACCCGATGCCGAATTCCAGCCGCCCGCCCGAAATCAGGTCCAGCATCGCAGCCTCTCCGGCCAACCGGATCGGATGCCAATAGGCGGCGTTTGCAACCCCCACACCCAGACGGATCTGGTCAGTATGCGCGCCCCACCAGGTCAGGATCTGAAGCGGGTTCGGGGCGATGGTCATTTCCAGCGCGTGATGTTCGGCGGCCCAGGCAATTTCAAATCCGGCACGGTCAGCCATCTGCACCATCTCAAGCGTGTGGCGACGCACGGCCTGCATGTCCGTCGAAGCGTCCATCCGCTCCAGATTGATGGCGAGGTGGAATTTCATCGGTTTCTCCTGTTGAGGGGGTCAGCGGGATACAAACTGGCTGGCCAGCGGTTCATCAGATGTGTTGATCCAGACGGTCTTTGGGCGCGTGTAATCCATCACCGCCTGAAAGCCGCTTTCGCGCCCGTAACCGGAATTCTTCATGCCGCCGAATTCGGCGATGGGCGAGACAGAGCGATAGGTGTTGACCCAGACAATCCCGGCCTCCAGCGCCTTGACCATGCGCAGGGACCGGGCGGAGCTTTTGGTGAACACACCCGCAGCCAACCCGTGAACCGAGGCGTTGGCCAGTTCAATCGCCTCGGCCTCGTCCTTGAAGCGCAGAACGCTGAGCACCGGGCCGAACATTTCGGTGTCAAGTATGCGCAGATCAGGACGCGGGCAGTCAATGATGGTGGGTTCAAAGAACATGCCCTCGCGGTCGGCACGTTTGCCGCCACACAAAAGCGTGCCACCCTCGGCCAAGGCAAAGGCCACTTCGCGGGCCATGCCGTCCAGTTGGCCTTGGGTGCAGATGGGGCCCATTTCGGTATCTTCGGCCATCGGGTCGCCGATCTTGATGCGGCCTGCAACCTCGGTCATCCGCGTCAGGAATTTTTCTGCGATGCTTTCTTGCACCAGCAGCCTTGACCCAGCCACGCAGCTTTGCCCCGCCGCCCCGAAAATCGCCGAAATTGCACCGTTCACCGCCGAGTCCAGATCGGCGTCGTCAAAAACGATGAAGGCCGACTTGCCGCCCAGTTCCAGCGAAACCTGCGCAAAGTTCTGTGCCGAATTGGTCAAGATCTGTCGTGCAGCCCCCGGCCCTCCGGTGAAAGACACCCGGGCGACTTTCGGATGCGACGTCAGCACACGCCCGCAAGGATCGCCGTGCCCGGTCACGATGTTCACGACCCCGGGCGGAATCCCGGCCTGTGCTATCAGCCTGCCAAACTCCAGAATGGCCGCCGGGGCATGTTCGGACGCCTTGAGGACCACTGTGTTGCCGGCCGCCAAAGCGGGACCGATCTTGACCGCCGACAAAAACAACTGCGAGTTCCACGGTACCACTGCCGCCACCACGCCAAGCGGTTCGCGGTTGGTAAAGACAAACAGGTCAGGCTTGTCGATCGGCAGGGTTTCCCCGGTGATCTTGTCAGCGCAGCCCGCGAAGAAATGATAATATTCAGAGATGTACCTGGCCTGCCAGCGGGTTTCCTTCAGCAGCTTGCCGGTATCCGTCGTCTCGACCGCGCCAAGCGCCTCAGACTGGCTGGCAAGGATGTCCGCCAAACGGCGCAGGCAATGCCCGCGCTGGGTCGGCGACATGCTGGCCCAGGGTCCGGTCTTGAAGGCACGCCGGGCGGCTATCACGGCGCGGTCCACATCCTCAGCCGTCGCTTCGGGAAAACGCGCCCAGACCTGCCCGGTGGTGGGATTTATGCTGTCGAACATGCGCCCATCAGAGGCACCGACCCATTCGCCGTCGACCAGCATCGAATATGATTTCAGATCTGTCATGCTGTTGTTCCGTTCAAATCGAGCGCGCCGCAGTACTGAACTCTGCTTCGGGCACGACCCGGTGAAAAGCTCCGGCCAGATACGCCAGCGGCTCATTCATACCGTCGCGCGCTTCTTGAACCTCGCCGACCAGAATCAGATGGCTGCCTGCCACAATGTTCTGCCTTACGGCGCAGCAAAACACCGTCGCACCGTCAATCGCCGGAGGGACGCCCCGCTTTCCGCAGGTGTCGATGCCGTCAAATCTGTCGCCAACCACCTCATCGTCGAACCCTGCAAACCGCCGGGCGATATCTGCACTGCCCTTGGGCAGCACGTTCACGCACAAGGACCCGTTGATTGCCACGGCGCGCGCAATCCGACTTTCCGACTTGAGGCAGACCAGAATTGTCGGCGGGTCGGCACAGACAGAAGAAAAGGCGCTGACGGTTGCACCATGTCGACCGCCCGGACCATCGGTGGTTACCACTGTAACGCTGGTCGCCACGCGTCGCATCGCCCCGATGAATGCTGCGCGCGGATCGATTTCGTTCGAAATATCAGCGTGACTTGGCATCAAAGCGTCTCCGGTCTCATGTTCGACGAGGTCTTTGAGAATCTTGACAGATGATGAACTATCTGGAAATTGAATAATCCTGCACGATCAGTGCGGCATTTATGAATTGAAATGGCGACATGAACATCGTTTCCCTCAGAACTTTTCTGGCCATCGTTGAAACCGGCAGCCTTGTGCGGGCCTCTGAAAAGATGAACGTCACTCAGTCCACGGTGACGGCACGTCTTCGAACGCTGGAGGAAGAGGTCGGGCAGTTGCTTTTGCGCCGGAACAAGTCCGGTGCAACCTTGACGCCGGCCGGGACCAAACTGCTGCGCTATGCCGAAATCATGGTGGGGCTGTGGCGGCAGGCCCGTCAGGAAACCAGCCTACCCGCCGGAACCGACTCGGTGTGCAACTTTGGCTGCCATATCGACCTTTGGCCAAGTTGCGGAAAATATTTCTGCCAATCGGTGACGCGGGTCGAGCCGAAGATGGGCGTTTCAATTCTGCAAGGTAGCCGGGAAGACCTGGAAACCTGGCTTGGCTCGGGTTTGGTGGACGTGATCTTGACCTACGAGCCGGGATTGCGTGGCAACCAGACGATCCACGCACTGCAGCCGGAAGACATCGTGCTTTACACCACCCGGGCCGGCAGTCCGATCCGCCACGATCCGCACTACGTCTACATCGAACATGGCGATGAATTCCGAGCCCGGCATGCGGCCGTCTATTCCGATGCTGACACGGCTCGCGTCAGCTTTGGTTGCGCAACATGGGGGCTGGAATACCTGCTTGAGCACGGAGGCTCGGCATATTTTTCCCGTCATCTTGTTGACGTGCATCTGAAGAAAGGCACATTGTTCGAGGTTGACGGCGCCCCGGTGTTCTTGCGCAAAAGGTATCTTGTCTTAAACGATGACGCTGTCGGCGGTTGGGGCTGGATCGGGCCGTTGATCCGTCGTCTTCAAACCTGACCATTTTAACGCCGGGTGCCGCTGCTGACTTATGAATGTTTCGACCGCAGCGGGCGATGACCCTTGGACTGCCTAAATTTAGCAGATAAATTCGAAATATATGCACATAATGTGCAATTAAATTTGATATACAAATACGTTATCGACTGCAAATCTTGGAACCGACCCGCGAGTCTGCAGACGATGCTGCTGTTCACGGCGGAAACTCTGCATAACCACACATCACAGGGGACCAACCCATGAAACTTCTGCATACGACAGCTTTTCTGACGACGCTAATGCTCTCTGCCCCCACCTATGCCGCTGACGTGGTGATAGGCGTTCCCAACTGGCCTTCGGTCGAAGTGACCGCCAATGTCATCAAGGCGGTTGTCGAGCAAAACCTCGGCCTTACGGTTGAACTGCAGACCGGCACCAACCCGGTGATTTTTGAGGCGATGGACAAGGGCACGATGCAAATCCACCCGGAAGTCTGGTTGCCCAATCAGCAGTCCCTGGTCGACAGCTATCCCGGAAAGGTTGTCGTCACCCAGCACCCAGCCCCTGCCTTACAGGGCATTTGCGCCAACAAGGCCGCAATGGATGCAGGGTTCAAGGACATTTCCGATCTCGCCGACCCAGCCAAAGCCGCGCTGTTGGATTCTGACGGCAATGGCAAGGGCGAAGTGTTCATTGGTGTGACGGGCTGGGGCTCGACCACGGTGGAAAGAGCAAAAGCGCATGGCTATGGCTACGATGCCGTGGTGGATCTGGTGGAACTGGACGAAAGTCTGGCCTATGCCCAGCTTGATACAGCCATTGCAGCGGGGAAACCCTGGGTGGGCTTTTGCTACACGCCGCATTACCTTTTCGCGCTTCATCCGGAAATGACGCTGCTGACCGAGCCCGCTTACGATGCTGCGGCCTGGAAGATCGTTCAACCGGCGGACGATGCCGACTGGCTGAACAAATCCAATGTCGCGATGGCCTGGCCGACGGTCTATATTCAGCCAACCTACGCGGCGACGTTGAAGGACAGCCAGCCCCTGGTTGCTGCACTGCTCGACAATATGGACCTGTCGGGCGATGATCTGAGCGCCTTCACCTACGCGGTGGTTGTCGACAAGAAAGATGCAGCGACCACCGCCGCAGACTGGATCGCCGCGAATGGTGATCGGGTATCGGGCTGGCTGAAGTAAGCGTATAGCTGACACCAGCAAAGGGCATGGCCGCCGGGTTGCCATGCCCTTTCGCCTATGCGCGGGACAAGGAGAATACCGATGGACGATCCCGCAATCGAGATGTCTGGCGTATGGAAAATCTTCGGGGCCCAGTCTGCCGCGGCACTGATCGACGCGAAGGCCGGGGCAAGCAAGTCCGAAATCCTGACCCGTTACCGTTGTGTGGTGGGGATTGCAGATGCCTCGATTTCGGTACGTCGGGGCGAGATATTCTGCCTCATGGGCCTTTCGGGCAGTGGCAAGTCCACGTTGGTCCGCCATGTCAATCGGCTGATCGAGCCTACGGCGGGGACGATCCGGGTGCTTGGTCAGGACGTGCGCGCGCTGTCACCTGCCGCATTAAGGGCGCTGCGGGCCGAGCGGATCGGCATGGTGTTTCAGCACATGGCGTTATTGCCGCACCGGTCGGTGCAGGACAATGTCGCCTATCCTCTGGAATTGCGCGGAACCTCCAAGGCCACCCGCTGGCAGGTGTCGCGCGACAAGCTGGAACTGGTCGGGCTGACGGGCTACGAGGACCGCTTTCCGAACGAACTGTCGGGTGGCATGCAACAGCGTGTCGGTCTGGCCCGCGCTCTTGCCGCCGATCCAGACATACTCCTGATGGATGAGCCGTTTTCGGCGCTTGACCCTTTGATCCGACGGCAGTTGCAGGATCAGTTCATGGCCCTGTCGCACCAGCTGGGCAAGACCACCCTGTTCATCACGCATGACCTTGACGAGGCGATCCGCCTTGGCCACCGCATTGCCATCATGAAAGACGGGCGCATCGTGCAGACCGGCACGCCAGAGCAGATCGTGACGCAGCCTGCCGATGACTATGTGCGGGATTTCGTGCAGAACATCTCAAAACTGGGGCTGATCTGTGCGCGAACGGTGATGGAGCCGCTGGCACAGGTGCAGTTGCTGCGGCCGTTCGATATTGCCGCCGCCCCAAAAGCGCGCCTTGACACCAGTCTTGACGGGCTGATCGACATTGCCGCAGGGGCAGAACACCCCGTCGTGATCGAAGACGGCGGGGTTGCGGTCGGTGCCATCACCAAGGACCGCCTGCTTATCGCAATCAAGGAAGGCAAGTGATGAACGAAGACGCCCTGATCCGCGAATTCGCCGGACCGAATGCCGCCTTCTACGCCAAAGCCTTCGGCGTGATCCAGAAAAGTGCAAGGCTCACGTGGACGTTCAACCTGAGCGCGATGCTGTTCGGCGCCCTGTGGGCCGGGGCGCGGGGGCTGTGGTTCTTGTTCTTTCTTCTGGTGTTCCTGGACCTTGCCGCCCTTGGTCCGGTTGTTCAGGCCCTGCATGGTGGCGGCAATTCCGATCTTGCCGCGCGCGCGCAACAATTGGAAAACACCGTCGCCAAGCGCCGGTCCGAAGCGGTAAGTGCGCTTGCGGCCGGCAACGCAGCAAAAGCCGCGACCTCGACCAAGCTGGCGGATAATCTGCAAAAGGCGGCGGATGCAGCACGCGCAAAAGCGAGCGTGGATGCTGCCGGGACGACCGAACGGCTGTTTTTTGGCCTGGCAGCCTTTGGTCTGGCGCATATCGCCTTAGGCTTTGCAGCCAACCCGGTTTATGAACGGCGCTACACCGTCTGGCGGGCAAGCCGCAGTTTGCCGCATGGCCTGCCGGTTCACCGGATCGCCACAACTTTTGTCCTGATGGCCGCGATTTACGGCATACTGATTTACACCATGACCTTTTCCAACGTGCCCGACTGGCTGATCACCTTTCCGGCGGCCGATCCCTTGTACGAGGCCGTGAAAGACTGGCTCGATGCCGGCTTTGTCAGCGTCTACGAGGCCGGCAAAGGTGTCTTTGAGGGGGTGCGAAACGCGATCCGCATACTTGTGGAATCCTTCGAAAGCGTGCTGGTGAAAACCCCTTGGCCGGTCGTGGCGCTGGTCATCTGCACCGCAGCCTGGCAACTGGCGGGCTGGCGCATTGCAGTATTCACCGCCGCCGCACTTGCCTATCTTGGACTGTTCGGTTTTTGGGAGTTGTCGATGCAGACCGTGGCGCTGCTTGGGGCGGCATCAATCCTGTGCATAGTCTTTGGCATTCCCCTTGGCATCTGGTTTGCACGGTCCAAAACTGCCTTCCACGTCGCGCAACCCGTTCTGGATTTCATGCAGACCATGCCGGCTTTCGTCTACCTGATCCCGGTCATCGCCTTTTTCGGCACCGGCAAGCCGCCCGGCATTATCGCCACCTTGATCTTCGGGATGCCGCCGGTGATCCGCCTTACCACGCTGGGCCTGCGCGGCGTGCCGGAAGACGTGAAGGAAGCCGCGCGCGCCTATGGTGCCACTGAATGGCAGGTGCTGCGGGGGGTCGAGGTGCCGCTGGCAATGCCGTCCATCCTGACGGGCATCAACCAAACCATTCTGATGTGCCTGTCGATGGTGGTCATCGCGTCGCTGATCGGGGCGCAGGGGTTGGGATCAGTCGTGTTGGAATCTTTGCAATACGCGGCCAAGGGGCAAGGATTGTTGGCAGGCCTGGCGATCCTGCTGTGTGCCATGGTGATTGATCGGATCGTGCAGGGCAGTTTTCGGAAACGGGATTAGAGCGTATTGCTGTCAATCAGGTTCACCTGATTGACAGCAATACGAAACATAACCAACGGCTTGCCTGTCTTGGATTGCCTTCAATCCAATTCAGATTGAAGGCAATCCGCCCTCGCATGCATTCCGGGGCAGCGCACAAAGGTAATCCTCCCTGAAAGTAGGGGGCTGCATAAGTAGAATTTTCTCGGCAAGATGCATGAGGAGATTTTGAATGAAGACAAGCAGATACACCGAGCCTCAGATCCTTGCGATCCTGCGTCAGGCTGAAGGCGGCATGCCGGTGGCCGAGTTGTGCCGCGAACACGGCATGATGCCGTTGCCCGGCAGGTGATTGCCTGCAATCACCGAGAGGGAATGCATCGTTCTACAAGTGGCGGGCGAAGTATGGCGGGATGGATGCGTCGATGATCGCCCAGACGAAGGCCATTGAAGAAGAGAACCGGCGCCTGAAGTAGATGTTCGCCGAACTCAGCATGCAGAAAGAGCTGTTGAAAGAGGCCCTTGGAAAAAAGTAACCGGGCCATCTCAACGCCGCGAGATGGCCGAAACGGCGGTGGCGCGACGTCAGGGGAATCGCGTTTGGGATCTGGCCTGATCTGAGGGGTCTTGCGGTTTTGGGGAGGATGGATTCTTGGGCTGGGACCGCCCTTCTGGAGCCCGTTCCCCGCATGGACATCTTTCTTGCCGCCTTCGACGACGTCCCCGATCCTCGGGCTGACAATGCGCGTCACGACCTTTGCGAACTGCTGGTCGTGGGCTTTGTCGCCGTGCTCTGCTTCGCGACCAACTGCGCCGAGATGGCAGCCTTCGGGAGAGCAAAAGAGCATGTTTTCAGAGGCTTCCTGAAACTCAGGCATGCGATACCCTCGCATGACACCAATCCCACGGTGTTCAAGCCGGTTTTCCGGACCCGGAAAACCGGCCTGATGAACGATCCCAAGGCGCTGGATGCCGCCTTCGGGCGGGTGCTGGCGCAGATCGCAGCACTCCTCGGCCCCATTTGGCAGCGGCGCGGGCGATGTGATCGCCATCGACGGCAAGGCGCTGCGTGGCGCGCGCGAAAAGGGGCAGAGCGTGTGTCAAGAAGATGGGCGCGCGGACCCGGATGATGGTCTCGGCCTATGCCGCCCGGTTGCGTCTGACGCTGGCCCCCGACACTGGTCCCTGTGGCCGCCGACCATGGTGGCGAATTGGAGGCGGCGATCGAAGTTCCTGGCCTGATCGCACTCAAGGGCAAGGTCGTAGCCACCGATGCGCTGCATTGCAATCGCCGCACGGTTGCAGCGATCACCGAAGGCGGCGGCGATTATTGCCTGGCGCTGAAGGCCAACCAGGACTCGCTGTTGTCCGACGCCCGGTCCTGTTTCGGCAAGCTGTCGCCAGACCATCCGGCCGCGCGTCAGGAGGGAGCCGGGCATGGTCGCAAGGAGACCCGGATCGGCACGGTGATTTCCGCCAAGGGTCTGGCCGAACACCATGATTTCCCCGGACTGAGGGCATTCGGCCGCATCGAGTAGCACCGCGAGACGGGTGGCACCATACCGACCGAAACCCGCCATTTCGCGCTGTCATGGATGCCCGCGCCCGAGGTCTTCATGACCGCAGCCCGAGGTTTTCATGGCCCGCGCCCATTGGGAGATCGCGAACGCGCTGCACTGGCAGCTTGACGTCTCGTTCCGCGAAGATGCCGCGCGCAACCGCAAGGATAATGGCCCGGCCAACATCGCCATGCCTCACGCCGCCGCGCCCTCGACCTCGCACGCAGAGACACATCAAAGGGTTCGCTCTCGATCAAACTGAAGCGGGCGGGTTGGAGCGATGTGTTTCTTCTCAGTCTTCTCAAACAGTTAGCAAGCGCGTAAGTCAAACGCGATTGCCCTGGGCGCGACGTCGGGTCAGCATTGCTCTGGCCTGCCGGGCCTTCGGGGTCAGCGAGACCTGTTATCGCTACAGCCCGAAGTTGCGCGACGAGAACGAAGAGACAGGCGACCTGCTGGTCGGATTGACGGCAAGCCAGAAAAACTTGGGGATTTGGGCTATGTTTTCTACACCTTCGCAATGTCCAGGGCCGTTTATGGAACCACAAAGGGGTTTAGCGGATTTACTGCGAGCTGGAGTTGAACCTGCGTATCAAGCCCCGCAAGCGGCTGAAACGGGACAAACCCGGCGCCTTGGCGGTGCTGGAAGCGCCCAATATGACCTCGCCCTCGGATTTCATGGCGGACCGGCTGGGTGACGGCCGGGCGTTTCGGCTTCTGAATGTGCTGGATGACTTCAACCGCGAAGGCCTGGCATCGAGGTCGATTTTTCGCTGCCAGCCGAACCGGTGATCCCAATCGTCGGGAAAACAGCAGAACCATCGCGCCCTGTCTCGGACCAATGGCGTTCGGGCGCGAAATATATCGAGCGCTAAAACCGCACCGTCAGGCACGAATGGTTCGACCAATACATCATCGAAAGCATCGAGGAGGCCCAGGATCACGCCACGTAATGGCTATGGACTTGCAACAACGATCGCCCGAATATGGGCATCGGCGGGGTGACCCCCGCACGAGACAACTGAAAATGGCTGCGAAAGTTCCAGGGCTGCACCCTGTTAAAAATGGGGGGGATTACCGGAAAACGGACCGCATTTCGTCATCCGCGGAAGTTCGGCGTCCGCCTTCATCGGCTCATTGCTCTGCTATGTCACTGTCTTGCCGCCATTTTGTTCCTGCCGCCGGCTAAAAATCGGTGTAGACTACGCCAAAGACCGGGTTCGACGAATGGGCACAGAAAGCTTGGTATGGAACGAAGACTTACCGCGATACTTTCCGCCGACGTCGTTGGCTACAGCCGCCTCATGGGAGAGGATGAGGTTGGTACGCTCGCGCGGCTCGTGGCCTGTCGCATGGAGTTGATCGATCCGACGATTGCACTGTTCCATGGACACATCATCAAGCTCATGGGCGACGGTGCCCTGGTCGAGTTCGCCAGCATTGTGGACGCCGTACAGTGTGCGGTCGCAATTCAGCGAGCGATGGCCAACCACGACCTGAATATTTCCGAAGCTCAACGAATTCATCTTCGGATTGGTGTCAATCTCGGCGACGTCATCATTCAGGAGAACGATATCTACGGCGACGGCGTGAACATCGCGTCCCGTCTGGAGGGGTTGGCAGAGCCCGGCGGTATCTGCATTTCCGGTACTGCCTTCGATCACGCCGCGCAGAAGGTTGATGCGGGTTTTGCAGCACTTGGCGAACAGAAGCTGAAGAACATTGCGGCACCGATCCGGGTCTATCGGGTTCTCCTTGATCCCACGCAAGCCGGAAAGGTCACGGCCGCTTCACCGCGGCTGAGTGCAACGAAACTCATTCTGTTGGGGATCGGAGTGGTCGCAATCGCGTCGATTGCAATCCTCTTCGCATGGCAAACGCATTCAGTACCGGAACGGCCGTCCATCGCAGTGCTGCCTTTCGAGAATTTGAGCGGCGATCCGGCCCAAGACTATTTCGCAGACGGCATCACCGAGGATTTGATCACCGATCTGGCGAAACTGACGGGTCTCGACGTGATCGCGCGTGACTCTGCTTTTGCCTACAAGGGCAGGACCGTCGTTCTTGCCGACGTAGGGCGCGATCTTGGCGTCCGGTATGTCGTCGAAGGCAGTGTGCGACGCGCTGACGGGCGACTTCGGATCAACGCGGAACTGCTTGACGCGACAACAGGCAAGCATGTCTGGGCCAACCGTTTCGACAATCCGGAGGCGGAGGTGTTCAACGTTCAAGATCAATTGAGACAGGAACTCGTCACGGCACTCGGCGTGATGCCTCTCGCCGCCGAGGCGGCGCAGATCGCGCGCCCGCCGACGGCGAACCTCGAAGCCTATGACAACTTTCTGCGCGGTGAGCAGGCGGCCCGCACCGGCAGCCTGAAGGACCTGCGCGCGGCGCTGGATTTCTATCAGAAAGCGGAAGATCTCGATCCCCATTTCGCGGAGGCTTTCGCGGCCGATGCCCGCACCTCTGCCTATATTTGGCGCAACGTCTATGATGATGTGCTTTCAAACCGACCCGCCCAACTGCGGGCCTACGAGAAAGCCTCGAAGGCGCAGAGCCTCAATCCCAATTTGCCGCTGATCTGGATCACACTCGCCATGCTGCAAAACGTGGACGGGCACATTGACGAGTCCATCGCATCGGCCCAGAAGGCTGTGGCGCTTGGCCCCGGGGATGCGGAGGCCTACATCACGCTTGGCTACGTCCAGATGTTTGCCGGCAACTTTGCCGAGGCTGTCGTAGCAATCGAGACCGGGCTGAAGCTCGACCCCAATCTTTCACCGTTCAACCGGCAAGTTGCCGGTCTGGCATACTTCTTTCATGGCGACGACGATCTGGCGATCACCACGCTTGAACGTGCCCGCAACGAAGGGCCGGAAATTGACGATGTCCTGACCTCACTCGCCGCGGCTTATGCCCGGGGCGGTCGCATTGCCGATGCTCATGCGGCCATCGAACAGGCCATTCGGCTGCCGTCCAGTGACCCGTCCTATGCGGGCTTTTGGATGCGCTGGAATCATTTTCGCAACGAAAAAGACTTCGCGTTCCTGCTTGACGCCTTGCGCAAGGCAGGACTGCCCGATTGGCCTTTCGGTTTTCAGGAACAGGGGCGCGAGCGACTTGAGGGTGATGAGATCAAGCGCCGACTGTACGGCCACACCTTCAAGGGCATTGCCAAACCGCGCGAGGGTGACGCTTGGGCGACATTTTACCTCGACGGGACCATGCAATTCAAGTCGCCGGTTCTTTCATTCTCGGCAAAGACGGTCGTTGATCAGAATCAGCTATGCGTGATGAGCCAGAACGGTTTCAGTTCCCCGGATTGCGGTCCTATCCTCAGAAACGCGGGCGACCTCCCGTTCATTTTTGTCAACTCAGCTATGGTCTTTTACTTTGCGCCGATAGATTGAGGCCGGTTCCGCGTTGACGGTTCAGTTTTCAGTTGAACAGATCCTGTTCGAGTTTGGCCTTGATTCCGGGCCAGTTGGCATCGGCCTGTGGAATGCGGTCACTGGCGTGGGCCGCGAAATCTTCCGCATCCGTCTTGTCGTAGATCAAATACAGTTTGCCATCGATAATCTTGAACGCCTCCGGATTGATATTGACGGTGACTGACCCGCCGACAACTTCGCCAGCGCAGTATCCGCCGTATTGTGGCGCGTAACTGATGGGGTCACTCTTGAACATTTCCCGATGTTTGGCGCTTGCGAAATACCACGGTGTGCCAAGCCATTCATAGGAATATTCTTCAGAACCTTTTATCGCGCGGCTATCGGTGAAGTAAGCTACCGGATCGTAGCCTTTGATCGCAACACCCCCGAAGTAACCGGTGTTAACCGAACCGTCAGCGATAGCAGTCACGACACCAGTCGCAAAAGCAATGCTGGTTACGGCCAAAAAAGCCAGCATTCGGACTACCGACATGACTTCAACTCGTCCCGCTTTGAACATCTTGCATCCTCCCCTCATTCG
>JAYSQA010000128.1:0-6077 GCA_043721775.1 Rhodobacterales bacterium
AAGGCGGTCTCGACCACGATGGCCCAAGCAGGGACCAGCCTCAAAGCCGCCTGGCGCGGGCAGATCACCGGTGCAGGTTTGGGCCAGCGCCTCGCCAACACCATCCGGTCGCAAACCTATCCCAAGGGTCGCAACAGTCTGGCGGCCGCAGCCCTCGTCTGGTCCAACGCACCGGTGATCATCGGCGCGCATGACACCGGCCCCCTGATCCGCTCGGGCAATGGCTTCTGGCTGGCTATCCCGCTGCCCGCCGCAGGAAAAGCCATGGGCGGCAAGCGCATCACCCCAGCCATGTGGGAGCAAAAGACCGGCCTGCGCCTGCGCTTTGTCTACCGCAGCCGGGGCCCGAGCCTGCTCGTCGCCGATGCAGTGCGGCTGAACACGCGCGGTCAGGCGGCGGTCTCGAAGTCGAAAACCGGGCGCGGCCAGGTGACAGCACCGATCTTCCTGCTGGTGCGACAGATTAAACTGCCGAAACGGCTCGATCTCGCAAGGGATGCCGAACGGGCGCTGGCGGCAATCCCTGGCAGCGTTGTGCGCAACTGGGTGGAGGGCAAATACAAATAGGTTCTGCTTGAACAACTTACACGGGATCAATAGCCTGTGTTCAAAGCGGAGATTTTGATATGCGCATCCTGCCGAAAAGCTTACCCATTGCCTTTGCCATTTGTCTTGCGACTGGGGGCCTCGCACAGACAAGTACTCCTTTGCAGTCTGAACTAGCGTCGATTGAACAGCAGATCGTCGACGTGCGGGCGAAAATAGCGCTCTACGATGGCGGGCTGATCAAGGGCTTGGCCGAGGCGCGCCTCGAAGCTTTGCTTCTGTCGAAAACGCTAATCGAGAACCGTATCAATGCCGAAAACGGTGGAGCGACGGTTGAAGTCACCGTGTCAGCGACACAACCAGATGAGGCCCGAGCTCAACAGTTGCTGGGGGAAATGGCTTCAGCGCAACAACGTATAGACGAGGCGGAAAAGGAAGCCGCGCAAGGCGGTGGACTCGTTCAAGCCCTTGCCTTGAGTCGTGCAGAAACCGAGAAGCTCACCCTCGCGCAGCTACAAATGGGCTATCTCCAGGCGAAATACGGAATTGCGTTCCCGGTCGTTGCCGCGCCCGCAGCTGCAACTGAGCCTGTGGTATCAGACAAGCCAGCAGCCGCCACGGCCGAAAAAGGGACGCCTGCGGTCAGTGGCGTTCCTTGGGCTGATCCGAAGTTTCCAGATATCGACTATTCCATTGCGGCCTTCGAACAGGCCCGCAAAGAAGGTGATCGGATCTCGGGTTGGTGGGCGATCAAGACGGAGCACGCGGCGGTCGACGACAGCCTTCAGATAACGTCAGTGAATTACTCTGCTTACAACCCCGCAGACTATATGGGGCTGACTGCGCTCATCGCGCGCTGCGTCGAGGGAGAGACCGCTCTAATCTTCTTGCAGGACGATTTCTTGATGTCGGATTTCCGGCGCAACACATTCGACATAACCCTGAGGTTGGATGATACAGCCGCGCAACAAACACGATGGAATGGTTTGACCAGCAACAAGGGTGCAGGGCTGTTTGGTAGGGATGCAGAAGACTTCATCCGCACCATCTACGATTCAAAACACCTTTTCATTCGCCTTGCGGAAAACAACGGGCAGAATCACGACGCCACATTCGACCTTTCCGGAAGCCAGGACGCGTTTGAAGAAGTGGCAGGGGCATGCGGCTGGACGACGCTTTCCCTGACCAAGGACGACTACCGTGCGATCCAGACGCTTCTGAACGCAGGGGGATTTGACACTGGAACCCCAGACGGCCAATGGGGCGCGGGGTCAAAGGATGCGATGAAGGCCTTCCAGACCTCTGTGGGCATTCCAGCGACCGGTGCGCCAGACAGAGCGACACTCCAAAAACTCGGGTTTAGTGGCTAACGCCCAAATGCATAACTCGGCGGCGAGTTCTTAAGGCGGTTTATCCTTTCAATATCCGGCTTCGCGTTGATGCCGAACCGCCAGGACAACCGCCGTTTCGCCGTCAAACCGGTAGAGGGACACATATCCGCTGTCACCGAAGGTGATGAACCACTCGCGAAACTCCGGATCCATGTCCTCGACGGGACGCCCGACACCCGGTTGGTCGGCAAGGATATTCATGCCCTCGCGAATAGCTTTGGCGGCGCGACGGGCTGCGTCAGGGTTCTTTTCGACAAGGAAATGATAGAGGCGTTCAACATCCCGCAGCGCTGCGGGGGACCAGATCAGCTGTGCCATTCAGGAACAGTCGCGTCTTCGCCCGCTTCCAGCTTGGCCAACCACGCGTCGACCTCAGCGTGGGTCACATGCTGGCCGGTCGCCTGGTATTCGGACCATGCCTGCAACCCGGCCTGCCGGAAGGCTTCCCGCTTTTCCTCGCGTTCAAGGAACTGCGAAACAGCCTCGCGCAACATCCAATGCGTGGAGCGGTCCTTGGCATCGGCGAGCCGCTTCAGGCGGTCGCGGGTGTCCTGATCCAGCTTGATCGCAACCGGGCGTATGGCGTTCATGGCATGCTCCGCACTAGTATTCAGAGGTATTACCTCTAGCACGTCTGCACGCGAGTCAGAAATCACAAATCTGAAGGGGACCAGAATTGACCAGCATCCGCGAAACCATCCTTGCCGCCCTGCACGCGCGCCTGCAGACCCTTGCCGCCCCGGTGCTGCGCGGGGAGGTGCTGCCCGAGCGCATCCCCGCAACCGGCCTGATCATCCTGCGCGATGGCAAGCCCGGCGAGCCGGAGGTGACGCTGTCGCCGCTCACCTATTTCTACGAGCATCGGGCGGAACTGGAGGTCGTGATCCAGACAGGGACAGGGCGAGATGCCCTTTTCGATGCGCTGGCAGCAGATATTGGCACAGCGCTGGCCACCGACCGAACGCTGGGCGGTCTTTGCGATTGGGTCGAGGCCGAAGCGCCTGAACCGGTCGATCTGCCCATCGAGGGTGCGGCTTCGCTGAAGGCGGCAGTGATCACCGTGGTGCTGCACTACGCCACGCCCGACCCACTCACCTGATTTCCCTCACAAAAGGACACTGACATGGCACGCGCGCAAGGAGCGCGGGCGCAGATGGCGCTTGCGTTCGAGACTGTTTACGGAACCCCGCCGGGGTCCGGATTTACCCAGATGCCCTTCATCACCAGTTCGCTGGCGGCAGAGCAGCCGCTGCTGGCCTCGGAACTCTTGGGCTATGGCCGCGATCCCCGCGCGCCGTTGCTGGATGCAATCACCACTGACGGCGATGTCGAGGTGCCGATTGATGCGGTGGGCTTTGGCTTCTGGCTCAAGGCGGCCTTCGGGGCACCGACCACCGCAGGCACAGTCGCGGCGACTGGGTCGATCACCTTTTCGGTGCAACCTGCCGCCAACGCGACGGCGCCAACCTCGCCGCGACCATGGCAGCGTTAGCCGTGGTGCTGAATGCGAGTGTCGTCGCCGGTGTGGCACTTGCGACCTATACCGGCACGGCGACGGCGCTGAACATCGCGTTCGATGTCCTCGGCAGCACCGGAAACACCTTCACGCTGGCGGCATCGATTGCGCCCGCCTCCAACGGTACGGTGTCGGCGGCAACCCTGACTGGCGGTTTGAATTCGCACACCTTCATGTCGGGCAGTTGGACCTTGCCGAGCATGTCCATCGAAGTCGGCATGCCGGAGGTGCCCCGCTTTGCGATGTATTCCGGCTGTGTGCTGGATTCACTGTCCTGGCAGATGGAGCGCTCCGGTCTTCTCGGTGCCAAAGCCAGTCTGGTGGCACAAGGTGAGACTATCGTGGCAGCCACAGCCGCCGGAACGCTTGCGGCCATTGCCCTGAAGCGATTTGGCCATTTCAATGGGACGATCAAGCGCGATGGGGTGGCCTTGGGCAGTATCGTTTCGGCCGATATCACATATGCCAACAATCTCGACCGGATCGAGACCATCCGCTCCGATGCCAGGATCGACGGCGCCGACCCGACCATTGCCGCCCTGACCGGCAAGATCGACGTGCGCTTTGCCGACACCACGCTCTTGACCCAAGCCATCAACGGCACGGCGGCGGCGCTGGAGTTCAGCTATGCGCTGGGCAGCGGCGAGAGCCTGACGTTGACCGCCCATGCGGTCTATCTGCCGCGCCCACGCATCGAGATCAAAGGCCCGAAAGGCGTGCAGGCGTCATTCGATAGGCAAGCGGCCCTCGCCACCAGCCCGGCGCGGATGTGCACGGTGATGCTGGTCAACACTCTTGCGGCCTATTGAAATGAGTATGAAGGACGATCCGAGCAGTGGAGGCGGCCGCGGAATGGCGGTATTGCTCTCAGCGATTCTCTGATGAAAGGTTCCGCAAATGACATCCGCCGAAATCATGGCTGCGCTGGAGGCCAGTGGCCCCCTGCCGCGCGAGGCGCTGGAAGCAGCAGGGCAATCGCGCGACGAGATGGTACCGGTCTTTCTGGACTACATAGGGAAACTGCAATCCGCAGGCATGGACGATCTCGAGGGCATGGACGCCTTTGTCTTCATGTTCTTCCTGCTGGCGGAATGGCGGGAAACGCAGGCCTATCGCCCACTGGCCACCCTGCTTCGGCGCGATCCGGAGTTTCTGGATGCGCTTCTGGGGGATTCGATCACCGAAGCCTCTGCCCGCGTCATGGCAGGGGTGTTTGACGGCGATCTGCAGCCGCTGTTCGACATCCTGCTCGACGATGCCGCCGACGGCTTCGTGCGGGGTGAGATGTTTGACACGCTTGCCATCGTCGCCTTGGAAAACCCGGACCTGCGGCCACAAATCACGCAGTTCTTGACCCGCTTCTTCGACCTGATCGGCACCGTAACGGGCGAAGAGGTCTGGTGGGCTTGGGCCGAATGCATCGCGGCCCTCGGCCTTGCAAACATGGACACGGCTGTGCGCGCCGTGTTCGACAGTGGTCTGATCACCCCGGACCATAGCCGGATCGAGGATTTCACCGAGCGTCTCCAATCGACGGTGGATGCCGGGCGGCCCGAATGGTTCACCAGCCTGTCGAGTAACACGCTGATCACCGACACCATCGCAGAACTCGCGCCCTGGTACTGCTTCACGCCGGAGTACCTGGCCAAGAAGGCTGCGGGGTCACTGAACGTCCTCTCCTCCCTGATGCCCCGCGGCGGTGATCCATTCAACGGCGTGTTCACCGGAAAAGTCGGGCGAAACGATCCCTGCCCCTGCGGCAGTGGCAAGAAATTCAAGAAATGCTGCCTCCAATGACCTGAATAACCCGCCCCTTCCACCGACCACCCTCCACAGCGACGTGCCCCAGCACGTCGCTTTTGTTTTGAGAAAGGCACATCGATGATCCGACTGAACCTGACCGCCACGCCGCAGTGGCTGGACCTCGCCCCCGGCTTGCGCTTGCTGGTCGGTCCTCTCACCACCGCGCTGATGGTGTCCGCCCGCGCCGACCCTGCCATCGAAGCTTCGCCAGAGGGTGCCACTCAGGAGGCACTGGCGCTGGCCATGGCCAAAGCCGTCGCCCGCCGAGCGGTGTTGGATTGGGAGGGTGTCGGTGATGAATTGAGTCAGCCCTTGCCTGTCACCCCTGAAGGCATCGACGCCCTTCTGGAAATCTGGCCGGTCTTTGAGGCGTTCCAGACCAAATACGTCGCGCGGGGTCTGATCCTGGACGCGGAAAAAAACGTCTCCGCGCCCTCGCCGACTGGTCCTTCGGCGGGGGCGATCGTTACTGCGCGGCCTGCACGGGGCACTGCCCCGACTGCCCCGACTGCCCCGCAAGACTGAACCGGCCGCAAACGCGGGAGGGCTGGCAGGTCTGGGACCTGGTCGGTCGCCTTGGTGGGCAACTGCGCGTGATCCCCGGCGCGGTCTTGGGCTGGGACATGGGGGCGGCCCTCGCGCTCGCTGCGGCACTGGGCATCGACACCCTGATCGCCGCCGAACTGCTGCCCGAGATCGAGGCGGTGATGGTGCGCAAACTGAACGAACAGATGGAAGGAGGCCGCGATGGCTGAAAAACGGGTCTCTGTCCGCCTCGTGGCGGAAGGCGGCCGCCAGGTGCGCGCCGAGCTGGAAGGCAT
>JAYSQA010000129.1:0-3218 GCA_043721775.1 Rhodobacterales bacterium
GATAGCGAAGGACCGGGAGAAAACCATCGCCAGCGCCAAAGCATGGCTGCTCATCGCCCAAATCCGCCGTCTCATCCGCCTGCTCGCAAGGCCATGACAACACACAGATAGTTTCGAATCAGACTCTGAGATTCAACAGGCGCAAGTGCGCCTGCATCATGGCGGGTGAGGTGTCAAAAGTGCAAGCTGAAAGGGTTGTCGTGCCACGGGCGGTGATGAAATCCAGATCAAAGACGCCTGTGATCCAGCCGCCGTGCAGAAACACGCAGTAGTCAGAAAGACCACATGTCGGGGTTCCACCTGTGATCAGCAGGCGCAGCAAGGCGGCGCGGATGGTGTAATTTGGACTTGCGGCCTCAGGCCGGGTATCAAAGAACTCGGGTATCCGAGAGTTTGCCGGGGTCTGCCGCCCGGCAGGCCGCGATCAGGGCGGTTTCCGTTTCAGTCGGTGCATCCGCGTCCGCCTGGGCCTCATATTCCGCGCGTGATTTGAAATGTGGCATCGCAGGTCCCCCGGCGGCAGATTGGTATCGAATGCGGGCGTGCGGGCACGCGGTGGTGTTGGGGTACGGCATCGGGCGATGGGGTGGGTCTTGGGCTTGAGACGCCTTGCGCCGCCGTCGTAGGGTGGGGTTAAACCCCACCCTACCAGAAGTCAGGCCAGCGCCTCGGCCAGCATGTCATAGACCACGCGGATGCGGCGGCTGGTCAGAAGCTCGCGGTGGGTGGTCAGCCAGAACGGCACGGGCAGCGAGACCAGTTCCGGCAGGATGCAGGTCAGGCCGGGCACGCGGGCGGCGAAGTCTTTCGGCATCACGCCGATCCCAAGGCCTTGCTTGATCAACTCACCCGCCACCACGCCGTTGTCGGTGATCAGTTTGAAATTGCCCCGGGTCAGGGCAAGGCCGCAGGAATTCAGGCCAAGGATCAGGCGGTCGACCGGGGCGAAGCCTATGAAGGTGGCCCGGGCCAGATCGTCGGCGGTCTTCGGGGTGCCGTGGCGCGTCAGGTAGCTTGGCGCTGCGTAGAAATGGGCGGTCGACTGGCGCACCAGTTTGGCGATCAGGTCGGGCTGATCAGGGCGGGCGTGGCGGATGGCAATATCCGCCTCGCGTCGTTGCAGGTCGCGGATATCGTTCGCGGCGAGGATTTCAAGCTCGATACCGGGGGCGGTCTGGCGGATATGGGCCAGGATTTCGGGCAGGAAACAGGCCGCGAAGGCATCCGACGCGGTGATGGATACCGGACCCGCAATCGCCTGCGATTGGCCAGAGGCCGCCAGCGCCGCCGCATTGGCCGCAGCCCCCATGGCGCGAAAATGCTCCAGCAGGTCAAGGCCGGTGGGCGTGATGGCAAGCGATTTGCCCAACCGCTCGAACAGCAGGACGCCAAGCGCCTCTTCCAGCGCTGCCACCTGGCGCGACAGGGTGGGTTGGGTCAGGCCCAGTTGGCGGGCGGCAGCCGACAGTGTTCCCGCCTCGACCGTCGCAAGGAAGGCCCGGGCCTGGTTCCAGTCAAAGGGCGATTCCTGCCAGTTCATGCATTTTCGTATAACGGAAAGCCGGATTTCCGCAATTTCTTTCGAAGATGCGCATAAGTAAACCCCATTGGAAAGGAGAACGACCATGCAACGCAAACCCTCTTCGATCCGTGACGGCTGGCCCATCGCGGCGGGCCTTCTGGCCCTGTGTGTCATCCCTGTTGCTGCCGGAGTGGCGCGGTTGGTCTCGCTGGCGGCGGGGGCCACGGTGACGCTGTCCAACGCGCGGTTCTTTGCGCACCCGCTGCCGGTGCAACTGCATATCGTCGGCGGCAGTCTGTTCATCGTGCTGGGCGCCTTGCAGTTCTGGCCCGGCTTTGCCCGCCGCTTTCCGCGCTGGCACCGGGTTGCCGGGCGGATGCTGGCGCCCGCCGATATCGTGGCGGGGCTGTCGGGGTTGTGGATGAACCAGTTCTATCCTTACGGGCCGAATGACGGGCTGCTGTTGTACTTCTTCCGGCTGCTGTTTGGCGCGGCCATGGTGCTGACCATGGCTCTGGGGGTCGCAGCAATCCTGCGCCGCGATGTCGTACAGCACCGGGCCTGGATGATGCGGGCCTATGCCATTGGCCTTGGGGCAGGCACGCAGGCGGCAACACAACTGCCGTGGATACTTCTGGTCGGGATGCCTTCCGAACTGCCGCGAGCCTTGCTGATGGGGGCGGCCTGGCTTTTGAACCTTGCCGTGGCGGAATGGTTCATCCGAAGGCGGGCTCGTCCGGCAACGGCAACGGCGCCGGCGCCGGTTGGTGCGGTCCGGGGTTTGGCGGTTGGGGTGCGGTGAGTGGGGTGCGGTGGTTAGCAGGTGCTGTGAACACCTGACGCCTGAACGGCCGGGCCTTGGGCTTTGCGCCCCGGTTCCGGCCGTAAAAGTACCGCCGGACAGGAATAGTTTTGGGCGATGGCACCCGGCTGCGCTAGGCTGAAGTTCGGCGCAGTATGGGGGGCGGGTAAATGCAGGACGCGACAGGACAGGACATATTGCGTCTTGTGCGGCAGGCTTTTGCGGCGGTGCCCGAGGCGGGCTCGTTCCTGGCGGAGTGGCCGCAACTGGGCCGTCACCGTGTGCTGGAGCCTGCAATGCTGCCGGTGTGCCGCTGGCTGGACGCCATGGACGCTGGCGGGGTGGACGCTGGAGGGGTGATGGGGGCGATCCGGGCGGCGGCGGGGCAGATGCAGTGGCGGCAGACCTATGGGGCGGGTGATTTCGGGGCTGATTTCCTGAACGGCTATGGCTGGAGCGAGTTCGTGGGCCTGCGTGGCCCAATGGCCAGTGAACGGATTGCCTGCGGAGTTTTGCTACTGGCGCCGGGTGTCCTTTACCCCGCCCACGCCCATGAGGCCGAAGAGATTTACCTGCCGATCCATGGCACGGCCCTCTGGCAGCAGGGGCAGGGCGATTTCATGCCCGTCGCGGTGGGACAAGCGGTCCATCATGCCAGTTGGGTGCCCCATGCGATGCAGGTGGGCGCACAGCCGCTGGCCGCGTTGTACCTGTGGCGCGGCGGCGATCTGGCGGCGAAGTCGGTAATTTTGGGGACTTAGCAGGCTTCTGAAAAAGGATATTTAAGCGTATCGCCTAGCGCCTGTGGACATTTAGGATTCCCATGGTGTGGATATCGTGATTCAAGCTTCCTTTTGAGGCGGCATGAATGCGGGCTGAGCGTTTTGTCATTTC